>JBLFZD010000341.1:0-4151 GCA_047610085.1 Ilumatobacter sp. | reverse complement strand
TTGCGCAGGCCCAGCACAGCCCGACGGCAGCCAAGGACGCGTAAGTAATGACCCCAACAATCGAACCGGAGACACAGGCCAAACGGCCGAGCCTCACGCGCAAGCTGCTCTTTCGCTCGCCACGTTCGAAGTCGCCCAAGTCGCCCAAGGAGTCGGCTGCTCAGCCCGCGATGATCGGCCAGGGCAAGTTGACGCCCTACATGTTCTCGTTTCCCGCGGTGCTGGTGGTCAGCGCGGTCCTGGCCTATCCGGTGCTCGCTGGCATCTACCAGAGCCTGTTCCGGGCCGACGAAATTGGCCTTCCCGAAGAGTGGGTCGGTTTCCAGAATTATTCAGACCTCTTCAACGACGGCGACTTCTATGCCGCGCTCTGGCGCACGGCGATCTTCGTCGGAGGCAGCCTCGTCGTCGGCTTGACATTGGGCCTGTTCTTCTCCTTCGCATTGTTTCGCGCTGTCGGCGGCTTGCGCTGGATGCGTGCCGCAACGCTCGCCCCGTACCTCATCTCCAACGTCGCAGCCGCCGTTATGTTCCGGCTGATCTTCAACGGCGACCTTGGCGTCATCAACAACTGGCTGGGCTACATCGGGATCGAAGGCCCCGCATGGTTGGCCGACACTCGGTGGTCGATGGTCGTCGTGATCTTCAGCCAGGTATGGACCGACCTGCCGCTCACCATTTTGTTGCTCCTCGGAGGCCTGATGACAATTGACAAGTCCTACTTCGACGCTGCGCTCGTCGACGGCGCGTCACCGTGGAAACGGGCGCGCCACGTCACCATCCCGCTGCTGGCGCCACAGATCGTTGTGAGCACAGTGTGGCTCAGCTATTCGACGCTTACCGGACTCGGTGTGGTGCTCGCCCTCACTGGGGGTGGGCCGCTCGGGTCAACGACCACCTTGGCAATGGAGCTCTACAACACCGCCTTCCGACGACTTGAGTTCAACCAGGCTTTGGCGATGGCGACGGTCATTTTGGTCCTCAACGCATTGCTGACGCTGCTCTACGTACGAGTGTCGCGCCGATTCCAGGTGCCGGGCTGATGGCTGTGGTTTCCACGCCTTCCCCCGCCGCAACGGCTCAGCCCGTGGGAGACCAACGGTCGAGCCTCAGCAAGTTTTTCCGTCGGATCAGAATCGGTCTGCCACTCACGCTGCTCGGCCTCTGGACATTCCTTCCGTTCCTGGTCACGTTGTCGGTGTCGTTAAAAACCCGCGTCGAAACCTTTTCCGACCTCGGGTTAATCCCTGACGAGCCGAACCTGGACGCGTACCGAGAAGTCATTTCGGATCCGACCTTCACCTCAGCGTTCACGAACAGCGTGATCGTCGGCATCGGCACGACGATCCTCACGATCATCGTCGGTGTTCCCGCGGCCTACGCGTTCGCCCGATTCAACTTCCGCGGTCGTAACCTCATTCTGCTGTTCACCTTGCTGCCGCGGCTCGTGCCGAGCATCGGGGTCCTCGTGCCTTTGTATCGACTCGCTGTCACCCTTGGCGCACTCGACCGACGTCTCACCCTGATCGTCGTCTACGCCGGCACGCTGATTCCGTTGGCCGTCTGGTTGATGGTCGGGTTCTTCCAGCAGATCCCACGCGAAATCGAGGAGGCCGCGGCAGTCGACGGCGCCTCGCTCTTCACTCGATTGCGTTACATCGTGATGCCGCTGGCCTCTCCCGCACTGATCACCATCGCCGTGCTCTCGTTCCGTGAAGCGTGGAACGAATTCACCCTCGTCTTAGTGCTCACCACCTCGCCCGACACTCGAACACTGCCGTTCGCACTGTTCAAATTGGGCCAAAGCGAAGGCATTTCGAACTTCCCGGCCGAAGCCGCGTTCGCCATCCTCACCGTGCTTCCGTTCATCTTGATCTACTCACGGGTCGAGAAGTACGTCGTCGCAGGACTGACATCTGGAGGAGGCAAGTAGATGAGTATCGATACCGCCGGTCGCGTGATCGACGTCCATAGTCACATCGTGCCGACGCGCCTCGCCGCCGCGGTCGAACGTGGCGGGCGTCAGTACGGGATCGAGTTCGGCCGTGACGCGAACGGTAAATTCACCAGTTCTGTCGGCGGGAAGGCTCCCTTCGCCTTGCCGTGGCCGACGCCGCTCGAAACGCCCGCCGAACGGGTGGCTTCGATGGACGCGATCGGCGTCGACGTGCACATGTTGTCGTTGAGTCCTTCGATGATTTGGTACACCACGCCGGCTGCCGACGCCCGACTCCTGGCAACCGAAACCAATGACGACATCGCGGACGTCGTCGCGCAGTATCCCGACCGATTCAGAGGCTTGGCGTTCCTCCCGTTGCAAGACCCGCAGGCCTCGGTCAACGAGTTGGAGCGTTGTGTTCGCGATCTCGGCTTCGATGGTGCGATCGTCGGCACCAACATCGATGGCCTCGACTGGGACGCACGAGAACTGTTCCCAGTACTCGAAGCCGCCCAAGATCTCGGGGCGCTGCTTTTCGTCCACCCTGCGCGCGGCCGGGCCGCGCCGTTCTTGCAGAATTATCACCTCAAGAATCTGATCGGCAACCCGCTCGAAACGACGATCGCGATGGCCAGCCTGATCTTCGGTGGCGTTCTCGACAGACTTGGCGATCTCAAACTGTGCTTCGCCCACGGTGGTGGCTACGGCTGCCTCGGCATCGCTCGCATGGACCACGGATGCTCAATCCGGGCGGAGTCACAGGGTATCGAGCAGCTCCCGTCCGACTACCTGCGGGGCCTGTACTTCGACTCACTCGTTCACGGCCATCGCACGCTTGACCAGATCATCGACTTGGCGGGCATCGATCGCATCGTGCTGGGCAGCGACTACCCCGCCGACATGGGCGAACCAGATCCGGTCACGTTCATTCGTTCCCACCCCCATCTCACCGACGAGCAGTGTTGGAAGATCCTGTCGAGCAACCTCACCGGGCTACTCGCTTGACTCGACCGGATTCCCGACACGCATGATTGAGACAGATGGGTGACACAGATGGGTGACACCGCCGCGCAGACGTCGCTCGCCGCAGAGTTTGCGCAGCGGCGCGGCAAGCAATACCCCGCGCACGGGTGGATCGCAGAGCGATTTCCCGACTACGTCGAGACGATGCTGCAGCTCGACGACATCATCCGTCGTCGCCCGGGCCGCTTCGATGAAAAAGGCCACGAGCTGTTCCACATCGTTGCATTAGCGGTGCTCGGGTCGAACCCGCACAATCAGCCCCATCTCACCGCCCACATCAAGAAGGCGCTGCTGCTCGGCGCCCACCCGGAAGAGATCGCCGAGGCGTTAATGGTGGCCGTCAACCCCGCGGGCGCACGAGTGCTGACCTATGGCGTCACGTGCATGCTGGAAGCGATCGATCAACTTGAAGCCGAGGGGTGGGTTCATCCAGATTCGAACTCGACCGAGGTGCCGACATGAGCGCCGCCAGGAGCAAGGTCATTGATGTCCACGCGCACTTACTTCCGCGGTCGGCGATTGCCGCTGCCGAGAACGGCGAAGCGTGGTTCGGATCCGAGATCGAGCGCGACGACCTCGGTCGCCCGGTCGTCGTCACCGGGGAGCGGCGGGAAGGCATGGGTGGCAAGGCGCATTACGAGTCGATCGAGCGTCGTCTCGAGCGGATGGACGAGATGGGCGTCGACGTTCAGGTGTTGTCGCTCAACCCGATTTTCTTTCGCCACTATCTAGATCCGGATAACGCCGTGGAGGCATCCAGGTCGGTGAACGACGAGATCGCCGGGTTCATCGAGCGGTGGCCCACTCGGTTTGCGGGCTACGGCGCACTCCCGATGCAAGACCCCGGCCGGGCGATTGCCGAGCTGGAACGGGTGATGGCCATCGACGGCATGATCGGCGCCTGCGTCGGCACGCACGTCGACGGTGCCAACTGGGACGAGCCGCATCTGTTTCCCGTGCTCGAAGCGGCCCAGGAACTCGGGGCGTTGGTGTTCTTCCATCCATCGGACCGCCGACTCGAAGCGCATCTCCCCCGCTATCACCTGCACAACTCCATCGCGAATCCCACCGAGACGACCATCGCTATTGCGTCGATCATCCACGGCGGCATCGTCGACCGGCTTCCTGATCTGCAGATGTTGTTTGCCCACGGCGGTGGCTACGCGTGTTGCGGCGCGGCTCGCTTCGA
>JBLFZD010000340.1:0-4171 GCA_047610085.1 Ilumatobacter sp. | reverse complement strand
TCGGATAGGTCGACAGTGGGTAATCGTCCGAGTTCACTACGACCGGCCAAACAAGGACTGCGACCACCCCGATCATCAGAACGATCCGGGTTCGTTGGCCGGTGGGATGATTGGCCGCTGACTGGGTAGTCACGCCCGTCGCACCCGATCGCATGCGACTCCAGATTCAGAACCGCAGCACTGCGGCCATGGATCCGTGTTGGTCGAGAGTTGACGGCCCGACAAAGGTGGTGTGTCCACCGTTCTGGATGACGGCTTCAATGATCTCGTCGACGACATCGTCGACAACGTCGCGGTCTCGATCCTCTGTTGGATGCAGATGGCCGTTGTTGTCGATGCGCGCCGACAACGCATAGTCGTCTTCAACCACGAGGAGATCGACACGCCCTTCGCTTGCGAGCGGCCAGATCTCATCCACGCCCGAGGCGTAACGTTTGGCGGAACGCGCCTGGTCGAGCTGTTTGAGCGCCCGGTCCTGTCGGAGCGCTTTCCAGTCGAGCACCACGGGCCACACCAGCGTGTGCAGCTCCGACGCAGCCGTTCGGTCGTGGTTCCCGCCGATGTGCCCGACAACGTCGAACGCCTCGGCATCGATCCACCTGCTGGTGGAACGGTCGACCCCAGCGGTCACGACGGGTATCGGGTTCTCGAGGTGCAGGGCACGAACGGCAGCATCAACCTGCTGTAACCAGATGGTGTTGCTGGTGTCATCGGGCCGCTGCAGCGGCCACTGCCCCGAGCGCTGCTCAACGAGGCGCTGTCTGTCACCGAGGAAGGCCCGCACCTGCGCGTCGCTGACAGTCAGAACGCCATACACAGCTGTTCTGTGGAGGTCCGCAACGAGATCGCGGGTAGCAAATGTCTCGTCGATCACGACTCGCTCGTCCACGGCGCTGCCCAACGTGACAACAACACTGTGGTCACTCGACACGCACATGGCGAGGGCATGCCCTGCTCGCTCGTCCGAACAGGTAGCGAGGAGCTCATTCATGCGGGCAACGAAGACGCCAGGGTCGACTCCATCGAGTTTGGACAACCGTTGGCTTGCCGCGTCAATCAGCCGCCGAGCACTCGCCTGCTCATCGTCGTTGAGCATCGCACTCGGTGTGGTGTTCATCAGGATCGTGATCGATGGAAAGCTCCGCATTTGCTGGAGCTGGTCGAGGAGGGATCGGTTCATAGCGGTCCTTTTCGGTCTGCGTGTATCCCGGATGACGGATTACAGCTGCGGCTGATGGCGAAGGCGTAATAGACATAGTACAAGCTATCTGTTGTATTATAGGTTTCCGAGGAGACACGACCGGTCGGAAATTGCGGCCAGGAAAGCAACCATGCCCGTCGACCACATCGAATCCGACTCGCGCATCGTCGTCCACAACCGCTGCGGCGAGGCGCTCCCGTACTCACGAGGAATCATGGCAACGAGCATCCTTGCCACCGGTATCCCGACCGAAGAGGCTTACCGCCTTGCGTCGATCATCCAGGCGCGCCTCCTCCATCACGATCGCCGTCACGTGACGGCCGACGAACTCGTGGAGATCACCCGCATCACACTCAACGACGATGCGGTCGATACCGACACCGCCGACCGATGGATGGCCTGGCGCAACGCCAAACGGTCCGGGCGGCCAATCATCGTGGTCCTTGCCGGGGCCCCCGGCGTTGGTAAAAGCACACTGGCCACCCGCCTTGCCGTGCGTCTCGACATCACCCGAGTCATCACCACCGACTCCATCCGCGAAGTGTTGCGACTTGTTGTTCCTGCCGCCGTGCTCCCCGAGCTCCACCGTTCATCCTTCGAGCTCATTGGCGACTCGGCTGCGAGAGGCTTGGTTGATTTTGACCGTCAATGCTCTGCCGTCGGCCATGCTGCTGTCACTGTTGCTGCACGTCTCGCCACGGAAAACCGCCCGATGATTCTCGAGGGCGTGCACTTGGTCCCTGGCGAGGTCACCCACCAACTCGCCAATCATCCGGCCCGGCCGATCGTGGTTGAACGCCTTGTCGCAGTCGACGACATTGAACGGCACCGACACCATCTCGATCAACGCCGCGGTACGGAACCGCATCGGGATGGCCAGCGTCATGTCGAACGGGTCGGTGCCATTCGAACGATCCAGGAGCATCTGTTGCGCACCGCTGCGGACGAGCACATCGCGCGAATCGACGCACACGTTGCCCCCGACATCACCCAAAGCATCGTCGACGAAATCGCCGCACACGCGAACCTGGGTTTGCCGTGATCACCGCAACGGACAGGCTCGTGGATGGCGTCGACCTGCTGGTGCTCGACGTGCAGGGCGTCCTCTTCAACAAGCCCCTCGAAGCGTTCCTCTATGACGTTGGAGAGCGCACCGGAGAAGGCGGTCAGTCGCTCCAGCATCGCTGGCAACGTGAACTCAGAACACCGTTTTGGACCGGACACCTCGACGAGGCATCCATGTGGAAGCAGCTTGCGCGGTCAGAGTCTCCGAGCGCGCTGCGGCATGAACTCGAGTCACGGTACGAGCGAGGCCCACTCTGGACACGAGCGAACACGTTTCCGGGCGAGGTGTGGCTGCTCTCGAATCACCGGAGCCGTTGGCTCCATGAACGCATTGCACGGTTCGGCATTACAGACAGATTCAACCGGATCGTCGTCTCTGATGACATCGGCGCCGTCAAACCAGACCCCCGTGCATTTTGTGCCGTCAGTGAACAATGCCTCACGAGATCAGTCCTCTTCGTCGACGACCAAATTCACAATGTGGAGGCCGCACGCGGACTGGGAATCCGAGCTGCGCTCGCAACCGCTGACGGAACACTGCAGGGCCGCTAGACCGTCTGACCGTCTGAGAGCAAGAGTTCTCTTGCTCTCTGGGGGCTACATCATTCCGAGTTCGAGGCGGGCGACAGTAGAAAGACGCGAGGCGTCCCATGGCGGGTCGAAAACCAGCGCCACTTCAACCGTTTTGACATCGTTGATGGCGGCAACCGCGTCGCGCAGGTCAAGGCGGAGAATGTCGCCCATGCCGCAGAACGGGGCGGTGACGGACATATCGATGTCTACGTGCCAACCGCCCCCGTCGAGTTGTTCGGCGTCGACGCGATACACCAGGCCGAGCTCAACAATGTCGACCGGGATCTCCGGGTCGAAGACGGTCGCAGCCGCTTCCCAGACGCGGTCGATACTGAACGGCCCGGCGCTTGTAACGGCCTCGACGTCCGGAGCGGCAATGAATCCGAAATCGATCGAGTCTTGCCGGCTCAAACGAGCCATTTCACCGGCGCTGGTCGTGACCGTGGCGGTCGCCCCGAGCGCCTGGAGCAACGTCACCCGGTCACCCGCTGGAAGGGTGATTGCCTGACCGGCTGGCACGATCGTGGCATCGACTGCGCGAGGCAGCGTGAAGCCCTTGGTCTTGCCGACGCTGACGGTCTGATCAGACATCATCGTGTCCGAGCCGCTGGTTGATCCACGTGCGCACCGATTCGATACTGACTTCGTCGACGACCTGGTCGGCGAAGCCGTTGATCAGCAGCCGGCGAGCCTCGACAGCCGGAATGCCCCGTGAACGCATGTAGTACATCGCTGATTCGTCGAGCTGGCCAACGGTGGCACCGTGCTTGCAGGCAACTTCGTCGGCGAGGATCTCGAGCCGTGGCTGAGTGTTGACCTCGGCACGATCGGAGAGAATCAGGTTTTTGTTCGACTGTTCTGCATCGGTGCCGTCGGCACCCGGAAGCACGTCGATGCCTCCGTTGAATATTCCGGTGCTGGCGTCGTCGAGGACGCCGCGGTAGGTCTGGCGGCTCGTGCAGTTTTTGGCCGAGTGGACGACGTTGATCTGCTGGTCGAGGACTTGGTCACCGAAACCGAAGAACAGGCCTGAGAGATCGGCGTGGGCGCCGGGCCCAGCGAGATCGACGCGGTACGCAACTCGGCCGTACGACGCGCCGAGGTTGAACGAACGAGCCAGGAACTTGCTGTTGGCTCCCTGCGTGACATCGATGTTGCTGAGGTGCACGTGGCTTGCTGGCACGTTCTGCAGGAGCACGTGCTCGAGTGAAGCATCGTCGCCGAGGGTGATGGTCGTGCGGATATTGGAGCCGCCGAACTCAGCTCCGACACCGATGCGGGTTTCGACGACCGTGGCCGAACTGCCAGCGCCCAGCTCGATGACGACGCCAG
>JBLFZD010000339.1:0-4178 GCA_047610085.1 Ilumatobacter sp. | reverse complement strand
TGGCAACGCATGCTTGGGCTTTATCAATGGCATGCAGATCGCCGCCGCTGCGATCGACGCCGGCTCGATCGACTATGCGCTCGTCGTTGACGGCGAAGGCAGTCGATACACGCAGCAGACAACGATCAAGCGTCTCCAACAGCCTGATGCAACTGCTAATGACGTGTTCGCGGAGTTTGCTTCGCTCACGCTCGGCTCGGGCGCTGCGGCCGCCGTGCTTTGCCGGATGGACAAACACCCCGATGCGCACCGACTCGTTGGCGGAATTGCTCGAAGTGGTACCGAACACAACGATCTGTGTATTGGCACGCTCGATCAGATGCAGACCGACTCCCACGGCTTGATGATCGCCGGCCTCGACCTGGCAGAGGCGGCTTGGAAGAACAGCGGGCATGCCTTTGACTGGGAAGTCGGCATGGATCACTACATCGTGCACCAGGTCAGTCAACGCCACACCGATCTCATGTGTGAGCGTCTCGGAATCGACCCCGACCGCTGCCCACGAACGTTTCCGCAGTTCGGCAACTGTGGCCCCGCCGCCATCCCCATCACGCTGGCGTCGGCCCAAAGCGGCTTCAAACGGGGCGAGCGAGTGCTCTGCATGGGCATTGGCTCAGGGCTGAACACGAGCTTCACCGAAATAGTCTGGTGAAGTCGACCCCCGATCTACCGGACGGGGCGACGTGGCGAGCATGGGGGATCAACCCCGGCTGGTCGCGGGTGCTTGACGTCGCCAACCACGACGGTGACACCCATCGGTGGCACGTCCTCGACACGGGCATGCCCGACAGCGACGACCCTAATGCTGTGACCATCGTATGCGTCCATGGCAACCCGACGTGGGGCTACGCCTGGAAGACATTCCTGGCCAAATTTGCTGGGCGCCATCGCGTGATCGCGATTGACCAGCTTGGTATGGGCTATAGCGAACGTACCGGCATGCGCCGGTATGAAGACCGCGTGGGTGACCTCGGTGACCTCATCGACGCGCTCGACCTCGGTGAGGCTCCCATCGTGCTCGCAGCACATGACTGGGGCGGAGCGATTGCTATGGGCTGGGCGGTCGGGCACACCGATCGCCTCGCTGGAATGGTGCTTTGTAACACCGGCATCGGTGTCCCCCAGGGGCGGGGTGCACCCAAAATTATCCGGCTCGCCGCCTCGGCCGCGCTGCGCGACGTTGTCTGTCGTCGCACCAACGGTTTCGTGGAAGGCACCGTGCGCCTGTCGGGTCGCCGGATTACCAAGGTCGATCGGATTGCGTTCCGGGCTCCGTATCGCCAGGCTGCGCACCGTGTAGCAATTGCCGACTTCGTCGGCGATGTTCCGCTCACCTCTACGCATCCGTCGCAGGAGGTACTCGAGGACGTGTCCGGCCGTCTCAGCACTATCGAGGCGCCAGTCTTACTGGCGTGGGGAGCCCGCGACATCGTGTTCGACGATGACTTCGCCGCTGACCTCACCGGGAAATTCCCGAACAGTGAATTGCATCGCTTCGAAGCGGCCAACCATCTCGTGATGGTTGAGGCCGACGTCGCCAGTGTGGTCGATGACTGGCTTGACGACCTTGGCCGGATGGTTGATGCCGAGGAACGACCCTGTACCGCCGCCGCAACCGACTCACTGTTTACCGCGATCAATCGGCGCCGAGATGACGACCAAACGGTGGCCATTGCGGACCTGGCAGCTCGCACCTCACTGGACTTTGCTGCGCTCGCTCGCCGCATCGACGGTGTTGCTGCAGCGCTGCGCTCCCAGGGATTGGTGACAGGTGACCGCGTGGCAATGCTCACGCCGCCCGGAATCGACCTCCTGGTGGCCGTCTACGGCGTGTGGCGGGCCGGCGGTGTCACTGTCGTTGCCGACCGTGGGCTCGGGCTGCGGGGCCTTGGGGCAGCCGTTGCCTCGACCCGTCCGTCGTGGACGATCGGTCCAAAGCAGGCTCGTGCTGCTATTGCAACGCTTCGTTGGGCGCCTCGATCAACCCATGTCGACGTCGCCGAGCTCATGGCCCGCGCCGAGGAAATGTCCTCGAACGATTTGCCGCCGGAGGCTGCGCCTGACCAGGCCGCAGCGGTGTTGTTCACCTCGGGCGCAACCGGGCCAGCCAAAGGTGTGCGCTACACCCACGGTCAGTTGAGCGCTCAGCGCGACGCGCTGGCGGCGACGTACTCGATCACGTCGATCGACCGATTGGTTGCGGCGTTCGCTCCATTCGCGTTATACGGTCCGGCACTCGGGGTCCCGACGGCTTTGACCGATTGCAATGTCACGACCCCCGGGGAGCTCACTGCAGCGGCGCTCGATGAAGCATGCAGTGAAATTGGCGCAACGATGACCTTTGCGTCTCCTGCTGCGCTTGCGAACGTCGTGCTGACCGCTCAGCGGGAGACGTTGCCCGGCATCGCCGAACTTCGGCTGGTCTTTAGTGCTGGCGCTCCCGTGCCGGCTGAAACGTTGCATGCCGTCGCTGCGTTGGCACCGAACGCCTCGATTCACACGCCCTATGGCATGACCGAGGCGCTCCCGGTTGCAGATATCGATCTTGTCGGGATCGACGCTGCCGAAGCGCTTGGCGAAGCGCCCGGGGTATGTGTGGGTCCACCCGTTGTTGGGGCTGAGGTTGTAATCGCTCCGCTCGGGTTTGCCGCCGCAGACGGCGTTCCCAATGCTGTCGCCGAGGGAACGATGGGTGAGATACTCGTCCGAGCGCCTTGGGTCTCCGACGGGTACCTCGGGCGGTGGCAAATTCAGCGGCAGGCGCGGCCCGGCGGTGGGTGGCATCGTTCCGGCGATGTCGGCCATCTCGATGCGCAGGGGCGCCTTTGGGTCGAGGGTCGGTCGGTGCATGTCATCGACACCGCTGATGGTCCCGTCACGCCGGTGCCGGTCGAGCGAGTTGTTGAACGGAGGCTGGCACCCGCAGGTCACGCGACGCCAGGTCGAGTCGCGGCCGTTGGTGTGGGTCCCAAGGGATGCCAGCAACTGGTGGTGGTTCTCGAACGCGACGACGTTGCCGAAGGCTTGGCCGACTGCGAGAGCACCACGTTGGTGCGGTCCGCTGTATCGGGTTCGGTCGCGGCGGTTCTGGTGATGCATCAGATGCCGGTCGACATTCGCCATAACGCAAAAATCGACCGGGTGGCTGTGGCCGTTTGGGCGTCGGGTGTACTCGCCGGAGAGACGCCGAAGCGTTCCGTTGCCGGTGTGTTTCATCGGCTTCGGCGTCGTGGAGGAAGCTGACGGTGCGAATCTTTGTCACCGGTGCATCGAGCCTGATTGGAGCCGCTGTCGCCGACCTTTTGACGAGTCGCGGTGACCAGGTCGTCGCATTTCAGCGAAACGCCGCTGCAGTCCTCGACCTGCAGGTCGACCAGCGGCTTGGTGACGTTTCCAAAGCGTCTGATGTACACGCGGCGATGAGTGGTTGCGATGCGGTGGTTCATCTCGCGGCCAAGGTCGGGGTGATCGGACCGCGAAGCGAGTACGCCTCGGTCAACATCGATGGCACACAGCATGTGCTCGATGCTGCACGGTCCCATGGCATTGACCGGGTTGTGCACGTGTCGACACCATCGGTGGCTCACGATGGGACGGCGATCATTGGCGGTGGAGCAGATGCTGCGCTCCTCGAACACGGGAACTCCTGGTACTCCCAAACCAAGGCAATCGCGGAAGTCAGAGCGTTGGGCGCCAATGACCATGACATGGGTGTCGTCGTGATCCGCCCTCACCTGGTGTGGGGCCCAGGCGACATCCAGCTCGTCGGGCGGATCGTCGAGCGCTCAGCTGCGGGCCGCCTTGCTCTTGTCGGTGGCGGGCGTGCATTGGTTGACACCACCTACATCGACAACGCGTCGACAGCCTTGGTTGCTGCGCTGGACGCGGTGCGGCCGGAGGCGCCCTGTGCGGGGAGGGCCTACGTGGTGGCAAACGGTGAGCCTCGACCGATACGCGAACTGATCGCCGGAATCTGTGACGCCGCAGGCATACCATTCGCTCCGCGTGATGTTTCGCTGAGCACCGCTCGTCGGATTGGGTCGGTCATAGATCGCGTGTGGCCGGTACTCGGGCGCTCCGACGAGCCGCCGCTCACCCGTTTTCTTGCAGATCAACTCGGCACAGCGCACTGGTTTGACCCGCGCCCGGTTCAGCGTGATCTGAAGTGGACGCCGAGC
>JBLFZD010000338.1:0-4207 GCA_047610085.1 Ilumatobacter sp. | reverse complement strand
ACCGCCATCCGAACGCGTTCGACGTAGTCCGGGTTCTCGGTATCGAGCAGCACGGGAGCAACACCCCAGCTCGATGCGAGTTGACGGACCGTCCGTTCGTTCGGGCTGAAGCCAAGTATTCTTGCGCTCGGGCGAAAGCGAGCCATCGAGCGGACAGTAAAACCCGACTCCGAGACGCACAGGATCGCCTTCACGTTCGCCGACTCAACGGCGCGAGCAGCGGCGATGGTGATTGCATCGGTAATCGTGGTGGCGTCACTGTCATTGGGGTTGGTCATCCGCAGCGCCGCAACCTGCTCGGCCCATGCAGTGTGGTCAAACCGATCGTCGGCGGTTTCGGCGATCCTCGCCATCATCGCAACGGTGGCCACGGGGTGGTCACCAATCGCGGTCTCCGCCGAAAGCATCACGGCCGACGTTCCGTCGAACACGGCGTTGGCGATATCGGTCGCCTCGGCGCGAGTCGGCGTCGGAGCGGTCACCATCGAGACGAGCATCTGCCCGGCGGTGATCACCGGCAGACCACCAGCGATGCAGTCACGGATGATGCTTTTCTGGAGGTGCGGAAGGTCTTGCTGCGGTGTTTCCATGCCGAGCCCGCCGCGGGCGACGAGCACGCCAGACGCCGCTTTGATGATGCTCTCGAGTTCGGGCACCGCGGCCGCCGACTCGATTTTCGCGAACAGCATTGGCCCGCGAGGGTGCGGTTCAAGGCCGAGGCTGCGCAACTCGCCACCGTTGCGAACGCTCACCGCAACGATGTCGACACCCTCAGCGACGAACAGATCGACCACCTTCCGGTCAGAATCACTCACCGCACCGAGGTCATTGGTCGCAAACGGAATGTTGACGCCAGAGCGGCCATTGAGCGGCCCACCCGACACGACGATCGCGGTGACCTCGGTGGCGCCAACCGACTGGACCTCCACCACGACTTCTTCGCCATCACCGATCGAAATCCGGTCACCGACATGGCTGTCATCGATGAGGTGGGAGTAGTCGACATAAATCCGCTCGGCCGAACTCTCCTCATTGCCGCCAACGAGTACAACCGTTGCTCCGGTCTCGAGTTCCATACCCTCACGCGGCGTCCGACCAATACGGATCATCGGACCCGGCAGATCGATCATCGTTGCCACCACCATGCCCAATTCATCGGCGATACGACGGATCCGACGGTGCTTCTCAAGCGCCGTCGGAATCGGCGTGTGCGCAATGGAGATTCGCGCCACATCCATGCCGGCGCGCATCATGGACGCCAGCGTTTCGTCATCTGAACTCGCTGGGCCGATGGTTGCAATGATCTTCGTGCGACGTGCCACGCCGAGCACCGTACCCCTGCGAGCCTGCAGCCGTGACGCCACGTGCGGCCGTTTCTGACCGCTCCGAGCTGGCACACTGAACCCATGGATGCCACCAAGACGCTGCACTGGTCAAACGCCGACGCTGAGGTCCACAAGGTCGTGGTCGGACCATTCGAGAACAACGTGTTTGTGGTCCGATGCAAACAGTCGGGAGCGGCGGTACTGATCGACGCGGCGAACGAACATGAAATGTTGCTCGAATTGTGTGACGCGCTCGGGGTGACCCGTGTGCTCGAAACGCATGGACATTGGGACCACATCCAGGCCGTACCGGCCATGCGCGAAGCCGGCTACGAGGTTGCCGTCACCAAGCTCGACGCCCCGAAGCTCGAAGAAGTCGGCTACGACGTGTTTCTCGATGACACCGAAGTGATCGAGATTGGCAAGTTACGGCTCCACGCAATCCACAATCCCGGACACACGCCCGGTTCGATTTCGTTCGCACTCGACGACACTCCGCTGCTCTTCACCGGCGACACATTGTTTCCCGGCGGCCCCGGCAACACCAGCTTCGATGACGCTGATTTCAATTCGATCATCGACTCGATCACCGGCCGGCTCTTCACCTTCCCTGATGACACGATCGTCCTGCCCGGGCATGGCATCAACACCACGATCGGCACCGAACGCCCGCACCTCGACGAATGGATCGAGCGCGGCTGGTGAGGTACGACGAGCGGCCCCAAGACCACACGCCGATCCGCACCGTCGACCTGCCGCCGACGCCAACCCGGGATCGCAACATCATGGCCACGGCATGGGTCGAGGCGCCTGAGTCGTTATTGACGCTCGGCGACGATCTCCCCGATCGGCCTTCGGCCGAATACAAGCGACGTATTGGCCCGTGGATCCTATGGCGCGCCGGTCCAGCGAAGCGCGGTGATGCTCGATACTGGGTCGCCCACGACACCACCGGCGCCGAGTTCACCTTGCGGCTGTTCCCAGACGGAACGGCGCAGGGGGTTGGCCCAACCGGCACCGTTCATTCACGATTCCGAGCGTGGAAAGAAGACCTCCGCGATGCCCAACACCCGCTTGGTGGACGGATGCTGAACGACTCTGACCCTGCGTTCCAAGGAGACGCGGACGCTGGCCGCGTTGCCACCGACCTGTTCGAAGAGGGTTCGGCCCGCAACTCGACATCGTGATGGCCCAATTCGACGCGTAACGTAGAGTCCGCAGCGATGAGCGAATCATTCTTCCCCGACATCGAAAACATCGCCTACGAGGGCCCCGACTCCGACAATCCCCTGGCGTTCCGTTGGTATGACGCCGACAGGGTCGTGCGTGGCCGCACGATGGCCGAGCATCTTCGATTCGGTGTCTGCTACTGGCATTCGTTTGCGTGGGACGGTTCCGACATCTTCGGTGCTGGCACGATGGATCGCCCGTGGAACCCGGCCTCGCGAACCGGCGATGCGTCGTTGGCACCGATGGGTGCCGCCAAGCTCAAGATGACCGCGGCGTTCGAGTTCTTCGAGAAGCTCGGCGCCCCGTTCTTTTCCTTCCACGACATCGACATCGCTCCTCCGGGCGACAGCTTCGCCGAGACCGCACGCAACCTCGACGAGATGGTCGAGGAGGCCGAAGGCCACATGGAACGCACCGGCGTGAAGCTGCTGTGGGGCACCACGAACGCCTTCTCACACCCACGCTTCATGTCCGGCGCAGCGACGAACCCTGACCCCGACCTGTTCAAGTACGCCGCCGCGCAAGTCGCGCATTGCATGAACGCAACGAACCGACTGGGCGGCTCGAACTACGTCCTCTGGGGCGGACGCGAGGGCTACGACAGCCTCCTCAACACCGACATGGGCCGCGAGCTCGACCAACTCGCACGCTTCCTCCACATGGTGGTCGAGCACAAGCATGCGATTGGATTCACCGGCACCTTGTTGATCGAGCCCAAGCCGATGGAGCCGACCAAGCACCAGTACGACTACGACTCCGCCACGGTCGCTGGCTTCCTCCGCAAGTACGGCCTCGAAAACGAGATCAAGGTCAACATCGAGGTCAACCACGCAACGCTGTCCGGCCATGACTTCCATCACGAGGTTGCAACCGCGGTGAACGAAGGCATCTTCGGCTCGATCGATGCGAACTCCGGCGATGACCGCCTCGGCTGGGACCTCGACCGGTTCCCCGTTTCGGTCGAGCAGATGTCGCTTGGCATGCTCGAGATCCTGCGCGGCGGTGGATTCAAAAATGGCGGGCTGATGTTCGATACCAAGCTCCGTCGCCAGTCGATCGAACGCAACGACATCTTCCATGGACACGTCGGTGGCATGGACGTGATGGCACGGTCGCTGCTCGTTGCCGACTCGATGCTGGACGAACTTGATGGCCTGCGCACCGATCGCTACGCCCGCTGGGATGCCGAGCAGCCGATCCTCGACGGCAATGTCACCCTCCAGGAGCTGCATGATGGTGTGATGGCCGACGAATCATTCGACCCCCAGCCCACCAGCGGCCGCCAAGAAGCGCTAGAAAACCTCGTCAATCGCCGCATCGACCAGGCTCGCTGAACCGGTCAAGGGCAGAGAGATGAAGGTTCGACTTCGACAGATCGTGATGGTTGCCACCGACCTTGAGGCAGCCGAACAGCAGATCACCGATGAGCTCGGTGTCGAGCTGTGCTTCCGGGACCCCGGCGTTGCGGAATTTGGTCTCCGCAATGCGCTGTTTCCGATCGGCGAACAGTTCCTCGAAGTCGTGTCCCCCACCGAACCGGAGACCACGGCTGGCAGACATCTCGAACGGCGAGGCGGCGACAGCGGGTACATGGTCATCGTCGAGGTCGATGACCTCGCAACGGTCCGGCAACGGCTCGACGCACTCGGCAC
>JBLFZD010000337.1:0-4227 GCA_047610085.1 Ilumatobacter sp. | reverse complement strand
GTGACAGCGACGACCCACTCGTTGTCGTCGGACGGCTCCGCGCGGCTCTTTCGGTCGGTCGAGGCGACGTGCGTTGCGCGGAGATTGCAGAGCGAGTGTTGATGAGGTCCGAGTTTGACGATGTCGTCGTCATCGAGATCGCGAGCGAGCGTCATGACACCGTGGCGCGAACGCTTGATCAGAAGAGCCTGATCGACCGAGAGGTCAGGGCGGCATGCGATGTGCGGCGTCCGTGATGCACGTCCTCGATGCCACAGGGCCCGCCACGCGCCTCGCGGCGTTTCGTGTCGTGGTCGGTGTCTTTGTGCTGGCGTACCTGATCGGCCGTTCCCCGGTGTTCCTTGCGCTTGCAGATCGGCCCGCGGAAGACTTCGACGGGGTCGGTGTGCTCGCCCTGCTGTCGGCTCCGTTCTCAGGCGGTCTTGTCGGGGCCATCGTCATCGTGGCTCTGGTATCCGGGGTCGCCACCACGCTCGGTTGGCAGTATCGACCGAATGCGATCGCGTTCGCGGCAGCGGTGTTGCTGCTGACAACGTTGCGTGGATCGTGGGGGCAACTCCTCCACTTTGAGAATCTGATGGTTCTGCAGTTGATTGTCCTCGCCGCTTCGCCTGCCGCCGATGCGTGGTCACTCGACGCACGGCGACGTGCCGAGCCGGACCGGCACAACCCCACCGAGCAGTCGGTCCGCTACGGCTGGCCGCTCGCCGTGGCGGGACTGGTGACCATTGTGACCTATGTGATCGCGGGCATCGCAAAGCTGCGGTACGGGGGCCTCGATTGGATCTCGGGCGACACGCTGCAGAATCACATCGCTTACTCCTCGGCTCGCCTCGACCTCCTCGGAGGGAACCCGCCGGTCCTCGCCGAGTTCGCTGTTCGACGGGAATGGGCGCTGGGCCTCGGGGCGGCCGTTGGGGTCGCCATCGAGCTGTCGGCGCCGATGGTGTTGATCGGTCGCCGGAGCCGCAACGTCTGGGTCGCTGCCGCGTGGCTCATGCACGTCGGAATCCTCCTCACGATGGCTGTCGGGTTCCCCTCACCATTGTTCGGCGCTGCGTTTGCCTCGTTCTTCGCGCTTGAGCAGGTGGTGCCGTGGGCACGAGAACGTGGGGTTCGACGGCGGTCCGCGGTCACTGCGGCCTGACCACACGGGGATGGGCCCATCTTCCGAGGGGCGCACGCCGTCAAACACGCATGTTCTGGCGCCATCGGGCCATCGGGCCAGCGGCTTCTACAGTGGCGACCGTGAGTGACCTGACCATCGTGAACTCGTCCGATCATGTGCTGACGGTCGCCCTCGATCGTCGGCCGTTCGACTTGCATGCACTGTGGCTGCGCGACGCGTGTTCGTGTGCGCAGTGCAGGAACCCGTCGAGCAACGAACGCTTGGTTGACATCTCGACCATCGCACCAGACCTTGCTGTGCAGGGCGCCGATATTCGTGATGGCAGGCTGCTCGTTGGCCTCTCAGATGGCCACCTCGCGAGCATCGGCCGGAGCTGGCTGATTCATCACCTCGCCGAATTGGATCGGAGTGAGGAGCCCGCCACCGGGCGACGGCTCTGGGACGCACGCACGTTTGGATCGATGCAATGGTTCGACCGCGTCGCTCTTGGTCGTGATGAACCGCTACATCGGTGGCTCCAAACGTTGTTCGAGGTCGGCATTGTCGGAGCCCAAATAGAGGGCCGTGGGGAATCGGCTGTGCGCGATGTCGCCGAAATGGTCGGGCCGATCATCCCGACCAACTACGGCCTCATCTGGACCGTCGACGCCAACGTCGAACCGGTCACTGCGGTCGACAGCGAACGGTCGCTGCAGGTCCACACCGACCTCCCCTACCGAGAAAGCGCGCCGGGTGTGCAACTGATGATGGTGGAGGGCGACAGCATTGCAGGCGGTGCGTCCACCTTCGTTGATGGGTTCGGCGTTGCGGAACACGTTCGTGCAACCGATCCTTCGGCCTGGCGGTTGCTCACGTCGATTGATTTTGCTTATCCATTTGTGCGCGATGACATTGAGATGCACGGACGTTCACCGCTCATCCGGCTCCATTCGAATGGCGCCTACGCGCAGGTCCGGCGAGCACCCGACCTGGTTGGCGTCCCCTTCGTTGGGGCCGCTGATACTCCAGCGTTGTATCGAGCGGTTCGTCTGTGGAACGAGTTGCTGGACAGCCAACTCTTCGTGATCGAACACGCTGTCGGCTACGGCGAGATCATCGCGTGGGACAACCATCGGCTCCTGCATGGCCGCACCGGATTCGAGCTTGGGGCACACGGACGGAGGGTGCTGTACGGCTGCTACGTCGACATGGTCGACTTCGACAGCACCCGATCGGTCGTCGCCCGCCGCCTCCGACCCTGACCACGTCGGGCACCGATTGTCGACAGTGCGTGTCAGACACCCGATGTTTGACACCCGTTGTCGGACAATGCGTGCCGGACGCGGTGACGCGATGCGCTCCAGCCGCGTGTACAACGCGAGACTGGGTCGATGATCTCTATCGACCGACGACGGGTGCACGACGTGGACGATTTCATCGACCACGACGGGTTCTGGGTTGGAGCGCTCGTCTGAGCCAGGTTCGCAGTAGCGAGGCGCGCGAACGAGAGCTTGGCGATCGCAACGCGTGGCTCGCACTCGCCGTCACCACGCTCGTCTTCTTCCTTTCGGTCATCGATATTTCGGCGGTCAACGTCGCGTTCCCATCGATGCGCGATGACTTCGGCGTCTCGGAATCGACCCTTGGCTGGGTGATCTCGGGCTACAACGTCACGGTCGCCGCGCTGCTCCTAGTGGCCGGTCGCTACGCCGACAGCTTCGGTCGCAAACGGCTCTTCATCCCCGGAGTCGCGACGTTCATGATCGGCTCAATGCTCAGCGCGTTGGCTCCGAGCGTCGGATTCCTCATCGCCGCGCGTGTCGTGCAGGGCGGTGGAAGCGCCATCATTGCTGCCACGGCAATTGCGGTCGTGATCCCCGACTTTCCGCCGAACAAGCGGTCGACCGTGATCGGTATCACCGGTGCGACCGGCGCGCTCGGTGCCGTTGTCGGCCCGGCCCTCGGCGCGTTCCTCACCGATGTTTGGTCGTGGCGCGGGATCTTCTGGATCAACGTGCCGTTGTCGATTGTCGTGCTGGCACTTGCGCCGCGTCTCCTTCGAGAGTCGAAGAACCCGAATGCGACCGGCAAGATCGACCTGGTTGGCGTGCCGATTGGCGCCGCCGGTGTCGGCCTCGTGATGTTCGCGATCGTCCGCTCAGAAGAATGGGGAGTGTTGGACCTGCGCTCCCTCTCGATTGGCGCCGTCGGACTCGTTCTGGTCTGGATGCTCGTGCGCCGGTCACGCGACCACAGCGAACCGCTCCTCGAACTCGACCTCTTCGCGCTGCGATCGTTCGCCAGTACTAACGCTGGGCTTGCGCTCTATTCGATGGCGTTTACATCGGGCTTTCTCATCAACTCGTTGCTGTTGCAAGAACTGTGGGATCAGCCACTCAGCGTTGTGGGTGCGGCGCTCGTTCCGGCGCCGCTCTTGGCCACGCTCGTGTCGCCGGTGGCAGGCCGGTACGCCGACCGCATCGGCCACCGCTGGATTTTGGCCAGCGGGAGCGCGCTGTGTGGCCTCCCATACCTTGCCTACATCCTCCTGCTTGATGACGAGCCAGCGGTATGGACGGTGTTCGTGCCCCTTGGGTTGGTGGTGGGTGTCGGTGTCGGCCTGTCGATTGCAACATGGGCGAGCGCTGGACTGTCCGACGTGAACCCCGCTCAATTCGGCACCGCGAACGCGACGATCCGAACCACGCAGCAGATCGGATACGCCCTTGGGATCTCGATGATCGTGACAATCCTCGCCGACGTATCGCTCGACCCGCAGATCTCCGATTTCCGTTGGGCCTGGGCCTTCGTCGGCATCGCCTATCTCGCCGCCGCAGCGATGATCGCGCTCACCTTCCCCAAAGGCAACAGCGAGTCACGCGTCGAGTGACATCGGGTGTCTGACACCGGTTGTCCGACGGTGACTGGTTGGGCTGAGTATCGTGCCGAATGTGATCCTGTCTGACCGGTCCATCCGTGAACAGCTCGACATGGGGCGCATCGTCATCGACCCGCTCGATGACACCCTCATCCAGCCATCGTCGATCGACGTTCGGATCTCGCACCTGTTTCGTGTGTTCCGGAATCACAGCCGCGGAGTGATCGACGTCAAAGCAGAC
>JBLFZD010000336.1:0-4267 GCA_047610085.1 Ilumatobacter sp. | reverse complement strand
GTCTGCTGCGTGTATCGACTGCCTTCGCCGTCAACGACGAGCGCATAGTCGATCGAGCCGGCGTCGATCGCAGCGGCGGCGATCTGCATGCCATTGATAAAGCCCAAGCATGCGTTGCCAACGTCAAAGTTCAAGCAGCTCGGGGCAAGGCCAAGTTCGGCGTGGACAACACAGGCGATCGACGGCTCAAGGTGATGTTTGCACACCGAGGTAGAGATCAGCATGCCGACGCCCGCTGGGTCAATGCCTGATTCCTCGAGCGCTTTGCGGCCGGCGCGAGCTGCGGCTTGTTCGAACGTGACACCTTCGGGCCACCATCGGCGAGCCTCAATCCCCGCCAACGATTCGAGAATTCCCGCACTCAGACCAGTCCGCTTGTATGTGTCAGCCAGTTGTTCGTCGATCCAAGCCGACGTCACGACCTCAGGTGCCTCGACCGCCGCGACTGTCAGTACACCCACGTTCCTATGAGTCAGTACCGAGTTTTCTGCCATCTGGAATCCTTTCGCGGCGCACGGGAGCGTCTCGGATGCGGAACCATCCAGCCTACGCCATTTACAAACATCTGCTCGGTCGATACCCGTTGCGGCTCCAACGAAAACGACAAAGACCCCGGCGTAACGCCGGGGCCTTCATGGAGCGGATGACCGGGATCGAACCGGCGACCTTCACCTTGGCAAGGTGACGCTCTACCAACTGAGCCACATCCGCAGGAGCGATGACGATAGCGGGACATATCCGTCGGACAACCTTTCTGCCAAAGTCCGCCTTTTTGGAAGCGTCTTCGTCGGGTCTTGAGCTCGTCATGTCTGCGGTTCGTCAGCCGTTGGAGTTCGGGCGTTGCAGAAGGCCGTCGCCTGACACCATCGGCCCCTGCGGCGGACGCATCTGCTCGACGGTGACATCGATCTCAACCGATGCTGTTTGAGAGATCGGGCCGGGTTCATCGTCTTTAACGTCTGTTTCGTCTTCGGAATCGGGGTCGCCTGCCTCATCGCCATTGTTCGATTGACCAGAAGACATCGCACCCGACATCAACCCAGCAAGGTCGGAGCCGGCCTCAGAGTCAACGTCGGGGTCAGCACGCGACGCTTCTGCCAGGTCGCCATCAGGCCCACCAGACAACACAGGCCGCCCGTCCGCCAGGTCATCAAAGGAACGCACGGGACGGAGATCACCAAAGTCCGACATCACCGAGGGCTCCGCTGCCTCTCGGCGCAGCGGGCGGGCCTCGCCCGGACGTGACTCGTCAAGCGATCGACGTTGAGCGGCTGGATCCTGGCGACGCCAGCCTCGTGTCGCCATTGTCTCAAGCGGAGCAAACAACTGTGATTCCGGACGCGTTCGGCTGATCAGCCAAACGACCAGAGCGACCAGAGCGACACCGATGATCGAGAGGATCACGACCGTGACGTACACGATTCGGGTCGCATCGGGGTCACCGACGTCATCGGCACGAACCACGCCACGAAGCCCAGGCTGCAAAAAATCGTGGAAATGGACGCCGAACAACATTCAGGCGGGAGTCTGCCAGCTCTTGGGGAGATCGCGCCACGGTTCTGCGGAGTCACACCCTGATTTTTGGTAGCTCACCATCAATGCTGATGCTGCGCACACCACACCGCGGTCCGTCCACCAAGCGTCGCCCGCTCAAGCCGACCTCCGTCGAGCGGGCACGGCGGCAAAGCTGACCGAACCGCTGGCGACAATTCCCCCGCAGTCGAGCCGCCCGCAACCAACATTTTCGGCAACCGTTCGCGGCATGCTTCCACCAATCGTTCCACGTCGGACGAACTCAGGTCGCTGGCACGCCGAAGAGGTGCGATGCCCGCCCAAAACAGCACCTCATCAGCACACAGATTGCCGAGCCCAGCAACCACGCCTTGGTCAAGAAGTATCGGTTTGATCGCTGCACGACGATGACCGATTCGGTTTGCAAGGTCACGAGCATCGAGCGACAACACATCTGGACCCAAGTGACTCAGGTCGGGGTCGAGTGACAATCGGCCCAACCGCCGGGGATCATTCATTCGCAGCGCGGGGACCGTGCGGCTCCCCACCGTGTACAGCCGGAGTCGGTCCCATTCGGCTCGGTCGGCTCCCGATGCGTACTCCAACTCGGCAATCGGTGCTCGGCCGTCGACCTCGAGACGTCCCGTCATACCAAAGTGCAGTCCGAGTGACGGCCCGTCGGTATCGATCAACACGACCTTTCCAAGACGCCGAACCGCGACGATCGCGCAGCGCTCTACTGCTTCGGCGAGGTCAGCGGGCGCAACCCGATCATCGAACCACACCGTGTCGATCCGACGCCCGACAAGGACGTTCGCAGCACGTCGCCAGATTTCTGCTTCGAGTCCCTCGGGCACCGCTTCATCGACCGATCAGGCTGACGATTTGCTGATATCGCCCAAGAATCTGTCCAACGGCGCCGCGATCTGGTCACCATTGATCAGAAACGCATCGTGTCCGTGCGGCGAATCGATCTCGTGGTACTGGCTCGGTACGCCATTGGCTTCGACAGCTGCATGAATCTGCCGTTGCTGGTACGCCGGGTAGAGCATGTCGCTCCAGATGCCGACCGCCATGGTCGGGATCTGCACCCGCGACATCGCCTGCTCAAGACTGCCACGCCCTCGAGCGACGTCGTGCAGGTCCATGGCCTTGCCGATCGAGAGGTAGCTGTTCGCGTCGAACCTGCGGACGATCTTGTTGCCATGGTGCTCGAGGTACCGCTCAACCTCGTACTGCTGCCACATGCCGAGCACCGCACCGTTTTCGGCCCGACCGGAAAAGTCACGGCCGAAGCGATCGGTGAAAACGTTGTCGCTGCGGAAGGTCACCTGCGCAATCTGGCGGGCGATTGCAAGCCCTGCAGCTGGCCCCTCCCCCACCGCGGCGCCGTAGTAGTCACCGCCGTTCCATTTGGGGTCAAGCCTGATTGCTTGCCGCCCGATTCCACCCCAGGCGATCTGTTGCGCCGTTGCCTGCATGCACGTGGCAATCGCAACCAGCGATCGAACCCGGCGCGGGTACATCACTGCCCATTCCAAAGCCTGCATGCCGCCCATCGAGCCACCGATCACCGACATCCACTGGAAGACTCCGAGATGTTCAGCGAGCCGGGCCTGGGCGCGCACCATGTCACGAATGGTGACGACCGGGAACCGAGAACCGTATGCAGCGCCGTCGTCTGGGTGCAGCGATGCCGGCCCGGTCGAGCCTTGGCATCCGCCCAGCACGTTGGCACACACAACGAAGTACCGGTCGGTATCGATCGGAAGGCCCGGACCGACCATGGCATTCCACCATCCGGCTTCGTCGTGGCCTCTGCCGGCCTCGCCCGCCGCATGACTGTCTCCAGTCCAGGCGTGGCACAAAAGCAGAGCGTTCGAGCCGTCGGCGTCGAGCGTGCCCCAGGTTTCGTAGGCAACGACAACGTCGCTCAGCGTGACGCCAGAGTCAAGCGCAAAACGACGATCGGTCGCAAACGTAAAAAATTGCCGCTGGCCGACCGGGTCACCCTGGGTCCAAGCCCCGGTCACGGGAAGGTCGTAATTGGTCATGGCGTTGTGTGGTCTCTTTCCTCGACGGTATCAGGAGGCGGGTGAGAGATTCCTCAAGGTTTTTGCAGATTGGACCGAAAGACAAGAGTGACGATTTTCACCACCGCCGAATCGAGCCCCGGATCTACTCCGTTGGCGTCGGCCTACATTGGCGGCGGGCGATGACTGAGCGGCCTTTGTGGGCCGCACCTGCAGCAGCCTGGCTCTGCCTGCTCCTTGTGCTCCACGCAATCGGTGTCGCCCCGTCGGCCACGTATCTGATCACGATCGTTTCTGGACTCACGCTCGGCATCGCCGGTCTGGTCATCAATCGCCCAAAGGTCATACGCCCGTGGGTGTTGTTCGCTGGCGCCGGAGCCATTTGGGCCCTCGCTGGGGTTTTCGGCGACGACAACGCAAACCTCGCCAACCTCTCGCGTTCCCGCCTGCTGCTCCCGGACCTCTTGTCATTCGTCGGCTACAGCGTGTTCGCTGTGGCCTTCTACGAATTGCTTCGATGCCGCCGTCCCGGCCGGAACCGGTCGGTTGTCCTCGACGGACTGGTGCTCGCGTTTGGCGCAGCGCTGATCGTGCACCACACGATTATCGCCCCGACCCTCGAACTGGAGAACACCTGGATCGTTGCCCGGCTCTTTGTCGCTGCCGGACCAGCGGCCTCGATCTTTCTTTTTGGCTTGGCGATTCAGCTCGCATGGTCCACG
>JBLFZD010000335.1:0-4268 GCA_047610085.1 Ilumatobacter sp. | reverse complement strand
TTGGGAGTCACCGGCGACTTCATGCACGATCGTTGCATCGACGCTGTCGACCGGGTGGCCGCAGCGTGTCGCGCCCACGGCAAACACTGGGGTGCAGTCACCCCCTCAGTGGCGTACGCCGACATGGCGGCTGAGAAGGGCTGCACGATGATCAGCGTCACCAACGACGTGAAACTCGTCGCCGCTGGCCTCGAATCGGTCCGCCATCAGTTCAGGTCGCTGTGGTGAGCACCGACCCCTACCGCGCGATCGGTTCGATGTGGTCGTATCAGCTCGTCGGGCCGATGCAGTACGCCGCCATCGAGACGCCGCGACCCTCAGCAGAGACGCTGGCTGACGGTAGCGTCATCGTCGAATTCCTGACCGGCGGAGTGTGCGGAAGCGACATCGCGCGCTACCTCGACGGCGGAACGGAGTCGGCGCCGGGCCCGGTTGGGCTGTCACTCCATGAGATCGTCGGACGCGTCGTCGCATCGAATTCCGACCTCGTGGTCGGCGACCGCGTGGTCGGTTGGGTCGGTAAGAGCCTCGGTCTCCAGCAGTACATCGTGACCGAGGCGGAAGCGCTCGCGCCGATGGATCCAACCATGGATGAGGTGATCGCCATCCCGCTGCAACCACTCGCCTGTGTCCTCCACGCACTGACGCGTCTTCCTGATGATCTCAGCGATGTCATGTTGCAATCATCGGACTCGGCCCGATCGGGCTGCTGTTCGCGCATCCGCTGCGTGATCGCGGAGCGGCATCAATCACCGGGATCGACCTCGTCGACCGCACCGATGCTGCTGCCACGTTCGGACTCGACAGCGTCGAGGCAACGATCAGCCGGGCGTGGTCGCAACAGGCCGCCCAGCGCGACCGATACGACCTCGTCATCGAGGCGGTTGGCCACCAGGTTGGCACCTTGCAGGACGCGATCTCGGTGGTCGCTCCCGAGGGCACCATCATCTACTTCGGCAATCCTGACGATCGGCACTATCCCGTCGACTTCGGCCAGATGATGGACAAACACGTCGTCCTGCAGACCGGTCGCACGCCGCAGCACGTCCGCCGCCAGGCCATGGTCCGGGCTCAGCGCTATCACGAGCGATACCCCGACGTCTTCGAGCGGTACATCAGCCACATCCTCCCCATTGGCGACGTACAGCGGGCATACGGGATCGCCTCCAAGGCCGCCCCCGACCGACTCAAAGTGATTCTTGACGCTCGCGCCTGAACGCGGCATTGGCATCACGCTAACTACATCGCCACCGAGGAGACCCCCATGGCAGCAACAAACACCATTATCCGATTCGACGATCCCAACGTCCCCGGCGCGACGGTGTCGACATGATGCGCGTCGAGGATCCCCGCCTCCTGCGCGGTGATACCACGTTCATTGCGAACCTCGATCTGGACGGCGCGCTCGTTGCTCACTTCGTGACCTCGATCGAAGCACACGCCTACATCAAGAGCATCGACGTGTCTGGTGCAGCGTCGATGCCAGGGGTCGTCGACGTCGTGACCGGGGCTGAACTCGACCTGGAAATGATGCCGGTCTCGATGCCGGGGTACGCCGACGGAACCGACCGGCCAGTATTTCCACGCGACCGGGTGTTGTTCGTCGGCCAGGCGATTGCCGTCGTAGTCGCGGAGACCGAGGCGCAAGCCGCAGACGCTGCAGAGGCGATCATCGTCGAGTACGAACCGTTGCCGGCGGTCGTGCGAATCGAAGACGCACTCACCGACGAGACCCTGCTGTTTCCCGATGTCGGAACGAACGAAGTGGTCAGCCTGTCCGGTGGCACGGAGGGCGCTGCTGACTTCTCCGACTGCGCGGTAGTGGTCGAAGCCGAATTTGTCAATCAGCGCCTCGCCCCGTGCCCCATCGAGACCAGAACGGCAGCGTCGATGTGGACCGACGACGGGCGACTCCTCCACTACGCCTCGTGTCAAGGTGCTCACCCGCAACAGAAGATGATCGCTGCGTGTTATGGGCTCGACCCGGCCGAGATCCGAGTAATCACGGCTGACGTCGGCGGGAGTTTTGGCGCCAAAATCCGCCTCTCACCCGAGGACATGGCGCTCCCGTTCCTCGCCAAACGTGTGGGCCGACCCGTTCGATGGACACCGTTCCGCAGCGCCGACATGGCCGGCATGGGCCACTCACGCTCGCAACGTCAACGTGTCAAGATCGGCGGTGACGCCGACGGCACGATCAAGGTGCTCGACGTAGATCTCGTGGGTGATTGCGGCGCCTTCCCGATGCTGGGGTTGGCGCTCGCCCGCAACGCAGCGCTCGTGCTCCCCGGACCATTCCGCATCACCCGCGTGCACTGGACGCTGCGTTGCGTCGTCACGAATACAACACCGATCGTCGCGTACCGCGGAGCCGGTCGACCTGAAGGCGGCGCGCTCTTCGATCGGGCGGTCAACCTCTTCGCTGCAGAAATCGGCATGGATCAGCTCGAGATTCGACGCAAGAACATCCTGCGCGCCGACGAGCTTCCGTGGACCAACCCATCGGGACTGTTGCTCGACTCTGGCGACTATCACGAGGCGCTTGAACTTATGGCGTCCGAGGTTGGCTACGACAGCGTCAAGGCGGAGCAGGCGGCACGACGCTCAGCGGGCGCGGCGAAGCAACTTGGCATCGGGATCTCGACCTTCGTCGACCGCACGGCTGGCGTCCCCGGCGCCGAGTACGGGTCGGTCGAACTGAACGCCGACGGCACGATTCGAGTGCTGACTGGTTCATCGCCGTACGGGCAGGGCCACTACACCACGTGGGCGATGCTCGTTGCCGAGCGAACCGGTGTGCCGATCGAACAGATCGAAGTGTTCCACGGTGACACCGACGTCGTGCCCCGCGGTGGCAACACCGGCGGCTCGCGGTCAGTCCAGAAGGCCGGCTCCGCCGTCGCTGTTGCCACCGATACCGTTGTCGCGGAGGCGAAGCGTCACGTGGCCGACCTGCTCGAAGCCGACGAGTCCGACATCGTGCTCGACACCTCGACTGGTCGCTTCTCCGTTGCTGGCGCGCCTGGGGCCACGACGGTCGGCTGGGTCGAAGTCGCGGCAGCGGTGCGCAGCGATGCCGACTCCGGCAATGCCGGCCTGCGCTGCGAAACCGACTACGAACCTGAGAGCCCAACCGCGCCGTACGGGGCCTACGCGGCAGTCGTCGAGGTCGACCTCGAAACCGGATCCGTCGAACTGCTCCGGATTGTGACGGTCGACGACGCGGGCACAATCGTGAGTCCCACCCTGGCGCTCGGCCAGGTGCACGGCGGCCTCGCTCAGGCGATCGGCCAAGCGCTGTACGAAGAATTCGTCTACGACGATGCCGGGAACCCGCTCACGTCGAACTTCGCCGACTACGGCATTCCGTCGGCAGCCGAGATGCCGTCGTTCGACTGCCATCTGACCCAGAACCCGTCGCCGCAGAACCTGCTCGGCGCAAAAGGAATCGCCGAATCAGGCACGATCGGCGGAGTCCCCGCCGTCCAGAACGCCGTGGTCGACGCGCTTGCCCACCTCGGCGTGCGACACATCGAACTCCCGCTGACATCACAGCGGGTCTGGGCTGCGATCAGCAGCGCCGCCAGCCAATCACACTGAACGCCAAGGAGCACAACATGACACGAGACAGACGCAATATCGGCATCGGAATCATCGGCACCGGCAAGATCGGCGTACAACGCGCCCGGCTCGCCGCCCTGCATCCGGCGGTCGACTTCGTCGCCGTCATGGATGCCGACCAGGAGCGAGCCGAAGAGGTCGGCCGCGCGATCAACGCCGACCTGGTCGCCACCAGTATCGACGAACTCGTCTCGCACGATCGCGTCGACGCGATCATCATCTCGACCGCCGAGCCGTTCCACGTGGAGCCCGCTTGTGCCGCGGCGAACGCGGGCAAGCCGATTCTCATCGAAAAGCCGTTGGCGATGACCCTCGATGATGCGGATCGAATCATCAGCGCAACCGACAACGCCGACGTCGAAGCGCGTGTCGGCTACTCGATGCGCTATCTCCAGAAATATTCGGTGGCATGGGACAACATCAAGCAGGGAAAGCTCGGAGACATCGTGGGAATCACCAGCCGCGTGTACAACTCCCGCAAGGCCGGGCTGACCATTCTGCAGCGCTCGGCAGAGGCAACCCCGGTGATCGACATCGTCACGTATCTCGTCGATGTCGCGTGCTGGTATCTGGCCCCTCAGGTTCCGGTCGAGGTCGTGTCACGGGGCCACGGACGCGTGTTCCGCGAGAACGGGTTCGACATTGAC
>JBLFZD010000334.1:0-4291 GCA_047610085.1 Ilumatobacter sp. | reverse complement strand
GTGTCGGCTCCATCGACGATGGCGCTGGCGCTTCCCGCTCCAAATCCGGCGACCACACCGATCGAGCCAACGACGATGCCGGCCGACATGGTCAGCTGACGACGGTGCCCGGAGGGGCGGGCCCGACCGATCGAGTCGGTGCGGTTGGTGTTCGGGGTTGCGGTCATCGTGTGCTCCTGGGGGGTGTGGTCCCGAGCGGGACGTGATGGAGTGCACGTTGAGGCGCGGTGCTGTGATGAAACTGAGATCGCCTGAGACGCTTTCAGAAAGAGCTGTTGGGCAGGTGTGTCGTCAGGTCCCGGGCGCAATCGGCTCGGCGTCCCAGAGCTGGGTTTCGGCGGGATCGCCATACAGCAACTCAGCGGGGCTCTTCTTTTCGATGTTTCCGGTGAGGCCGTGGTACATGCCCAACCCGCAGAGTTGTCGAAGCTCCGGGTCGAACGTCGCCATGACGTCGGCAGGAATCCCAAGCTGCTGGTTCTCCTGTTGGCGGATGTACCCAGCGCAGTAGTTCATCGCAATGCCAATCCGGACCTCGTCATCGGTCACGTTCGCGCCGCCGCCATGCCAAGTACTGCCGTGCCAGACCAGCACGCTTCCTTTGGACATTTCGGCTGCGATGGTGTCGACCTTGGCATCGCCAGCGAAGTAGTCGGGGTTCTGCCAGAGGTGGCTGCCAGGAACAACGCAGGTTGCGCCGTTGGCCTCGGTGAAGTCGGTGAGCGCCCACATCGAATTACAGACGGTGGCAACGTGCGGCTTGGCGAGGGGCTGTATTTGATCGTCGGCATGAATGACCTGGGCTGTCTCCCCGGGCCCCAGTGAGATCGAAGCCAGACTTGACACAAGACACTGCTCGCCAAGCACGCCCTCGATCAGTTCGAGCACAATGGGATGCGGGGGCACCTTTTGCCAAATTTTGCCGTACGCCAGCAGGTTGTACGTACGAGTCGTGAGATTGCCCTCGAAGCGGTTGTTCGCAGGACGGCTGTGAAGCTCGGCTTCGAGACGTTGAACGTCGGCGAGGAGTGCGTCAACAAGCTCGGGCTCGATCGCATTTTCGACGATGGTGAAGCCGTCGTCAACGAGTTGTTGATGGTGGTGAGCAAGATCGATGGGCACGACATCAATCTAGTTTTGATCGTGGACCGGACACCGCCAACTCTTCAACCTGCTCGGGGTTGTCCACCCGACGCTCCCTTTTGGGTGAGATCTTTGCTGACCCTCCTGGGCGCTACCCGCTGCGATGACAGCGAGTCCATGAGCCAACAGTGGATCCTCGATGGCCGAAACCTGGCGATCACCGTGACCAACGGAGCGCTCGTCCAGCAAGGTTGCCGAGCAAGCAGACGAACTCAACGCCGCCATCGTTCCCACCTGGACACGTCGGGGTGCCGCATCAATCTCCGCCGGCGATGAGCGCGACCTGGAGCGGTGGTCAATAGAGCCGCTGGTCCTCGTCGTTGAGGATGATCTGTTGCATCTCATCGACGGACAGGGTGGGCTCTCCGTGCTTGACCATGGTCTTCGCCAACAGCACATCATCGGATGCCGGGCTGGCGGTCGCATCTACTCCGGTCCACAGCCCGGATCGAATGATGCACTTCTCGCAATGAAAGGAGGCGGTTGTCAACTCGACCACGAGCGCCAGCTTGGGGAGTTGCCCTTTGACAGCCATCGACTCTCGGAGCGTGAGGTCACGAATAATCGTGGCCCTCCCTCGAATCCGGAGAGTGTTCTTCTTCCCCGGGATCAAGAAGATCAACCCCACGAAGGGATGCCGCACCACGTTGACGAACGTGTCCGCTCGATGATTGCCAAGACGGTCCGGTATCGCGAGCGTTCGGTCATCAAGGACCTGCACGAGGCCGGGAGGGTCGCCCTTCGGCGAGATGTCGATCGAGCCCTCGCCATCACTCGATGCGATGAGCACAAAGGGCGAACGAGCGATGAAGTCCCGACAGTAGTCATCGAACGCCTTACTCGAAGACGATGAGAATATCGCCGCGTGGATCCGAGTCAATGGGTCATCGTCAGGAACCCGCCGACGTCCGTCAGGGCAGCCAACCGACTGCGGAAGCGATGGTGATAGCAGCGGTCAAGCGTTGTTCGTCGATCATTGCCCGGCGGTACTCAGCCCAATCAGGGTGAGGCTTTCCTGAAACGCCTTCGAAGTACTCGACGAGGGCGTCGCTGGTGGCATCGTCGGGTTGGGTCGTTATTGCGGACAGGTCGGCAACGCCATCGAGCGAAACGTACGACATCTTCGTGGGTTCTGAAATGTGGAGCACGACTCGGGGGTCTGCCGCGATGTTGCGGGTCTTGGCGCGTGTTCCGGTGAGCGAGATCACGATCTGGCCGTCCTTGATCCAGTACGCGACGTCTGACGATTGAGGTCGGCCATCGCGCCGGATGGTGATGAGGGTTCCGACGGTGCGCTTGGAGGCCCAGTCGATTGCTGTGTTGATGTCCATGTGATGCTCCTGGCGTCAGGCCGCAGCTCGAACGGGTGCTCCGTAAGTGGCCGGGTGTGAATGTAACGACCCGAGCGTCCCCGCCGAACTCGCCATCCAAGACCGCTCCATGCAGTCGGTCATCGCTCGTTCCACAGCATCTTCGAAATCTGATTGTGAATTTCTTCCTTGCACAGGATTCCCAATCCGGTCGATCTGCCACGTCGTGGTCGTGACTGGAGAAGTTTTGTTGCCAGCGGTCGAGTCTGACGACTTGTCGCAAGGCGATCGCTCGGGCACGCTCATTCTCCGTGCGGTCGAAGCGCTGGCGCCATCTCACCGGATGAGTCTCTTTGGCATGCTTGGGTTCGGTTCGAACGTCTCGGCCCGATACCGCAACGTGAGCTACGGAGTTGATGTGTTCGCGGGTTCACGTTTTCTGAGCTGGTACGTAGAAATGAGGGCAAGGGTTGACTCGGCTCCCTGATTAATGCTCGGTCCTGTTGACGTCAGGGCGTCGTAACCGCCGTGGCTGTCGGGGTCCCACATCACCGCACCGAGGTCGTTGTCGCCGGCGAACCACCCGATTGCGAGGTCGACACAGCGGCGCCACTCATCGTCACCAGTGATGAGGTGGGCTCGGTGACACGCGTCGGCGATGGCAGCGACCTCGATTGGTTGTTGATCGAATCGACAGCGTTCCGTGTTCGGACCTGCGCCACCGACGGCGGTGGGTGACAGGTGGCCGTCGCTCGTCTCGTGGTCGACGAGCCAACGCAACAGCAGGAGCCCGTCAGCAACGACATCTGGAAGATCCAATGCGTTGCCAGCCGCGATGAGCGCCTCAGGGATCGCGGCGTTCGCATACGTGAGGCGAGGTTCGGGCCATGGCCAGTCCGTATCAGTTCCAAGCGGACCAATCGCTGCGATGGTATCGGCGAGCAACCGGCGAGCGCCGTGATGGTGCACGTCGAATTCTGCAGCTTCGACCGCTCCGAGTCCAGCGAACGCCATTGCTCGACGATGAGGCGACCGTTGCGACGCCCCATGCCCGAAGTACGACAGGGCGCTGGTGCGCATCCGCTCGTCGGGGGCGCGTCGGGCCGCTGTGCCGAATGCCCACAGACTCCGGCCCCAACAGTCCTCGACGCCGTGGCGTCCGGTCCAGCGTCCGTGAGCCGAACGTCGATTGCGAACACGGCCGTGCACATTCTGCGACTCGGCTATAAAGCGGAACGCCGTCTGAGTGAGTTCGCGCACCACCTGGCGGTCGCTTGGTTCGCGCACCGCCACGATCAGCAATCGCGCCATATCGTCGACGAGGTATCCACTTTCGCGGCGCGGGTTTGCATGCTCGAACATGCCGATCTCGTCGGTCATCGCGCGCACGTGAGCAAACGACGGCAGCGTCGGGGGCTTTGCGATCTCCGGTGGCATCAGCATTCAATCCTGTCCATCGATTACGGGTACCGCACTCACCCGCGACCTTCCGCCTCCGTGTGATGGGACGTCGGCTGGGGTGTGGCGGTTTCAGCTTCAGTCGCCGTGGTTCTTGCGGAACGCTTCCCACGAGTCGTCTTTGACCCGCTCGTAGCCGGACCCGAGCATGTAGCTCAACACCCCGGCTTTGACCACCAAAAAAACGGTCAAGACGGCAACGAAGATGCTGCGCTGGCCAAGAGATCCGCCGAAAATAAAGACGGTTGCAAAGCCGTACGCCAGGATCGCAAGCAACAGTGGCCCGGCCACAGCGAACGGCCAACGACGTCGCTTGCGGCGATAGCGGCGGCCGTCTTCAGGGCCCCCAGACACCGTGAACATTTCAGGTAGCCCTGGCG
>JBLFZD010000333.1:0-4298 GCA_047610085.1 Ilumatobacter sp. | reverse complement strand
GTTGGTATTGCACTCGACGGGGACGCCGACCGGCTGATCGCTGTTGATCATCGTGGTGACGTTGTCGATGGCGACCACGTGATCGCGATCTGCGCAACCGATCTTCGTCACCGCGGGCTGCTTGCCCGCGACACCGTCGTGGTGACCGTTATGACGAACCTCGGCTTCAAGCTCGCGATGGCAGATGCAGGTGTCAACGTGGTGACCACGGGCGTGGGTGATCGTTATGTGCTTGAAGCGTTGAATGAGGGAGCGTTCTCGCTCGGTGGCGAGCAAAGCGGTCACGTGATTTTCAGTGATCACGCGACCACCGGGGATGGCCTCCTCGCCGCTGTCGCACTGCTCGACATTGTGCAGAGGTCCGGTCGCTCACTGGCCGACATTGCCTCTGAGGCGATGACGTCGCTGCCGCAAGTCCTCGTGAATGTGAAGGTCAGTAAGCGGGTGCCTGACGTCGCGGAACTCATGGCTCGCGAGGTAGCCGAGGTCGAAGTACAGCTCGGGGCCACCGGGCGAGTTCTTCTGCGGGCGAGCGGTACTGAGCCCCTCATCCGCGTGATGGTCGAGGCTGCAACGAGCGAGCTCGCTCGGTCAACCGCCGACCAACTCGCCGACATCGCCCGCCAACGCTTCGCCTGAGTTCGCGGCCGGGCGTCTCTGACGTCGCCTGTCGAGTTCGGTGGTGACCTACTGGTCGGTGAGGCGTCTTGCCTGGTCGTTGGAACACATAGCGGCGTCCGGGTTGCTCGGCCCCATGGTGAAAGACACGCTCTGGATCACTGACGAAGCAAGACCACCCGGTGATTGGATGCCAACAGCATGGGCAAAGGCCGTCGAAGGCAGGAGTTCACTGCGCTCGAAGTGGTGATCCCCGTCGACAGCAGTGACCTGAGAGCGGCTGCCGAGCACGTATCGGTGAGGTACCGCCATGTCGGAGACGATGATCAGGTCCTGGTCTGTGAAGAGCTCGGCGGGGACGGCTCCGGCGTGGATGAAAGTTCGTTGGTCGACGCGTCAGAAACCCAACGACATCGAGCGCGGGAGTACCTCAACGGTAGGAAAGTGGACTCTGGATAGTTTCCAACTCGACTTCTGGAGCGCCATTCGAATAGCAATACTCAGGTAAACACGGGCGGCGATTCGTGGGGCGAACAAGAAGTAACACGTCAGGAGTCGCCAACTACTGCACTGCCACGCGGATGCCACGGCCGGCACCCGATGGGCAACCGACTTCGAACGTCTGGGGATTCAGACGGCTGAAGCCGAAGCGACCATTATGGGTGGATCCTTTCCGATCTTTGGATCTACCCATGATGGTTGTGCACAGTGGCGGGACGCCGGTGGCGTGATTGGGTAGCGTGGTCAGCCATGTGCGGCATCATCGGCGTCATCAGCCGACCTCCGACCCGTCCGGCCCCACGAGCTGAAAATCTGCTCGGGGGACTCGACGCAGCAATCGAATCGATTCCCGTGCTTGACGCCGTCATCACCGCAGCTCGCGAGGTGAACGCCGCGCTCCACGGACTGCCCGGCGTGCTCGCCTTGAGCGGACAGCCAGAGTTGGTTGCAGCTCTCACGACACAGCTCGATCGTCTCGAAACATTCGCCAAGGAACGCGAGGTTGAACTCGACGCGAATGTTGGTCAGCTCTCCGCCGATGACCTTGAAGCGGCGAACGCAGAGCTGATCGAACTGGCTGACGTGTTGTGGGCCATCCGTAACGACCGCTTTCGCACAGCGCGCGAGGTGGAAGCGCTTTCGGGGCGCGACGCCACTGTTTCAGCGAGGGGCGCTTACCTCGTTGCACAGCAGGCATTCTCCGCGATCGACCGGCTTGAGGTGCGCGGCCGCGATTCTGCCGGCATCCACCTTTTCGTCTGGAACCACGACATCGATGCCGACTCACTCGTTGCGCTCGTTTCCGCCCGCGGTAGCGATCCGTTGTTCGAGAATGGTTCGGTCGTGTCGACCCGCGATGCCGACGGCAACTCCGTGCTGTCGTTCGTCTATAAGCAAGCTGCAGAGATCGGCGAACTTGGCGACAATACCGCCGTGCTCCGTGCGGCACTCGCGGCTGATGGTCTATTGCGCCGTGCGGTGTCCTCACCCAAGGCTCGTGCATCGCTCATTGGCCATACCCGCTGGGCGAGTGTCGGCATCATCTCTGAGCCGAACACGCACCCACTCAACTCGTCGGAGTCCGAGCAACTTGGGGGCGAACCGAACCCGTACGTGGTCGCAGTGCTCAATGGCGATGTCGATAACCATGGTGATCTGCGTGCCGAGCACGAGCTGCGTATCGCTGGGCCCATCACCACCGATGCCAAGGTCATTCCGACCATCACCGCCCGTCACCTCGCCGAAGGCGTGGGAGCAGTTGATGCATTCCGTCGCACGGTCTCGACCTTCGAAGGCTCCGTTGCGATCGGAGCCATGAGCGCGGGTTCGCCTGAGACGCTGATGATCGCGCTTCGGGGTAGCGGTCAAGGCCTGTATGTCGGCCTGGCCGATGACTGCTACATCGTGGCCAGCGAACCGTATGGCGTGGTCGAAGAGACGGCGCGTTATATCCGGATGGACGGCGAGCAGGGCGGCGAAATTATTGCGATCAGCTCCGACTCGGCCGGTGACCTCGATGGCATCGAGCGATATTCCTACGACGGCGCGGACCTGCCCGTCTCCGTCGATGAGGTCGTCACCGCAGAGGTGACCACCCGAGACATCGACCGGGGCGACGCTCCGCACTACCTGCTCAAGGAAATCAGCGAAGCGCCCATCAGTTTCGCGAAGACACTGCGCGGCAAGATCGCGCCGGGCGAAGGCGACCTACTCCGAGCCGTGGTCGGCGACCGGGCGCTCCCACCAGGGATCGCGGCGAAACTCGCCGACGGCACGATCACCCGCATCCGGGTCATTGGTCAGGGCACTGCTGCCGTTGCCGGACAGAGCACCGCCGCGATCCTTGATGAACTCCTGGACACGGTCATGGACGTCGACGCGATCACCGCGACTGAACTTTCGGGCTTCAAACTGCGTCTCGACATGAGCGACACGCTCGCCATTGCCGTGAGCCAGTCCGGTACCACCACCGACACCAACCGGACCGTCGATCTCATCCGCTCACGCGGTGGCATGGTAATCGGCATCGTGAACCGTCGCGGTTCGGACCTGACTGACAAGGCCGACGGTGTGATGTACACGTCCGATGGCCGCGACGTCGAGATGAGCGTCGCTTCAACCAAGGCGTTCTACGCCCAGGTTGCCGCTGGTGCGCTGCTTTCGTGTGCGATCGCTGAATCGGTTGGAATGGGCGATGGACGCCGCCGCCACCAACTCCTTCAATCGTTGCGCACGATGCCCGACGCGATGCGAGCCACGCTGGAACTTCGCAGCGTCATCGCCGAGGCAGCCCGACGCTTTGCGCCGTCGAAGCGTTACTGGGCTGTGGTCGGCAACGGCCCGAACAAGGTCGCTGCCGAAGAGGTCAGAATCAAGCTCAGCGAGCTCTGCTACAAGTCGATGGCGTGTGATAGCACCGAAGATAAGAAGCACATCGATCTTTCCTCTGAGCCCTTGATCCTCGTCTGCGCAGCGGGGCTCGAAGGCTCCACCGCCGATGACGTGGCAAAAGAAGTGGCGATCTTCAAAGCCCACAAGGCCACGCCGATTGTGTTCGCGACCGAAGGCGAAACGCGCTACCAAGCTGACGCAGTGATCGAAGTCCCTCGCGTTGATCCGACTCTCGGCTTCGTACTGTCGGCGATGGTCGGGCATCTCTTCGGCTACGAAGCCGCACTCGCGATCGATGCATCAGCTCACCCGCTCCGCCATGCGCGCGAGACCATCGAAGAACTCGTCGGCGAAAAACTGTCGGGTGACGAGGCGCTCGAGCGCCTCCACGTGGACCTCGGCCGCACCGCGACTCAATTCGACGACGGCCTGCGCTCGGGCCTCTATAACGGTCACCTAGAAGCGTCGACCGCTGTCCGCCTGAGCGGAATGTTCCGCGACCTTGCCGACGATCGCCCGGTCGAGTCGTACCAGCGTTCATCAGGAAAAGTTGCAACGCCGTCGTCGCTCATCGATGATCTCGTTGCAGCGCTCACGGTCGCAATCGACGAACTGACTCGGCCGGTCGACACGATCAAGCATCAGGCCAAAACCGTCACGGTGGGCATTTCACGCAGCGACGAGGGCATCATCGGCCGTCCGCTCGTCCAGTCCGTGCTTGAAGCGGGAGCCGGGCGCGACGTGCTCAGCTACCGCACGCTCAAGATCCTCGCCGACCTCGATCCAGC
>JBLFZD010000332.1:0-4316 GCA_047610085.1 Ilumatobacter sp. | reverse complement strand
CATCGACTGCCGACTTGTCGTGGCGGTAGCCCTTGACTCGTGCGCAACCCAGGGCGACGCCGCCCGCATACCGCGTCGAAACCTGCACATCATCGGCGGCGATCTCGACGACCTACACCGGTTCGACGAGGATGACATGGCCATCACAGCCTGCACCCCTTCCGATCTCAAGGCCAAAGAACCGTTCGGTCTGCCACGCCAAGATCTCGTCAGCCATGCCCTTGAAGCTCTTGCCAACCATGACGAACTCACCATCATTACCGCAGGCCGCAAGGTGCAAGTTCGAGATTTTCCGGTTCGTCGGCCATCGCCCATTCGATCGCAATGACGACAAGATCGAGGGTGTGCACCGGCTTGACCCTCCTCCAGCCCTTGCCGCGGCGACCGGCCTGGTAAGGCTCCTCGACGCCCTTGACCACGCCACCTTCGTGGCCGAGGCAGACCGCTTCCGACATAAATCGTTGAGCCTCGGCTGCGTCGGCAGTAATGATCGAGGGCAGGCGCTCTTCGGCTGGCACTAACTCGTGCAGCAGGTTGCGACGTGCCGCCAGTGGTTCGTCATGGATCGACTCGCCATCAAGATGCATGGCATCGAAGAAAAACGGGCGCAGTCCCATCGCCTCGGTTACTTCAGTTGCACTCGTTGCCGCACTCGCCTGGACCGGCCGCAACGGATCAAGCTGGACAGCATCCAACGCCGCCGCTCCACCTGTCAGTGCCGACAACAATGCGATTCCATCGGCGGCGTCGCTCACCGACAACGTGGGATCCGACGCTGGTGTCGGGCGAACGTCGCGGAGCGCAGCCCACCCGACACCAATCCGACCAATCGCAGTCTGGACGGTGAGGAATGCGACGGCATCGATGACTTCATTTGAATCAAGCCGCCGGAGTACCTCGGCAGACGCTGCCACCTTGGCGTTGCGCTTCGATGTCGCAGCGACTGTCTCAGACGTCGCAGCGGGTTCGTCAAACAACACCGGCACTCCCCCTCCATATCCCTGCCCCGGGCTCTCCGCCCGCACCCGTTGCCCAGGTGCGCTACCGTCCTATCAAGCACGACCGGCAACGGTGCCGGGCACCGGGTCGACGTTGGGGCAATGGTCGATCCACCTACATAGCCAATGGGGGCACACACATGACGGACACCATCGATCGGCCCGATGTGGCCGACGGAGATCGCATACTTGACCATCTCATCGTGAGGTTTGCGGGCGACTCCGGCGACGGTATGCAGCTGACTGGTGATCGCTTCACTTCGGTCAGCGCATCGTTTGGCAACGACCTGTCGACGATGCCGGACTTCCCTGCCGAGATTCGCGCGCCTGCCGGCACAGTCAACGGCGTATCGGCATTCCAGGTCAACATCGCTGACCACGACATCACCACGCCAGGGGACGACCCAAACGTCCTTGTCGCGATGAACCCGGCTGCGCTCATGGCCGATCTAGACCGCCTCGAAACCGGCGGCACGGTGATTGTCAACGAAGATGCGTTCGGAGAGCGCAACCTGATCAAAGCGGGCTACCTCGACGCCGCCGGTGAAGCCGTCAACCCGCTCGACGATGACACGCTCAACGGATACCGAGTGTTGAAGGTCCCCATGACAAGCCTCACCAAGAAGGTGTGCGAACCCCTCGGCGTTAAACCGCGTGACGCCGAACGGTCGAAGAACTTTTTCGCACTCGGCCTCGTGTCGTGGATGTACACCCGGCCGACCGAGCCAACCGAAGAATGGATCGACGAGAAGTTCGGCAAAAACGAGCAGGTCGCAAGCGCCAACAAAGCGGCCTTCCACGCCGGGTTCAACTTCGGCGAAACAACCGAGGCGGTCGGCCACCGTTACGAAGTCCGTCCGGCCAAACTGCCGTCTGGCGAGTACACGAGCATCACCGGCAACATGGCCCTGTCATGGGGCCTCATCGCTGCCGCCCGGCAAGCCAACCTGCCACTCACGCTTGGGTCGTACCCGATCACACCAGCGAGTGACATCCTCCACGAACTTGCCAAGCACAAACACTTTGGCGTGCGGACTCTGCAAGCCGAAGACGAAATCGCCGCAGTCGGCATTGCGCTCGGTGCTGCGTTCGCCGGGCACCTTGCGGTCACCACGACAAGCGGGCCGGGGTTGGCGCTGAAAAGCGAGACAATCTCACTGGCGTTTGCCATCGAGTTGCCGATGGTCATTGTCGATATTCAACGTGGTGGGCCCTCCACCGGACTGCCAACAAAGACCGAGGCGTCGGACCTCAACATAGCGCTCTACGGGCGCCACGGCGAAGCTCCACTGCCGATCGTTGCGTCGTACAGCCCGGCTCAGTGCTTCCATGCCGCGATCGAAGCGGCCCGCATCGCCCTGAAGTACCGCACCCCGGTCTTGCTGCTCAGCGACGGGTACCTGGCCAACGGATCAGAGCCGTGGCTCCTGCCCGACCTGGCTTCGCTACCCGACATCTCCGTGCCATTCACCACCGAGATGAACCACGTCGACGACGACGGCAACGACGTCTTCTGGCCGTATCTGCGCGACGAGAACCTCGCCCGGCCCTGGGCTATCCCCGGTACGCCAGGGTTGATGCATCGCGTTGGTGGCCTGGAGAAGAAAGACGGCACCGGCAACATTGACTACACGCCCGAGAACCACGAGCACATGGTCAAATTGCGTGCCGCCAAGATCGCCAAGATCGCCGAAGACATTCCGCTTGCCGAGGTGAATGGTGACGCCGACGCCGACGTTCTCGTCGTCGGCTGGGGGTCGACCTGGGCGGCGATCGACGCTGCAGTACAACGCCGACGACGAGCAGGGGTCAAGGTTGCGTCAACGCATCTCACGCACCTCAGCCCGCTCCCGCCAAACCTCGGCGAGATCCTCGGCCGGTACAAACGCGTGCTCGTCCCCGAGCTGAACATGGGCCAACTCACCAACCTCTTGCGGGCCACCTATCTGGTCGACGCCAAGGCGATCACGAAGGTTCAGGGTCTGCCGTTCAAGTCGCGGGAGATCGAAGCAGAAATCGACGAAGCAGTAGCGAGCACCGGAGGTGCGTCATGAGCACGGCACAAGTGGCAGTGACCACAAAAAGCGATTGGACCAGCGACCAGGAAGTGCGTTGGTGCCCCGGTTGCGGTGACTATGGCATCCTGCTGGCCGTCCAGACCTTGATGCCCGAACTCGGCGTCAATCCAGAGAACACCGTGTTCATCTCGGGCATCGGCTGTTCGAGTCGATTCCCGTACTACATGAACACCTACGGCATGCACTCGATCCACGGCCGGGCACCCGCGATCGCCACAGGTGTCGCAACGGCTCGGCCTGACCTCGACGTCTGGGTGATCACGGGCGACGGCGATGGCCTGTCGATCGGCGGCAACCACCTGATCCATGCGCTGCGCCGCAACGTCAACTTGAACATCCTGCTCTTCAATAATCGCATCTACGGGCTCACGAAGGGCCAGTACTCACCGACGTCAGAGATCGGCAAGGTCGCCAAGTCGACACCGATGGGCTCGGTCGACGCACCGTTCAACCCGCTGTCGGTGGCGCTCGGTGCTGAAGCGAGTTTCGTGGCGCGCACGCACGACCTCGATCGCAAACACATGATGGACACCTTCCGTGCGGCGCACGCCCACAAGGGTGCCTCGTTCGTCGAGATCTATCAGAACTGCAACGTCTTCAACGACGGACAGTTCAATGACATCACGAAGAAGAGCGCGCGTGATGAGATGATGATCAACCTCGTTCACGGAGAACCGATCACGTTCGGAACCGACGGTCAGCGCGGCGTCATGATGGGCAGCGACGGGCAGCTCCGCCTGGTCGAACTCGCCGACGTCGCTGCCGAGGACATCCTCGTCCACGACGAGACGCGCCACGACTCCTCGCTCGCGTTCGCGCTTGCCCGGTTGAACTCCGATGATTCATCACCGACACCGTTCGGAATCTTCCGCAACGTCCAACGCACCGAGTACGCATCGGCAGTCAACGACCAGGTGATCGCGGCGAGTGAAGCCAAGGGTCCGGCCGACCTGCAGTCACTGCTCCGATCGAACGGAACGTGGATGGTCTAGCCCATTGCGAAACGGATCGGGTGTCCGCCGCGCAGACAAGCCAATAGCCAGTTCACTGAACGTGCCATGTTCGATCTTCGACTTCGCTCAACAAAGGAGCGCCTACTCACGCCGGTCGGGACGCGCTGCCCCAGCTTCTTGTCGGCAGGGATGGTGTCGTTCGTCAGCCTCGTCTGTTGCGTTGGAGCCGGTGTCGCCGCGTGGAGGGGAGCTGTCGTTCTGTCGGTCGTCCTGTGGCTGGTCGGCCG
>JBLFZD010000331.1:0-4324 GCA_047610085.1 Ilumatobacter sp. | reverse complement strand
TGCGATCCAGGCGCGTCTCGATTTTGACCACGTCACGGTCAGCCTGGAACTGAGCGAACGACAAATTCAACAGACGGTGTGACTCATCAGCAGTGTGCGTGCGAATCAAGTTCGCCGCCATGTTGTATGTCGGGCGGAACACCGAACGCAGATGGAACGAGGAACTCGATGCCAGCTGCGCCGCTTCATCAAAACGCACCCACGGCGACCACAGCACGACGGCATCGCCGACCTCATCGAGTCCTCGGCGACCGGCACGGCCAGTGAGCTGCGTGTACTGACCGGGCGTGAGCTGCTCGTGACCGTCACCGGTGTACTTGGTGAGCTTCTCGATAACGACAGAGCGTGCAGGCATGTTGATGCCGACGGCGAGCGTCTCGGTGGCGAACACCACCTTGATCAACCCATCGATGAAGCATTGTTCGACCACTTCCTTCATCGCCGGGACCATGCCTGCGTGGTGCGCTGCCACGCCTGCGTCGAGCTGACGCACGAAGCGGTCAAACCCCAACACATCGAGGTCGTCGGGATCAAGTGCCGCCAACCGCTCCTCGATGATGATGGCAATCGCTTGTCGATCGCTGTCGTCGTTCAACACCATCCCGGCGTCGACGCATGCCTTGGCAGCCTCGTCGCACTGCGCACGACTGAAGATGAAAAAGATCGCTGGCAACAAGTGCTTGCTATTGAGGAGTTCGACCGTCTCGACCCGCCCCGGGGTCGACAGCCTGCGCCCGCCCTGCCCGGTACGTCCACGTTTCTCGCTCGAGCGCCGATCATCACGCCGGGGCTGCCTGCGGATCGCCGATTCATCGAGCTTGAGCGCGTCGCGGTTCACTCCCCCATCGATGAACATTTCCATCAGGTGGAGCCGGTTCTCGTCTCGGTCGGCCACGAGATACTTGTTGTCGAGAGCAACCGGACGTTGACGTTCGATCACCGCGTCGGTCGGACCGCGCACGGTGCTAATCCAGTCGGCGAGTTCGTCGACGTTGCTGACCGTCGCCGACAGCGCAATCAGTCGGACATGCTGCGGCAGGTGGATGATGACTTCCTCCCACACCGGGCCACGGAAGGTGTCCTGAAGGAAATGCACTTCGTCGACGACAACGGTGCCGAGATCATCGAGCGTTCGACCTGCGTAGATCATGTTGCGAAGGACCTCGGTGGTCATCACCACGATTGGCGCGTCACCATTGATCGAGTTGTCACCCGTGAGGAGACCGACAGCATCGCTGCCGTGCATTTCCACGAGATCACGGTATTTCTGATTCGACAGTGCCTTGATCGGTGCGGTGTAAAACGAGCGACGACCATCAACTCGGTCCGCCGCAATTCCGTACTCGGCAACCACCGTCTTACCGCTCCCCGTGGGCGCTGCAACGACGACGTTGCGACCAGCATCGAGCGCGTCGAAGGCCTCGACCTGGAACCGATCGGGAGCGAATGGCAGCGCGGCGATCAGCGCCGCTCGGTCAGCCCGCACAATCACGCAACACGAGCTCGACGGCGGGCTACGACCCAGCCGATACCAATGGCGACAAAGTAGAGCACGCCCATAGGAACCGACAGCGTCAGCAGCGTGATGGGATCGCCCGATGGCGTGATCACCGCGGCGAGGACAAAGATGCCCACGATGGCATATCGCCATCCGGCGATGAGTTGGCGAGGCGTGACCACACCGACGAGTTGGAGGAAGACCAGGAGCACCGGAAGCAAGAATCCAACGCCGAAGGCGAAGACCATGAACCCGACGAGCGCGAAGTACTTCTCAATCGCAAAAACCTGCTCGACTTCTGATCCCGACCAAGAAATCAGGAAATCGAGCGCCCGGCCAACGGTGAGATAGGCGAGCGTGCCGCCAGCGCAGAACAAGACGACCGACGACAGCACGAACGGAATGGCGTACTTCTTCTCTTTGGACTCAAGCGCCGGCACCACGAAGCGCCAGACCTGCCAGAGGATGACCGGCAGGGCGATGAAGATTCCCCCGTACATTCCGACTCGCAGCCGAGCGGAGAAACCCTCGGTCGGGCTAAATGCGTTCAGTTCGCCTGAGCAGAAACCATCAGGCTTCGAAGCGCACAAATCGTCGTACGGCCTGACCAGGAAGTCGTACACCGGGCCGTAGAAAGCAATGATAACCAGCGAGGCAAGGATGACTGCAAGCCCGGCGCGGATGATCCGGACACGCAGCTCTGCGAGGTGTTCGGTCAACGTCATCGCGTCCTCAACGACGTCTTCCTCTGTTGCGGTCATGGCGAAGCCTCTCCGTCAACGAGTTCGGCGTCAGCGAGGTTGACGACCACTTCCCCGGAATCGATGTCCTCGTTGGCCGGACCGATATCTGCGGCCGTCTCGACGTTCGACTCGACTTCGACGTTCGACTCGTCAGGTGTGGACTCGACCGGATCGGCGAACTCGTCGACGCTTCCCTCTGGGTCGGCAAACTCGTCAGGAAGCGCATTGCTCGAGGTTGGGTTGTCGCCGTTTGCTGCGGCGCCGTCGGCGTGCATCTTGGTGACCACCTCAATGCGTTTGCGTTCCTTCTCAGCGGCGGCATCGGCCTCAGATTGGCGCTCAGATTGTTCTGCAAACTTCTTCGGGTCAACCTGTTCTCTGATCAGCCCGGCCGTCTCTTTCATCTCTCGCAATGGCTCGTCGATGACCGATTTGAACTCACTTTGGAAGCCATCGCCCATTTTCCGGAGCTCGGCATACGTCCGCATTGCTCGCTTGATCGCCCCCGGGAGCTTCTCCGGCCCCAGAACAACAAGGGCGATGAGCAAGATGAAGATGATCTCGCTCCCTTGCAGATTGAACACACGTGCAGTGTACGGCCATGTCATCATGAACTGGAATGCAGCAACGTCTCCCGTCCCAACTCGATCCACCGGTCGCTTTTGCCCACCGCGGCGCCCGCGCGCATGCTCCCGACAACACCCTGAAGAGCTTCGCGCTTGCGCTCAGGCTCGGAGCGACAGGTCTCGAAAGCGACGTCTGGGTGACCAACGACGGGGTTGCCGTGCTCGATCACGATGGAATCGTGCGACGTGGGCTTCGCCGTATTCCCATCTCGAAGGTCGATCGCAATGACCTTCCCCTCCATATTCCGACGCTCGCCGAGCTCTTCGCCGAATGCGGAACTAACTTTCAGCTTTCACTCGACGTAAAGTCAGCCGAAGCGTATGGGCCTGCCACCGACGCCATTGCCGCAACCGGAACGATGCCGCCCAACAGGGTGTGGCTTTGCGACCCGACGCTCGACAACTTGACCGAGCGCCGAGATGAACTGTCAGCGTTTAATCTGGTCCACTCAACGCGTCTTGCCAGGCTCTCGACGTCACCCGAACTCCACGCAGCCAAGCTGCGCGACGCCGGAATCGACGTGATGAACATGCGCTACACCGACTGGAACGGCGGTCTCGTCGTGCTCTTCCACCGTTTCGACGTGCTGGCCTTCAGTTGGGACTTGCACTACGAGCACTCACTCGAAGATGCATTCCGGATGGGCGTTGACGGTGTTTACAGCGACCACACCGACACGATGATCGACGTCATGACCCGGGAGGTGGGAAGGCCGGGCTGAACCAACCCTCGGCCAACCGGCTAGAGCCAGCGCCAGTCGGCACGCGGCCAGAACACGACGAAGGCTCGGCCCAAGAGGTCTTCTTCAGCAATCGGACCCAACGCACGACTGTCTTGTGAACCACTTCGGTTGTCGCCCATCACAAACACGTGATCGGCCGGGACCGACACCGGGGAGAAGTCGCCACCACACGTCGACGAGATGACGTCAGGATTGAGGTAGGGCTCAACGAGCACCTTGGAGGTGATTTCGCCAACTTCGGTGATCCGAACCTCACAGTTGGTCATCTCAATGACCTCGCCCGGGAGGCCGACGACTCGCTTGATGAGGTCGCGTTCTTGGGTGCCACTGATTTGGTGGAGCACCACGACGTCACCCCGGTTGGGGTCATGGAGCCGGTACGACAACTTGTTGACGAACACCCGGTCACCCGTTGTGAGTGTCGTGTCCATCGATGAACCCTCCACAACGAAGTGCGCAAGCCCAAGATTTCGGACCAGAATCGCAACGGTGATCGCAACGGTGATCACCACGATCCACTCAACGAATGCTCGAGCGCTCGAATCAGGTGCGGTTTGCTCGCGCAACGGTTTGGCAGCTCCGGGATCATTCATTGGTGTATTCACCGTGCCGGTTGCTGCGGGAAGTGCCGGGAGTGCCGGGGGTGTCGGGGGTGTCGGGGGTGTCGGGGGTGTCGGGGGTGTCGGGGGTGTCGGGGGTGTCGGGAGTGTCTGA
>JBLFZD010000330.1:0-4336 GCA_047610085.1 Ilumatobacter sp. | reverse complement strand
GACATTGCGGCAACCGTCACGTTTTTGGCGTCACCGGCTGCGTCGAAGATTTCCGGTCAGGTCATCCCCGTCGACGGCCATACCGAGTCCATGCGAACCTGATCACCGCCACCCGTTGATGGCGTTCATTGAACGAGCAACATCACGAGCGCGGTGGCCAGCGCCTCGCCTTGCGTGACGACGCCCGCCCCGACGTGCCGGTCGGGGGCACCTTAAACGACGCCGATTTGGACCACCCCAGACCGCTCGTATCGGCGCTTCTTCGGCACGCCGAGGCGCCCATAATGCTGGAACGGATCAGCGTTGACGAGTGCCACCTACCGTCGGCCCGGAGGAGACCGTAGCGACGTCGTCCGGGGGCACCTCAACTCGCTCGTGATCCCGCATTTCCCACCACTCGACGCTAGAGAAGCCGAAACGAGAGAACATCACTCTGTGTGAAGAACCGACCGTACTTGGGTCTCGGCCGACGGCCACGTGCGGGCAGATCCGGGTGGCCGCCGACGCTCTGCTTGCCGACTCGGGAAAATCCCCAACCCGGGACACTGGCAACAGCGACGGCGCAGAGGCACCTGGGTTATCAAGTTGCAACCAATCCTGTGACGACAGCCATCAGACTCATCGCCATATCCAAGAAACTCGCCGTCGTCTCGGAAACGGGCCGCGCTCATTTCGGGTCATGCCGCAGATCTTTGACTGGGTAGTCGCCGGAGCAACTCTGTTGGGAGCGGTGCAGCCCGTGATCGAATTGTCCGACGGGGAAGTGCTCGGACGTTGCGGCCTGCGCACCGAACTATGGTTTGGGACGGCCGAGATCGAGTATTGGATATCGCCCGTGGAAACGGCGTTTCCCTGGGAGCGGCGAACGCACTCACTGCATGAGCCCATCAAGCCCTGGGAGTGCACCGAACTGAACTCGGTCACTCAATCCAAAACGCAGGGGCTTGTTCAGGGGCGAATCGGGCGGGCTACGCAGCCCAAGGCACGGCATGCCAGCAGCTCCTCCACATTGGCGGTTGGCATGACATGCCTCGTCACGCGCACGTCGTGGGCGACTCCTGATGCGGCGCGACTCGGAGCGATGCGTCCTGGCGACGTGATCAGTCGGCTCGATCGAGCGCTGGGGTGATGTCGCCGGCGGCGAGCGTTCCCACCTTCTTGTACACGTCGAGCTTCGCCCGAGTGTCGGTGATGTCGAGATTGCGCATTGTGAGCTGACCAATGCGGTCGAGTGGTCCGAACGACTGGTCTTCCACGCGTTCCATCGACAGCCGGTTGGGCTCGTAGGTGAAGTTCTCGCCAACCGTGTTCATGATCGAGTAGTCGTCGCCGCGACGAAGTCGAACGGTTACCTCGCCGGTAACCGTGGCACCAACCCAACGCATCAACGGTTCGCGAAGCATGAGGCACTGCGGGTCGAACCAGCGGCCCTCGTACAGCAGGCGGCCGAGGCGGCGACCCATGGTGGTGTAGTTCTCGAGTGTGTTCTCGTTGTGGACAGCCGAGAGCAACCGCTCGTAAGCGATCTGGAGCAGAGCGAGTGCTGGCGCCTCGTAGATGCCCCGCGACTTCGCCTCGATGATCCGGTTCTCGATCTGGTCACTCATGCCGAGCCCGTGGCGGCCGCCAATTGCGTTGGCCTCCATGACGAGGTCGACGGGGGATGCAAACGTGGCGCCGTTGATCGTGGTCGGCCAGCCCTTCTCAAAGCCGATCGTGATGTCTTCGGTCGCGATGTCGACCGATTGATCCCAGTGAGCGACACCCATGATCGGAGTAACGATTTCCATCGACACGTCGAGTTCCTCGAGCGCCTTGGCTTCGTGGGTCGCACCCCAGATGTTGGCGTCTGTCGAGTACGCCTTCTCGGTGGAGTCGCGGTACGGCAGGTCTCGCTCGACCAGGAACTCGCTCATACCTTGGCGACCACCGAGTTCATCGACAAACGTCGGGTCGAGCCACGGCTTGTAGATCCGCAGGTCGGGGTTAACCAGGAGCCCATAGCGGTAGAACCGCTCGATGTCGTTGCCCTTGTACGTCGAGCCGTCGCCCCAAATGTCGACGCCGTCGTCCTGCATTGCACGAACGAGCAGCGTGCCGGTCACGGCCCGGCCAAGCGGCGTGGTGTTGTAGTAGGTGCGGCCCGCGGTGCGGATGTGGAAGGCACCGCATTGCAACGCGATGAGGCCCTCGTGCACCAGCTCTTCGCGGCAATCGACGAGGCGGGCTTCCTCCGCGCCATAGACCTTTGCGCGCTCGGGAACGGTGTGGAGTTCTGGCTCGTCGTACTGGCCGATGTCCGCGGTGTACGTGTAAGGAATCGCCCCTCGCTCGCGCATCCAAGCAACCGCCGCCGATGTGTCGAGCCCCCCAGAGAAGGCAATACCCACACGCTCGCCCTGAGGAAGTTCCATCAGAACCTTCGAGTTTGAGGCAATGTGGTCCTGCGAGGACTGCGTGTTGGCGTTGGTGGATGTCGAGGAGGCGTCAGCGGCGTCAGGCACGGCGATGACGATAACTGACCGGGTGCGTGCCACGCAGGAATCTGTTGAAGCGCGAGGTCAGACGGGTGGTGGCGCGAGGTCTGTCGGGTCGGCGCGCACCTGGCGGTATTGGCCCGAGAGCGCGCTCACCGTGACAAGACCGAGAAACCCGGCGATGGTCACTTCGGCCACACCAAGCCCCGTTGTTCGTGAGAAATCCGGGATGGAGATCAGCGCTGCTAGTGCGACGCCAACGAGGCTGACTCGCACGAGGCGACGCACGTTGTAGATCACCAGGAGCGCCATTGCCAGCGAGAGGCCAAAGGGCATCAGCTTCAAGGCGGCCGGAGCCGGGTTGCCTCGAGGGCCGAGCCACCAGGTGCCGATACCGATCTGGACGCTGGCTTGCCACACCGCGGCGTATGCAAAAAATGTCATGATCCATGACATCGCGAGCATGGCTCGCCACGGGAACGTGAGGTCACCGGGACGAACCGGTGGTCCGGGCTGAGCCCGGCGTGCCGGGCGGGACTCGGCGGCAGCCGCACTCGTCACCTTGGGGTCGCTCGCGAGGGCGTCGTCGAGAGCAGCATGCCCGTGCGGTGTGCCCTCGAGAGGATTGGGCGGCGCAAACGACATTGGGTTCAACGATACTGTCGCTGAGGCGTCCCCGGGGCGCACGACTAACCTGCGCTGCGATGGACCCCGATGGAACGAGAGAAGCAACTGCAGCCGCAGCGGCACAACCGTCAGCATTGTCCTCGGTTGCGGCAGCTGACTCGCCCCGCGAGTACTTCGAAAAGTTGTCGATCTTCTATCCCATGTGGAACGAAGAGATGTATATCGAACGCGCGCTCGACGCTGGGCACCGCGCCGCCAAGGGGCTGATTACTCGCGGCGATATCGGCGACTACGAACTCATCGTCATCGATGATGCGTCGACGGACCGCACGGGTGTTATCGCCGATGAAATCGCTGCGATCGACCCGAGGGTCCGGGTGGTTCACCACGCCAAGAACCGCAAGCTTGGTGGTTCGATCAAGACCGGATTCGCCGCTGCAACCGGTGACCTGATCTTGTACACCGACGCTGACTTGCCTTTCGATATGGCCGAATTGCCTCGAGCGGTACGTCTGCTCAGCGACTACGACGTCGACCTCGTGAGCGCCTACCGGTTCGACCGCACCGGCGAGGGGTACCTTCGCCTGTTGTACACGTTCGTGTATAACTTGATCATTCGTTCGATGTTTGGTGTGAAGGCGCGAGACATAAATTTTGCGTTCAAGCTCTGTCGTGCCCGTCTCTTCGACCACGTCGAGTTGCGGAGTGAAGGCTCATTTATTGACGCTGAGCTGGTAATTCGCTCGACTCGGCTCGGTTTCGAAATGCTCCAATTCGGTGTCGACTACTTTCCGCGGACCCGCGGTGAGTCGACATTGAGCACCCCCGGCGTGATTTTGACGATCCTTCGTGAGATGCGCGAGCTGCGCAGCGATCTCGATGGCATCGAGCCGGTGCGGCGCAACTAGACCGGTACAGCGCTTAACGACTGCGAAATCAGTACGAAACACGTGGCCGGCGCGCCGACGGCGGCCCGACGGACGGATAACTTAATCAAATGTTCGCAACGACATCGCGACACGCTGTCGAGGCCAAGCGTTCACTTCGAAATCCGTTTGTTATGACTGTTGCATCGTGAACCAGCCCCTCGCTCCCAAGCGCCCCGTAGCGCAGTGGCTCCCTGCTGGGGCCGCCATCGCTGTGTTGGCCACGGTGGTCCTTGCCGGTGTTGCCCTGGGTGGAGCCAACGACGAAGAGAACCGGACCAACGCCGAACCCGCTGGCCTTGTCGA
>JBLFZD010000329.1:0-4349 GCA_047610085.1 Ilumatobacter sp. | reverse complement strand
GTGTCGCAGGCGTTGAGTACATGCGCAACGTCAAAGGCATCGAAGCGGGCCAGCACCTTGGCGCTGCGGTTTGGGTTGGGAAGGAAGCCACCGATGCCGACTACATCTGGCCGCGCATGTTTTCCGAGCTGGCCGTCGAATACGACCGGCGTTATGGCCTTGACCATCAGCACCTGATGGGCATTGCGGAAATGAACTTCGCGAACGCCAAGCGGAACCCGAACGCACAGACACGTACGTGGGACTTTGGCGCTGACAGCTTCACCAATGACGATGAGGCCAACCCTGTGGTCGACGGTTGGATGCGTCGCCAGGACTGCAGCCAGATCACCGACGGCGCAGCCGTGGTGATCCTTGCATCGCAGGAGCGCGCCGCCGAGTACGCAACCGCTCGCGGTATCGACCTCGATTCGATCCCGAAAATTGACGGCTGGGGCCACACCACCGCTCCGATGCTGCTCGAAACGAAACTGGCGCAAAGTGCCGACGACCCCTACGTGTTTCCGTGGGTTCGCAAGGCGATCACCGATGCGTATGGCCGAGCTGGCATCAGCGGCCCGGAACAGCTCGACGCGATCGAGACCCATGACTGCTTCACGATCAACGAGTACATGGCGATCGACCACTTTGGCATCACCGCACCCGGGGAAGCTTGGAAAGCGATCGAAGACGGACGGATCGCGCCCGATGGTGACATCCCGATCAACGTGTCCGGTGGCCTGATGGGGGTGGGGCACCCGGTCGGCGCGACGGGTGTGAGGATGCTGCTCGACTCGGCCAAGCAGGTGTCCGGCAAGGCGGGCGACTACCAGGTCAACGGCGCCAAGCGCGTGGCCACCTACAACGTCGGCGGCTCAGCCACCACCAATTGTTCGTTCATCGTGAGCACCATCCCCACGGGAGCTGCCTCATGAGCGACGCGTCGCCGCAGTTCGCTGCAGTCGACGCGATCATGGCGGCCTGGAAGCATCATGACGTCGAACAGGTACTCGAACATCTCAGCGATGAGATCGAGTTCACGTTCGCGATCGGCAAGCGTCCGATGGTCGGCAAAGACCGCGTACGCGGCCTGCTCGAATTTCTCAAAACCCACCAGAGTGACGTCAAGTGGCGCACCGTCCACCGTGCTCAAACTGGCAACGTCGTGTTCGTTGAAGGTGTTGACGACTACGTCAACGTCGATGGCCACCACGTACTCACGCCGCATGTGAGCATCTTCGAGTTCGACGGCGACAAAATCACGCACTGGCGTGACTATTACGATCAGCGCCAGATGGAAGCTGCCGAAGCGGGCGAGCCGATCTCAAAGTGGGCCGAACCGTTCGTGGCGCCAGCCCGCGGCGCGTAGCCCCACTGCGGCCACGCCGCCCCGATCAGAATGCCTGCACCTGCTCCGAGCAGGACCGCAGCACGAGACCGTCGGGACGTGGACATGGCGAGGTACGGATCTCATCAGGAAGATGAGGTGAGCATCAGGTCGCGAAGGGCGGCTGGTCATTGCCTCAGAGGCGGCGGCACCAGTACGAGCTTGCCGGTGAACGTCTTCGACAAGAACTTCGTTTGTGCTTCGGCGATGCTCTCCAAGGGATACGTGCCAGCGACGACCGGACGAATCTCGTCACGCTCGATGTATCCAATGAGGTCGGTCATCACGTTGTCCGGTTGGAACGTCGCGCCGAACAGGCTGAGATCCTTCAGGTACAGGGTGCGCACATCGAGTTCGGTGATCGGTCCACCGATCGCCCCCGAGGCGACATAACGCCCACCCGGGCGGAGTACCTCAAGCAGGTTGGGCCACTGCGGGCCGGCGACAAGGTCGACGACGACGTCGACGCTGTTGCGGCCGAGGGTGGCGATGAGGTCGGCGTTGCGGTCGATCACGTCGCTGGCGCCAAGCGCCCGAACGTCGGCGGCCTTCGAAGAGCTACACATCGCGATGACGTGCGCGCCTCGCCGTGAAGCGAGCTGCACCGCGGCCGACCCGACACCACCGGACGCGCCGGTGATGAGCACCTTCTCCGGGCCGACGTTTGAGCGTTGCAGCATGTTTTCTGCGGTGGAGTACGCGCACGGGATCGATGCGAGTTCAACGTCGGACCACGAACTGTTGACAGCGACGGCGGCGAACGACGATGTGGTGACGAACTGAGCGAAACCACCGTCGGCCTCGGATCCGAATGTCCAGCAGGCGAATGGCGTCGGGTCGTGCGGATGGCGCATCATCGCGCGCACCAGCACTCGTTCGCCGATGCGCGATCGATCGACGTCGTGGCCAACCTCAACGATCACACCGCAGACGTCGGCGCCCTGGATACGAGGGAACTCCATCGGGGCGCCGGACCAGGTGGCATCCTCAGTGGTCACGTCGTCGAACCCGTCGGCTCCGCCCTCGGCGGTGTCGTCGCTGACGGACTTGGAGTACCAGCCGATGCGGGTGTTGATATCGGTGTTGTTCATGCCGGCGGCGCGAACGTTAATGAGCACCTCGTCGGGTCCCGGCCGCGGGACCGCCACGTCGGTGCGGTAGTCGAGCGCGTCAAGTCCGCCGTGTCCCTTGAGGAGAACGGCAGCCATGTGCTGGGGGAGGGAGTCGGGAAGTGCTGTGGTCATAGAGCAACCTGTCGGTCGGTATTGGTCAGATAACCGCCGAGTGCAGCGATTGCGGTGCAGGCGATCCAGGTGTCGCCTGCAGTGAGGCCGATGCGTTGGAAAAGTCCGGTGGGGAGGCCCGAGAGCGACAGAGGCAGGCAGATGGCCGACGTGAGCCCCGCCGCCACGCTGAGAGCAGCGAACAGGCGGTGGCCGTGCCGGCGCAGCGGGCCAGCGGCGAGGAGCGGGGCGGCGGCCAAGAAGACGTAGCCGGACCCGGCGGCGACCCCGTGTAGCTGGTCGGCGAGCGCTGATCGATCCAGCGGCGTCGCTGCAACAAGCAGCGTGGTCACACCCGCTCCGGCCGCCGCAACCCACGCGGAGCCTGGCACGAGCGTGCGAAGCCTGAGCGCACATGCGGGGACACCGATGCCGAAGGCGATGAAACCGGCGGTCATCAGCGGCCGGGTGGGGGCGTCGACTGCAGCGAGGCGACTGATCGGGTCGTTGATGACCGAGTACGGGATCGAACTGGTAGCGGCGCCGACGATCCACGCACCTACGAATGCAGCGGGCCCCAGTACCCCGCCGGCAAGAAGCAATCGATCTCGCTGCATTCACCCACGATGGCACATGCGTCGCATTCGCTTCTCATGCCCGATACTGACCCCTATGTCATCGGAACCATTGCTCGCGTTATGCGCTCGGGCCGCAAAGCACGGGCTGATCTCAGCTGAAGCATCGAGCTTGTGCGGCGGGGTGCCCGACGGTGATGGTGTGGCACACGTCGAGTCGATCGACTTGGTCGAGCGGGCTGCATTCGTGCAAACGGGCGTGCGAGTGATCGCTCATCAGCCAACGCTCGGCGAACTCATCGATGCAGTGCGCGACGTGTCGTTCGAAGCCGACCGGTTCCGGATCGACGTCCACGACCCTGCCGGCCGGCTTGACCAGCCGAGTCACCACACGGCGATGGCGCTCGCCGACGCGATTCCGTTCGGCCCCGACCTTCGCGACCCGCTTCATCAGTTCATGGTCGTTGCCACCGACGACGGATTCCGTTTCGGTGAGGTGGTCTCGCGAGCCGATTCTGGCTTTCGAGTTCATGACTCGAAACCGTGGACCACATCGTCGTCACTCGACTCTCGTTTCTCCCGCGGTCTGGTCAACCTGGTCCCTGAGGCGACGTCGATCTTCGACCCGTGCTGCGGTGCCGGGTCGATCGTGCTCGAAGCGGCGTTGCTGGGGCTCGATGCCTACGCCGTCGACTGGAAAGCAGCGATGGCCGGCATGACCCGCGAGAACTTTGCCCACTTCGGCTACGACGCCGAGATCACGCTCGCAGACTCGCGCGAAATCACCCAACCGGTCGACGCTGTGGTGACCGACCTGCCGTACGGCCATGCAATCAACACCGACGAGGTCGTCGTGCGCGGCATCCTCGAGCGATGCGCAACGCTCGCACCGGTCGGCGTTTTTGTTGCCCCGGCCGAGATCACCGACTGGCTGACCACGGCCGGCTTCTCGACCGTCGAAGTTCATACGGTCATGAAGCGCCGTGGCTTTACCCGTTGGATCCACGTCGCTCGGGTCTGACCTCCGAGCACGACGCGGCAAGTGCCTCGCCAGACTGCGTTTGTCCGGTCTGTGTCGTGCTTCCCATCGGGCGTTCAGGGACGCCTGAGGAGCGTTCGCGTGGAGGCGGTATGGGATCGTCAATGTCCCTCCACGATCCGGCGATATGGGGCGGGTGTGGTGGG
>JBLFZD010000328.1:0-4377 GCA_047610085.1 Ilumatobacter sp. | reverse complement strand
CGACCAGAACCGCCTGTCGGTCGTGAACGGCGTGGGTCATCCCGATGCCGTGTTCGAGCGCCTGGTGAAGGCCGTCGAGCACAGTCGTCGTTGACCTCACCTGTCGAGGGATCTTGGTACGCTGGAGCGGTGAACTACGGCGGACTCCCGAGCATGGTGCCAGCTTCAGCGACGCTCGTCTTCGACGGGTATTGAGGCTTTTGCACCAGGTCGGCCAGGTGGCTCGACCGACTGGATCGCCACGGTCGTGTTGACGTCGTGGCTGCGCAGGCACATGGTGTGCCGGGTCGTACGGGCCTGACCGTCGAGCAAACCGATATGGCGGTGTGGACGGTCGCGAGTGACTCGCAGGGCGATGTGTTCTCGGCCGGAGGCCCACGTGGGGTTGCATTGATGTTGGCGGTGGCCTGGAACTCCTCGGTCCCGTTGTTGCCGTGGAAATTCGCCGGCGTGCCATGGCTTCTCGACCGGACCTACGAGGTGATCGCGGCAAACCGCTACCGCTTCCCCGGCGACACGCCGTGGTGCGTCGCGAACGGCGGCGACTGCGTTCCCCGCACGCCCGATAGCGCTGCCTGACCACATCACAGCGCTGGGATGTCGGTGTCGGTCCCCAGCACGCAGCTCGGACCGGCTCGAGAGGGCAGGTGGCGCTAATTATTGCGTGTCCTGGGTCACGGACATGAGGCAGCGTCGGCAAGATCGCTGGGCTGTGATGAACGTCCGAGCCCGCCGTTCCGGCTCGGTCTTCTTCGGGCTTGTTTTGACCTATCTTGGGCGTGAGTTCAGGACCGTTAATCGCAATCTCTCCAGCAACGATCCCGGATATCTGTTTGTTGATGATCGTCTCGGGAGCGCCGCCGACGCTTCATGGAGTGGTTCGTTCGGGGTCGTCAACGAGGCGCTTGAACTCGTTCACGTTTCGGCTCAGACGGATTGGGCACCGTGACCACGCCACGAAGGTGAGCGAGTTCGTCGTTTGATGTCGGAACAACTCGATGGTGTTTCACCGTGGAGAGGTACCGGTTCGGAGAGATGCAGGCATCAGGCGCGGGGCGATCACCAATGCCGAGCACCTATGGATCGTGCGCCACTGCGGATTGCTGCACGAGAAGTGAGCACGCAACGTTGTCAGCGAACCGTCGATCACGAACGGAAGTGTGGTCGGCTGGATCTCCCACCCCCAGATAATTGGGCGTGATCGGATAGCAGAGGCCTGTCGCCCGGACAACGTGCAGCACGTCGCCGTTGTCGCCGACACCAAAGCTCCTGTGTCCATGGAGGCAAATCGTCGGTGGCGTCGATCGGAACCTCGCCAGCCGATGTGATGATGAGTGCCGGGTCGGCGTGTTCAACCGGCGCCTTGGGCCATCTCCGGACCTCCGATTCCCCGACGGCGAGCCCGGGGCCTTGATGCACGGCTTGAGTAAGGCGACGACATCGAGGTGGAGACCGGCTTGCATCCAGCACATCCGGCAGTGGCCCGTCTCCAACGATTGTCACGTCGTTTCGGTGTCGCCGACGCTGTCGAGATCAATCCCACGGCTGGCGCTCCGTGACCGTCGACGCTGAGGGGTCGCACCGTCTCGGGTTCGGCGTGGAGAAATTCATGGACACTGCAACCGAGCACCGCGCAGATGGCGTCAAGGTCAACGAATTTGACGCTGGCTGGCTTGCTGGCTCACAACCCTGACATTTAGCCGACGAATTCTCATTCCGACGGCAACAGCAGAACGCCGGGTCGCGTGACGGTTGCGGCGGTGCCTCCCCGGAGGTGGGATTCGCCCTCGACCCGATCCGCGACATCACATGTGTCCGCCCGATGGCGGTGGACGAGATCCCGACCTGACACGACCCACCTCGAAACCGACCTGAGCCGGTAGGACGCACAGGACGTCGCCAGCGAGACCCTGATCAGCTCGTGAGACCCCGCGCCCAGCGGATGCTGCGCCGGAGGATTTCGTAATACGCAGGCTGCTCCCACGAGCACCGTTCGACACTCGGGTAATAGTCAAGAACCGGAACCATGTCGTAGTGGCCGCGACAGTGGCCGAGGGTGTTGTATAACACTGCACCACCTCCGAGGGTGCGCAGGTACATCACCAGGTGTTCGTTGGTCCCTCTGGTCTCGACTGACCAGTCTGATTCGGCAAACCCTCGAGCTTCGCCCGCCCAGTTTGTGTGGAGTAGCCCATGCAGTTGCCCGCGGTCCGCGTGCTCCTGGAGATACAACTCATCGTCGGTTTCGAAACTTTCGACGCCGGCAACGAGCCAGTGATCGGCATCGGACACCTTGACCGAATAGGGCTGGATAGGTGGGTGCGCCACAAACTGACTGCCCAGTGTCTTTGACCACATCGGTTGACAGCGCGGTGCTTCCACACCATCTGGTCCGCCCATCGTGAGTGCAGCGTTCGTACCGTGCAACGCGATCCAACGTCCGCCGCCCTCGACCCACGCAGTGATCGCGAGTTGGGCCTCCTCCGAGGGGCGAACGTCGCAGGTATACGACACGAGGATCGCGGCGCCCGTAATCGCTTCATGATCCTCGTAGTCGGGCTGCACCCGGACACGAATATCTTCATGCTCGCCCAGCAGCTTGAGTAGCTCGAGGCGAGCAAAGTCGATGTCGTGGTATTTGCCGCCGGCGACCAACACGACGTCGAGGCGTGTGCCCGGGTTGGGTGCGTCGCTCATCGGTTCAGAAGTCGACGCGCTTCAGGAAGCCGCCGTCCACTGTCATGTTCACGCCGTTGACGTGGCGAGCTGCATCACTTGAGAGGAATGCCACGGCGTTGGCCACGTCGGACGGCGTGCCGAGCTCGCCTTGCGGGTGATTGGCGGCGCTCGCGTTGTAGAAGTCGGGCATGTGGTCTTTGATCTTGTTCCAGTCGCCGCCCTCGACGAAGATCGGCCCGGGCGACACCACGTTGCAGCGAATTCCCTTGGCACCCAGCACCTGGGCTTGGCCGAGCGTCCAGTTGGTCACCGCTGCCTTGAGCGCGGAGTAGCTCCCTGAGCCCGAAGCAAAGTGTTCGTTGACTGCAGTGGTGCTGATCGAAATCAGCGAGCCGCCACCGTCCGCAAGGGCTTCGCCAGCAGCATCGGCTGCATGGACGAGTGACATCAGGTCGATGTCGAAGTTGTTCTGCCAGGCCTCGAGCGACTTGGCAGGCTTGCCCGACGTGTTGTGCACGTAGATGTCGATGCCACCGAGAGCCTCTGCTGACTGGGCGATCCAGCTGCGAATTGCCTCGGGGTCAGCGGCATCGCACACGGCGCCAAAGACCGTGCCGGACGCCCCGTTGGACAGCGCAGCGACGGCTGCGTCAACATCGTCCTGGGTGCGTGAGCAGATTGAGACCGACGCTCCTTCGGCCACAAGGGTCTCGGCGATTGCTCGCCCGATTCCCTTCGTGGAGCCTGTGATGAGTGCCTTCTTGCCAGCGAGTCCGAGATCCATGTGTGTTTCCCCCATTGAGGTGTTGTGCGGTCGAGTAACGAGTCGTCATGGTAATCAACCACGCGGTTGATTTCTGTACCGGAGTCCGGGAGGCAAGCGAGTGACGTGCGTGAATCGGGCTGGTTTCGGTGGAGCGACAGGCAGCCATGACCCCGACGCGGCTGCGTTCGTTTCAATGGAGCGACCCTCCAACTAACCAGGAATGGTGTGTCGTCCGTCATACTTCGCTCATGACCGCAGCCAAACCGACTGCGCCGCGACGTCGCGGTAGGCCGCCGCACAGCAAATCATCAGAAACACGTGAGGCCATCCTCGACGGAGCTCGCCGACTGTTTGGTGACCGGGGATATGCCGCTGTGACCAATAAAGATCTCGCTGGTGCTGCTGGCGTGACCACCGGCGCCCTCTACCACTACGTCGAGTCCAAACTTGACCTCTATCTCATGGTGCACCGCGACCTGCAGCAGCGGATCTATCGGCGCTTCCAGGTCGCCGAGGCGTCTGAGCACACCTTCTTGGGCAAGTTGCAGGGCATCCTCGACGCAGCGCACTCGCTCAACGAGGAGGACCCTTCGCTCGCAAAGTTCGTCGGCGTCGTGCGCGCCGATATGCGACGCCATCCCGATGTTCGCGAGCGACTCCAATCGGCGGACTCGGCACGCGAGTTTTTCTTTGTCGACATTGTGAACGCCGGCGTCGCGACGGGCGAGGTCCGCCCCGAAGACACCGAACAACTCCAAGACTTCATCCGTATCGTGCTGGTCGGGCTGACCGAAGGCACATCGGATTCACCCGAAGTTCAGCGCCGATCGATCGACAGCATCATGGCGGTCATGCGTGGTCAACTCGTCCACCCGGTGGACGGCGACGTCACCAATTCGGATTGACGAGTACCTTCGCTTGGGTGCTGCTGC
>JBLFZD010000327.1:0-4380 GCA_047610085.1 Ilumatobacter sp. | reverse complement strand
TTCCTCTATCTTGTCGACCGCATCAAGGACATCGTGATCGTGTCGGGTTTCAACGTGTACCCCGCAGAAGTCGAGAACGCGCTCATGCTGCACCCCGGGGTCAGCGGAGCGATCGTCACGGGCACCGCGGACGAGATGACCGGCGAGACCGTGGTTGCCCACGTCACCGGCACGGCAACTCACGAAGAGCTCGATGCCCACATTGCCAAACACCTCAGTCGATACAAACGACCGACCGCCTATCACTTCCTCGACGAGTTGCCGATCGCCCCATCGGGCAAAGCCATTCGACGGGCGTTGCGCTGATGCCCGGCGCCGCTCCATTCGAGTTCGAGCCAGCGCCGAAGCTGCCGGGCGCTGACCGGCTCAGCAAGTACCTGTTCGGTGGCGTGCGAAATATTACGCCACGGTTGTGGGACTTCGAGATCGAAGGCCGCGAGAACGTTCCGACCGACGGCCCGGCGATTATCACTCCGAACCACTTGTCGTTTTGCGACTCGGTGTTCGTTCCGGCGGCGCTGCCCCGACGTGTGTGGGCGGTTGGCAAGGGCGAATACATGGAGAGTTGGAAGACCAAGCACCTGTTCCCAGCAATGGGCATGATCCCCGTCGATCGATCCGGTGGTGACGCAGCGCAAGCTGCGCTTGACACTGCTGCGGACGTGCTCGATAACGGACTGCTGTTCATGATCTATCCCGAGGGAACTCGGTCGCGTAGCGGCAACCTCCACAAAGGTCGAACGGGTGCAGCCAGGCTCGCGCTGCGCTGCAACTCGCCGGTCGTCCCGGTCGGCCACGAGGGCACCCTCGAGGTACAGCCGCCCGACACGTTTGTGATGAAGACGCGCAAACGTGTGGTGGTCCGCTTCGGAAAGCCGATGTGGGTGCACGAATACGGAGACCCCAACGATCCCCGCACGTTGCGCCGGTTCACCGATGCCGTGATGTTCGAGATTTCGCAACTGTCGGGCCAGAGCTACGTCGACACCTATGCCAGCAAGGACGACACGCCAGCAACCGAGGGAACGCTGGCTCCGGTGGCCGCCGAAGCAGATGCGTCGGAGCAGCAGCGCATTACACCACGCCGCCCCAGCGTGGTGGGAAGCGCCCCTCGGCCACGAACGGAAGGCCCCTCGCACATCAGCAGTGCGACGCCAACCCAGGCGACCCACATCAGGCCCCCGTCCGGTCGGCCGTCTGCGCCCCGTCGGTCGGATTCCGAACTCGTCGACGCCTCGCCGGGTCCAGCGGTTTCGTCGATCGCCCGGCCGCCGGGGAGGCGTTCCCGGTGAGCTTCGAGCACCCTTGGATCGGTCTCCACTAAAGATTTCACCCTTCGGCTTGATCGAAGGGTCCACGTGCCGGGCGGTCACACTCTCGAGTGACACTGCCTCAGGTTCGCACCGCCGGTGCCGAAGATGCGAACGAGCAACATGCTTCAATGGAGATTGATGAACGACGACGACCTCATCGCCGGCGCTGCTGCGCCGCGAGGTGCTCGGTGGATTCGTTCTCTGCTGGTCCTTGATGCGACCTGGGTGGTGGTGGTCGCGCTCGCGATGATCGGGTCGTCATTTTTCTCCCTGGTGGATCTCCCCGATACCAAGCTGCGCACGGGTGACGATCCGTTGCGGTTTTTCGTGCTTGGCTGTCCCGCTTTTGCGATCGTCGCTGCAGTTGTGGGTGTGATCCGACACTCGGCGGCGTTGGCTGCGGTTGGTGCCGGCGTGCTCGCCCCTTCGATTGCGCTGACCGGTTCGCTGAGCCTTGCCCTCTTCCTTGACAAGCAGGCAGCATTCGCCGATATCGGGGTTGCGTTTGGGCTGGGGGCGGCATTGCTCGGCTTAGCGATGCTCCTTCGATGGTTTGTGTATCACCCCATGTCGATGTGGAAAAAAGAGGCTCGGCCGGTGATCCCCGTCGCTCGGGGGCTGATCGGGTGCGGTGCGCTCACGGGCATTCTGGTGCTGTCGGCTGACATCGGTGGAGGCCTCAGCGATTGGGCCTCGCTCGCACGGACCATCCTGGTGTTGCTGGTTCCTGCGTTAGCTGTGGCTGCCGGAATCGCAAGAACACTTCCGGCGATGGCGCTCGCTGCAGCAGCATGCATCGGCCAGATCGTTGCCGTGGTCGTTGTGCGCGCGGAACAATCGAGTATTCCGTTGGATTCGGACCTCGTGTTGCGTACGGGGCTGCTCGGAATGCTTGGTCTCGCCACCTGTGCGGCGATCGCTTTGGTCGCGCTCCGATTCACCGAGGTCGATGACGACATTGAGGTCGACGACGATCCGTCGTGGCGATGGAGTGCTGACGACTGACCGATCGCAGGAATCGTTAGACGACGACGTTGACCATTCGGCCAGGAACGACGATGACCTTCTTGGGGGTCCCGCCGGCGAGCGCCTCGATGACTTTTTCGTCAGCCATCGCGATGGCTTCGATGTCGTCCTTGCTCGCACCGGTGGCAACCAGAATTTTTGAACGCACCTTGCCGTTGATTTGGATCGGCACCTCGACGGTGTCGTCGACGAGCAATGCCGGGTCGGCCTCAGGAAATGGTACGTAGGTGATCGTTCCGTCGGTGTCGGCCGAACGGCCCAGCTTCTCCCACAGTTCTTCGGCCATGTGAGGAACCAGGGGAGCGAGCATCGCGACCATTGGCTCGGCAATCTCACGTGGCATCACGTCGAGTTTGGTGACGGCGTTGTTCAGTTCGATGAGTTTGGCGATGGCGGTGTTGAACCGCAAAGCTTCCATCTCGGTGCGCACGGTGTCGATCGTCTTGTGGAGCAACTTGCGGGTGTCGTCGTCAGCCGGTTCGTCGACGACGATGCACTCGCCGGTCGCCTCGTCAATCATGTTGCGCCACAAGCGTTGCAGAAAGCGGTACTGGCCAACGACGTCGCGTGTTGCCCATGGGCGAGATGCGTCGAGGGGGCCCATCGCCATCTCGTAGAGGCGTAGCGTGTCGGCTCCGTATTGGTCGTACATCTCGTCGGGTGAGACGGCGTTCTTCAGGCCTTTACCCATCTTCCCAAACTCCCGAGTGACCGGCTGGCCCTCGAACGTGAAGCCGTTCTGATCGTCGCCTTCGACCTGTTCTGCCTCGACGTGGATGCCTCTGCTGTCCTTGTAGGCCCATGCCTGGATATAGCCCTGGTTGTAAAGACGGGCGTATGGCTCCTTGGAGCTGACGTGGCCGAGGTCGAAAAGGACCTTGTGCCAGAAGCGGGAGTACAACAGGTGCAACACCGCGTGTTCGACGCCACCGACGTATAGGTCGAGACCACCGGGATGATCCGGGCGCACATCGGTGCGAGGACCCATCCAATACGCCTCGTTTTCGAGCGCCACGAAGCGGTCCTGGAGCGTGGGATCGATGTAGCGCATTTGGTACCAGCACGAGCCAGCCCATTGCGGCATCACGTTGGTGTCACGGCGGTACGGCTGCACACCGCGTCCGTCACCCAGATCGAGTTCGACGTTGACCCATTCCGGCAAACGGTCGAGTGGGCTTTCGGGGTTCGACATTGCATCGTCGTGATCGAAGGTGCGCGGGGAGAACTGATCGGTCTCGGGTAGCACGACGGGCAACATCGAGTCAGGCACCGCATGTGGCTGGCCGTCCGTGTCGTAAACGATGGGGAACGGTTCGCCCCAGTAGCGCTGGCGGCTGAACAGCCAGTCGCGCAGTTTGTAGTTGATGGTGGCTTCGCCGTTGCTGTTGGCTTCGAGCCATTCGTTCATCGTGGCGATGCCATCGGCTTTGTTGGTGACGCCGTTGAGATCGAGCGAGCCGCTCGCTGAGTTGATGTACGCGCCGTCGCCCACGAAGGCGGTTGGCCACGTTGCCGTATCGGTGCTTGGCTGAATGTCGTGATTTTCGAAGAACGAATCGGTCGGCTCTTGGATCGCAGGGATCGGCAGACCGAATTTTCGGGCGAACTCGAAGTCGCGCTCGTCACCGCAGGGCACCGCCATGATCGCTCCGGTGCCGTAACCCATCAGCACGTAGTCGGCAATCCAGATCGGTAGCTGCTCGCCGTTGACGGGGTTGGTAGCGGTGGCGCCGATGAACACGCCGGTCTTCTCGCGGGTGTCGTCCTGGAGCTCGAAGTCCTTCTTTCCCTCGGCCTGTTCGCGGTACGCGGTGATCTCGCTGGCCAATGCTTCGTCAGCCAGTTCGTCGACCAAGGGGTGCTCGGGGGAGAGGACCATGAAGGATGCACCGAACAGGGTGTCGGGCCGTGTGGTGAACACTGTGATTGGTCCGGCAGCGGACGCAAAGTCCACCTTGGCTCCGTGGCTGCGCCCGATCCAGTTGCGCTGCATCGCCTTGATCGCATCGGTCCAATCGAGCAGTTCGAGGTCGTCGATCAC
>JBLFZD010000326.1:0-4395 GCA_047610085.1 Ilumatobacter sp. | reverse complement strand
CGCCGAGGTGGCGAGAAATGCGCCGAACATCCACACGGTCGGATTCCGCCACGTCGCGCTTGTCGGAGCTCCTCGGTGTGACGCGCTCGGGCGGATGTTCGGCGGCCGTTTCGTTGAGGGGTCGATGGCGCTATTGGAGATCATACGGTTATGATACATATTATGAGATCTGTTGCACAACCCTTCTTTGTTGAGGAGTCGGCGTGCCGCGGCCGAGGGTGACCGAGACCGAAATCGTGCTGGACGCGGCCGCCCGTCGCCTGGCGTCGCATGGCATCGCGAGTACGACGGTCGACACCGTGGCCGCGGCAGCCGACGTGTCGCGTGCAACCGTCTACCGCTACGTCGGCGGCAAGGACGAGATCGTCCGGGCCGTGATCCGCCGCGAGGCAGAGAACGTACTGGCGCAGGTGACAGCGGTGATCACTACGTCCACATCACCGACCGAGGCGATCGCTGGAGCCGTGTCGGCGGCGCTGACAGCCATCGACCAGAACCCCGTTCTGGCACGCCTGACATCGAGCGACCTGCGCGAGACGTTGCCCTTTATCACAGCGGACTCCCGCGTGCTGGTCGATCACTGCGTCTCGACGCTGTCGGACACCATACGAGCAGCGCCGCAACTGATAGTCGACGACAGAACGGTCGAACACGCCATCGAGGAAGCGACTCGTTTCGTGTTCGCCCACCTCACGACCCCACGCCGCGACGGATCTCGGCTCAGCGAGCGCGACGCAGGTGCTCGTGCCGCGTCGTTGATCGCCCCCATGATCTCATCGGCCAGAGAACAAGACCCTCAGCACGACTGACGGTGGCTGGGGAGTTCGTCACTTCAGACATTCCAGCGCCGATCCCTGGTGAGGGCCGATCCAGATCGTGATGGACATGGCAAAGTGGCTTTCTCTCGGTGATGAAACAGAGGTGGGCACTCCTGATGGCGCTGTTGCGTTGTTGGATCGGGTGCTTGTTGATGCGAGCGGGTGGAGATGAATCGTCGTAGCTCTTCGTTGTCGGTTTCGTTTTTCGGGTACCGGTTCCCTCCCGAGAGAATCTTGTTGGCTGTGCGCTGGCACCTGCGCTACGGCCTGCGATATCGCAAAGTCGAAGAACTCCTCGCGGAACGCGGCATCGAGGTTGATCACGTCACGATGTACCGGTGGGTTCAACGCCTCACACCGTTGCTCATCGACACGGCACGACCATGCCGACTCAGTGTCGGGGACCGCTGGTTCGGTTGATGAGACCTACATCAAAGTCGCCGGAGTCTGACGGTACATGTCCCGCGCTGTTGACCAACATGGCCAGGTGATCGACGTGTACGTGTCGAAACGACGCGACATCGCGTCGGCGAGAACGTGCTTCACCACAATGCTGAATGCACTTGGCCGCCCAGGAGATGCCACCACCGATATGGCTACACCGTTGCTGCGCGTTGTCGATGAGTTGTTCCCCGATGCGCTTCATGACCCCGCCCGACACACGAACAATCGGAGCGAGAACGACCACCGCAACAGTGCCTCATGGAGCCACTCCAGAAGGAGCCCGGCGCTCGAAGATCTGGTTCAGTTGATTCACGAGTCGGTCCTGATCCCAGTTGTAATCAACTGGCTTGACTGGTGGCGCGACAGTCGCCACGGCAACGGTGCAAACCGCAGTACTTCGCCTGGCAGCCGAGCATGGGACAGCTTCGACCCGGCGTGCCGAACTCGTGCCGAACTCGAAGCACGACTGTGACCGTGGACCGATGCGGCCCCGGTGCCCACCTCATCCACGACGCTGCCCTCGCGGTCCGCGACTTCGCTCTTATCAACCCACGCCGGATCGGCGTCGGCTCACCCCACCGTGTTCGACGAACCGGTTGATCCCGCGGAACAATCCGGCGGATCCTTTCCTCATCCTGGACATGAAGCCCTAGGTGCTCTGATTCGTCGCCGGAAGCAATCCGTAGAGAACGTGCCCGACGTTCGCGGCGCACCACCGTTTCCGGTAGATCGGGTCGGATATGCCGACGCCGTGCGCAGCCTTGATACCCGGGGCATACAACACCTGGTTGAAGACTCGATCAAGGATCACGCCCGAAACCATTGACGTATCGAGCCCCTCATTCACCAAACCTCGTCGCTTTCCCTCATCAAGGAATGCCACGAACGTGTCCGTATAGTCGCCCAGAACAGCAGGCGACGCGTCCTCGCGGACGACAACCTTGAGCAGGTCTCTGTGTTCGAGGCACGCATCCATCGTTGCCTCGAACAGCATCTCGATGCGCGAAACGAAATCGTCGCGCGACTTCGCAGGCACAGCAAGAAGCTTCACCGGGAGAACGAGGACCTGCGCTCCAAACCGCTCGATAATGGCATCGAGTAGTCCCGCCTTGTTCCCGAAGTAGTGGTGCACCATGTTGGAGCTCGTGCCGGCCAGCGCGCAGATCTCGCGAGTCGAACCGCCCTCGTAACTCTTCTCAGCAAACACTGCCGCCCCGGACGTCAGCAGACGCTCGCGAGCAGGCGGCAGTTCAATATCACCCACTTTTGCCAAGTTGGGCCTTCTCCAACGCCTTGACCTTGCGGGGATGTGGCTCCCCGGTCTCGACGAAACACTTTAGCTCCTCGCCGAACTGCCCGACAGCGACTGATGCGCCCTTGCGAATCACCGGCCATATCACGTAGGCCCACGGCTTGAGCTTCGAGCTGAACGCCCACGTGGTAATCGAATGCCCATCAGCGTCCGTCGTGATCGCAAAGTCCAGCGAGTTGTAGTGGACAGGAAAGACCTTGGGAGCGTCGACGAAGTCGATTCGCACCGTGCATGTCTTGGCGGCCTCGTCGTAGGCGAGAAACCGCTCCGAGGCCTTCAAGCCCGACGGATCCGACTGCAGCTCACACACGCGACCCGACGATGTGGCCCCGTCGAACAAGTTCCCATTCTCCTTGCCATATGAGTTTGGAACCGAGGCCATCCACTCGTGTGCATTGTCGAATCCATGGGCAAAGATCGCCCAGACCTCCTCAGCGGGTGCGTCGATCTTGGCTGTCTTTATGAACTTCATCTCATTTCCTCTTCCTACTGTAGCGACTGATACATAGAGTATAGCGTATGCTACATATATCGCAACACTCCCGCCCCGCAATCCCAAAACCGATGCCGGCCAACTGACCAGGCCGGCTTTCTTACCCCGCAGCGCGCGAAGGTCAATCGGTATCCGCAGTGCCGCGCTTCACTGCCGGTGGTCGACGGCACGTACTCAAAATCACAACAAATCGTCACCGAGTCGAGCGGGGTGGACGGGTTCGGCGCCCGAACGAATGACGGTTCTATTGGCTTTCGTAAACGCCGAACTGAGCTGCGGAGATGGAGTAGCCCGCCGTTGCCAGGTCGGTGTCCGTTGGTGTGACGGTCATGTTGCCGGCGACCCAGACAGCTCCCCAGGACTCTTCGAGGGTGAGGCTGTCGCCTTCCTCGAGCGTGACGATGACGGTCTGGTTGACCGGCGGCGGCGGCACGTGGATGCACGCGCCGAAGTACGGAACGAGCAGGAACTCGGTGATGTCATCTCCGTCGTACGTGAGGGGCGCGACGAAGCCGGCGAGTTGGATATCGACGCTGTTGAGTTGCGGATTCACCGAGACGTCGTCGAACTCGGCGTTCATTTCTGCGTAGAGGTCGTCGAGTTCGGTAGAGCCGGGCTCTGCGGCCGTCAGGCGATCTTCGTAACGGGCGAGTATCTGGTCGCTCGAGAAGCCCGGTGGGATGAGGTCCTCCCACTCGACTGCGTCAAAGCCCGGTCGCGTCTCGGTTGCTGGGCGTTTGGCCGACGTTTCGTCTGCTGCGTGCCATTCGTCGAGAGAGTCGCCGTACTGAGGGCCGTCACCGCTGAGTACAGCGTTGCTCTCGGCCTCGACCAACGCGGCGGGCTTGGTATCCGACGACGCACATCCCGCGGCTGTGACACCAAGCGCAAGGAGGGCGCTCGCCGCCACCGTCCGCCTCGAGGGTCGACGTCTCATTGTTGGTTGTGTTGTCATTGCTTTCCTACACCTTGAGGGCGAGGCCGTCCTGGATCGAACGGCGGTATGCGATGAATCCTGGAATCAATGAGACGAGAACTGCGGCGCCAACTACACATCCCAGAATACCCAGCTGGGTTGCGTCGAGCCAGGTCGCGGCAAGGTCAACTCCGTAGCGCCGCGCCACGATCGGACGAGCTACGGCCATCAGGCCGTAGAGCATGCCGACGCCGAGAACGCAGCCGGCAATGACGACCAGCAGGGTCTCCAAGACGATCAACATCACGACGTGGCGCGCTCGGGCACCGATGGCGCGCAGCACGGCAATCTCTCGTCGCCGCTCGTTCAACGTCGAGAGAATGGTGGTCAACATGCCGAGCAATCCAGAGAT
>JBLFZD010000325.1:0-4403 GCA_047610085.1 Ilumatobacter sp. | reverse complement strand
GAAGGAACATCTCGTCGAGGCGATTGCTGACTTTGCGCAACGCGAACGTCGCTTTGGTGGCCTCGACGAGTCCGACGAATCCGTCGGCTGACGTGAGCGGCCTGTACCACGATGTCGGTGTGGTGCTCCGCACCTACAAGCTTGGCGAGTCCGACAAGATCGTTGTCATCCATACCCAAGACAACGGCAAGGTCCGCGCAGTCGCCAAGGGCGTGCGTAAGACCCGGTCGAAGTTCGGTGCTCGGCTCGAACCAATGAGTCACGTCAAACTGCTGCTGTATCGAGGTCGGGAACTCGACATTGTGAGTCAGGCAGAATCAGTCGAGTCACTTGCTCCGATGTTGTCGTCGTTGGACTGCGCATCACAAGGGCTTGCCGCTGTCGAAGCCGTCGATCAACTGTCGCTCGAACGCGAACCGAATCCTCAGTTGTACAAGATGGCCGTTGGTGTGCTCCGCACGATCGCTGCGAAGCCGTCTCCGCTCAACGTGCCAGCGTTCTATTGGAAGCTCCTGGCCCGCGAAGGTTTCCGGCCGCAACTGTCGGCGTGCGTGCGATGTCATGAGGCCGAACCCGATGTTCAACTGGTCGCGTTCGACCTGAACGAGGGCGGGGTGCTGTGCCGGTCGTGTCGCTCTGGCCAGTCGATCAGCCAGCCAGCACTCGCACTGCTTCGAGACATCCTCGGTGGACGGTTACAACATGCTCTTGATCAGGAGGAGTCGCCAGTCACCCACGAGGTCTCGGCGTTGGCGACCAAGGCGTTGGAATATCAGATCGAACGCCGACTCAAGGCCGTTGCAATGTTCGAGGCTCACTAGGCCATTCGCTCGCAGCAGCACGCCACACACTCATTGATTTACTACCGCTATCGCAGGTTCGCGTCTGCCTGACCCGCGCAGCCACGGCCCGACGATTGGCCTTCGATATGGGGTTCAGGCCCGGATGGCGCCCGTTCTTTATCGAACAGCAGCCAGGTACAAGCGTGACGCCACCCTTCGGTAAGGACCGTTGAATCCGAACACTCAGTTTCGCGGTGACATCGCGGATCGTCCCCACCGGTGCAACCGTTTGACAGGTCCCGCCACATCGACTCATCGTCGCGTTGGCAAAGTAGATCAGGGTTGAACGACCAAACACTCGGGTACCAGTCGTGTGCGCCAACGGTGGTTGCGCCGAGCGCAACGACGGTGCAAGCAACGATGCTTCCGATCTTGATGCGTGAACTCATGTCGGCCAGTTGAGAAGAGCCGGACCGAGGCCTGCCTCGATCTTGAACCACGGTTCAGCCCAGATCGCGATAGGCGTGCGATTGGAATAGGTTGCCCCGACCTTGACGTGATCACGAGGGACGCTCTCGATTTCGAACGCAAAGCCCTCCGCAGAGCCAAAGCAGTTCGACTCCGGAACCGAAGCGGTGGGAAATGAGGCAGACCAAGGCTTCCATCGATTCGCCGCTGTACGGGTCCGAGCTGTTGCGAAGTGAGTAGAAGCTGAACTCGGCGACTCCGTTGCGTTCCGACATCGCTGTCAGCGACAGCATCGTTATGGGTTCCTGTGACGACCGCTCGCACGCGACCAGCATTAACTCGGTGTTCTGGGAGCACGAGGCGAAGACTTGGCCGGGTGAGACGTACGAGCCACGTGACGCAAGCTTCCAGGACACCTGAGGATCGTTCACAACCTGATGGCTGATGTCGGCATCATCGGGACCTGGCGCACGAAGTCCGACGCGAGACGATTCAAGACTCATACCGTGAGTTCGCGAAGGGTCATCGAGTGCCTTCACCTTCAGTTGTTCGGTGGAGCGACTGACTTCACTGATCGCAAGACTGTCGAGCTGGGCATCAACGACAACACCCCTGGTCGCAAGCATCGTGGCGAATTGATCGGCTTCTCGTGAGCTGATGAGAACAGCTCAGCGAGACTGCGGCTTCCCTTGACGACAGTCATCCGACTTGACCCGGTCTCCTCTGGCAGTGGTGGCCGAGGTCGACCAACTTCTACACCATCAGCCGAGACTGAAACCGCAGGACTCACGGCGGCCTTTCCGTCGCCAAGTGATGACGTGTCTATGTGTAGATCAGGAGCGGGTATCTGGTTGATAGACGACCTCGGTGAATGTTTCTTCGATGCATCCGCGGGGTCCTGAACTTCCCGTGCAGCTGGTTCTGCTTCGGCGGCAGCGATCGCGTCGATGTCGCTCGCCTGCTCGCCGATATCGCGCAGGAGCAGCGATGGAACGTGCCCGACTGGACGGCTTTTACGCCTACGTCGACACGATCGACGAAGCCGAAAAACTGTTTGAAGACGAGTTGGTGTCGACCCTGCTGACCGTTGCGAAGGACGCCAAGATTCAAGTCAACTTCGAGAGCCGACTCGTTGACTCCTACCGCCTGATCGGTTTTGAAAACCGGGGGGTGCGAGACAGCGACTTCACCAACGACGACGTCGATGCGGGTGAACTCGGTGCAGGGCACCAGGTGACGGCGATCTATGAGATCAACCTCGCCGATGGTGTGCGCCTCGATGACCGAGGCGAACTTGGCGTGGTCGCCCTCCGCTGGGAAGATCCTGACTCGGGCGAGGTAACCGAAATCGATGAGGACATCGACCTCAGAGATATCGAAGCTCGCTGGACCGACACCCCCGATGACTTCCAACTGGCCACGGTGGTGGTGACCTTCGCTGAGAAGTTGCGTGACAACCCGTACGCCGACGGCGTCGACATCGACAACCTTGCTGAAGAAGCCGACCGAATCGCTCGGGCGTTGAACAACGACGACGTCGACGAACTCGCCAATCTCATTCAGCGGGCCGCCGACTTCAGCTAACGCGATCCGGTGATCTCATGGCACAGGCTGGGAGAGTCGGGCGTAGCCTTGCGGGCTGTATGGCTGCCACCGACCTGGAACAGATCGTCTCTCTTTGTAAGCGACGCGGATTCGTCTACCAATCCGCTGAGATCTACGGCGGATTCCGCTCGACGTATGACTATGGCCCCTTGGGCTCGCTGTTGCTGCGCAACGTGAAAGAGGCGTGGCTCCGCTCGATGGTGCAGCTTCGCGACGACGTTGTTCTGATCGATGCTGCAATTCTGAGCCCGCCCCAGGTCTGGGAAGCATCGGGTCACCTCGGCAACTTCTCCGACCCGTTGGTCGACTGCACGAACTGCAAGACGCGTCATCGCCTCGACAAGCTCGACGATCCAGACACGTGCCCCGATTGCGGGGAGAAGAACAGTTTCACCGAGGCCCGCGAGTTCAACCTGATGTTCAAGACTCAGGCCGGCCCGGTCGAAGGAGCAGGTGCCGACGCGTACCTCCGCCCCGAGACCGCACAGGGCATGTTCACAAACTTTGCCCAAGTGCTACAGACGAGTCGCAAGAAGCCGCCATTTGGCATCGCCCAGGTCGGCAAGAGTTTCCGTAACGAGATCACGCCGCAGAACTGGATCTTCCGCACCCGTGAGTTCGAGCAGATGGAGATGGAGTTCTTCGTCCCGCCCGAAGAGTCCGAGGAGTGGTACGAGTACTGGTGCAAGGAGCGCCTGAACTGGTACATCGAGCATGGCATCCCCGAAGACATGGTCATGCTGCGTCCGCATGATGCCGATGAGCTATCGCACTATTCGACCGGCACATCTGATGTCGAGTTCAAGTTCCCGTGGGGCTTCGACGAACTCGAAGGCATCGCGAAACGCACCGATTTCGACCTCAAAGCGCACGCGGCCGTTTCGGGGCAGAAGCTGGATTACTTCGACCCGCAGACCAACGAGCGGTACGTCCCGTACGTGATCGAGCCTGCTGCTGGTGCAACCCGCGCGATGGCGGCGTTCCTCCTCGCGGCCTACGATGAGGAAGAGGTCAACGGTGAGAAGCGCACCGTGCTTCGCCTCCACCCGCGCCTCGCGCCGTACAAAGTCGCCGTGCTGCCGTTGAGCAAGAAGGACACGCTCACGCCGTTGGCGCACGAGGTTCGCAAACTGCTTGCCGAGCGGTATCTGGTCGACTACGACGAAACTCAGAACATCGGCAAGCGCTACCGGCGCCAAGATGAGATCGGCACGCCGCTCGCGGTCACGGTCGACTTTGATTCACTCGATGACAACGCGGTCACCGTTCGCGATCGCGACACGATGGAGCAGGTCCGCGTGCCGATCGGCGAACTGCTTGCCACCATTACCGAAAAACTCGGCTTCTGATCTCACGTTGATCGGGTGGCTTTCATCCGATCAACGTGATATTGGTTTGCCGATCGGTGAGGTGGGAGCGACCGGTATCTCGCCGATACCGTCAAGGCATGAGCAAAGTTGTCGTCATCGCCAAGATCACCGCCATCGAAGGAAAGCGTGACGAACTCATCGCAGCGATGGCCCCGATGCAGGCCCACGTCGAGGCGAA
>JBLFZD010000324.1:0-4451 GCA_047610085.1 Ilumatobacter sp. | reverse complement strand
GCTGCTCGATCTGGTAGTCGAAGACCACATCGAGACTGACGCTGGTGACGATGCCCAGCGCGCCGAGCGACACGACCATGCCATCGAAGTCAGGCGTCGATCGATCGACCGAGATGATCTCGCCGGCCGCGTTGACGTACTCGAAGCCGGCGACTGATGTAGCGAGGTTGCCGTTGTCGGTGCCTGAGCCATGGGTTGCCGTTGCGACAGCACCGGCAACAGAAATGTGCGGCAGCGATGCGAGGTTGCGGAGTGCCATACCGTGCGGAGCGAGCGACTGCGCCACCTCGCCGTATGTGGTAGAGGCCGGCACCGTGATGGTTTTTGCGTCGGCGTCAAAATGAATCTTCGGCTGATAGCCACTGAGATCGATCAACTCGTCGGCGTCGACGATGTCGGTGAACGAATGTCGAGAGCCGAGGACCCGGATGCTGGTGGCCGATTGGGCGATCGCGGCGATCTCATCGATCGTCGTCGGACGATGAATTCGGCTCGCCCGGTAGGCGTAGTTCCCCGCCCAATTCTGTTCCCCAGTGGCAGTCGCAGCGTCAGTCATGAGGACACCCACAGTAGTGAACAGCTTCAGGTGGCCGCTGGAGCCTTGGGAGCAAAACTCCGACCCGTGGCGAGCCACGCCGCAACGGCTCCTGCAACAGCGATCAGGCTGATCACGCTGCCGTAGCCGAGCGACCACTCGACACTGATTTGATCAGCGATCACACCGGTGATCGGGCCACCAATCGGCGTTGAGCCAAGGAACGCAACGGCTTGGAGCGCCATCAACCGGCCGCGCATGTCGCTCGGGCTTTCCTGCTGCATGATCGCATTCGCGGCAGTGATGAATCCGGATGACCCTGCGCCGAGCGGCACCGCCCACAGGAATGCCACCCAAATATTCGGCGACCAGGCGATCCCAAAACCGGCGACGGCGAGCACGACAATGTTGCCGAAGTACCAGCGCATCGACACGCGGTGCTGACGCGCGGTCAACAACGCACCGGTCAGCGAGCCCACCGACATCACACCGAGCACATAGCCGAATGCCTGGTCACCGCCCCACCGCTGTTCGGCCAGTTTGGGCAAGACGACCTGCTGGTTGAACGAGAAGGTTGAGACGATGAGCAGCACGACGAACAGCACGAGCAGGTCGCGGCGGCCCGAGATGAACCGCAGTGCTTCCCGCACGGGCTGGCCGCCCTTCGGTCGTGGCGCCGACATGAACATCTCGTCACGGCGCAACGATGTGAGCGAGAAAATGATCGCCGAGAACGTGACCCCGTTCAAGATGAAGCACCACCCGGTGCCGATCACGCCGACGAGAACTGCACCGACTGCTGGCCCGAAGATGCGCGACGACGTCATCACCGCCGTGTTCAGCGACGTCGCATTCGGAATTTCGGCAGGCTCGACCAGTTCGGTGACGAGGCTGCGACGCGCCGGGTTATCGAAGGCATTCGCGATGCCGAGGAACAGCGACATCGCGTAGACCAGCGGGAGGTTCATGACGCCCGTCAGGTCGAGGAGCCCGAGCAGCAGTGCCTGGCTGGCCATCGCCGACTGGGTGATGATTGCCATCTTCCGCTTGTTCAGCCGATCGGCCATCGCCCCCGCATACGCGCCGAGAAACAGCATCGGCGCAAATTGGAACGCGATCGTGAAGCCGACCTTGCTTGCCTCGCCCGTGAGGCGGAACACAAGAATCGACATCACCGTGAGATGCATCCACGTGCCGACGTTCGACACCAGCAGGCCGGCGAAGAACAGCCGAGCGTTGTAGTACCGCAGCGACCGGAACGTGGTCGATCCGGATCCGGGTGGTGCTGCAGGTTCGCGGGCAGCGATTGGAGCACTCACCGCCGGTCACCCCACTGTTCATTCACGCCGAGAGTCTGGCGTTTGGATCGGCTTGCACCGTCACCGGGCAGCAACCGCTCGTTTTGGCGTTGGCACGACGACATAGCGCCAGACGATTGCCGTTCCGTCTTATGAGCCCGATACGAGACGCTCGCCATCGTCCAAGAAAGCAGCTGCGATCGCTGACCCGTCATGGCCGACCAGGTCGCCCACCATTTCCCCGGTCTCGGTCGGATACAGCCGGACCGCCGTGTCGTCCGCGCCCGCAGCAGGAATGCGACCGTCGGGAGAGAGGGCAATCGACATTCGGCGAGATGGCTGTGACGAGAACAGTGTTCCCGTGGAGCGCAAACGTGTGCAGCGTGCGGCCAGTGTCGAGATCGATCATCGAGACGGTGAAGTCGTGTGATGTCGACGTGCCGTCATGTGCCGTCATGTGCCGTCATGTGCCGTGTCGACAACGCTACGAAAGGACGAGCAACTGGAAACATCCTCAGCCTCACCACCGACGTCGGCAATGGACTGGACAGCTCATAAAGACCAACGGCACCATCAGATGTTGCTGCCGCCACCCGATGATTGGCGTCGACGGTGACATCGTCGACCGGCGCGCTGATCGACGCTTCGCCCTCTTGCGCTGCTGCAGCAATTCGAAAATCCAAGGTTGCCGCCACCGAGCCGACCGCCTCGATGACTGCGCTCGGCAACGCCAACGCGTCGGAGACCACGGAAGTACCCGGAGCGCAGGCCACGAGATCCGCAGAGTCTGATGCAGCCGGTTCCGGTGCACGATGTCGCGACCAGTGTTGCGCCGAGAAACATCGCTGTCATCAGCTGCAATCTACGCCGGGTGCGCCGGGTGCGCCGGGCCTCTCTAGTCGTCGAGCTTCAGGGCGTCGATGAAGACGTTGCCGGGAACTTCGACTCGACCGATCGACTTCATTTTCTTCTTGCCATCTTTCTGCTTCTCGAGCAGTTTTCGCTTACGCGTGATATCGCCGCCGTAGCACTTGGCAGTGACGTCTTTGCGCTTCGCCTTCACCGTTTCACGGCTGATGATCTTGCCGCCGATGGCCGACTGGATCGGCACGTCAAACATCTGTCGCGGGATGAGTTCCTTCAACTTCTCGCACATGCGACTGCCGTAGGCGTACGCCTTGTCACGGTGCACGATCGTCGAGAACGCATCGGCGGGGATCGCGTTGAGGAGCAGGTCGACTTTGACGAGGTTGCTCTTGCGGTAGCCGGATAGCTCGTAGTCGAGGCTTGCGTAGCCCTTGCTCCGCGATTTCATCTGGTCAAAGAAGTCGACGACCACTTCAGCGAGCGGCACCTCGTAAACGAGTTCCATCCGCTCAGGCGAGAGGTATTCCATCTTCTGCATCTCGCCACGCCGCGTTTGACAGAGGTCCATGAGCGGGCCGGTGTAGTCGGTGGGTGTGATGATCGAGATCTTGAAGAACGGCTCCTCGACAAAGTTGATGCTCTGCGCTTCAGGCAGGTCAGCGGGGTTATCGACCTTGATCTGGGTGCCGTCAGTCTTGGTAACGAGGTACTCGACGCTCGGTGCCGTGGCGATGAGTGCGAGGCCAAACTCGCGCTCGAGGCGCTCTTTCACGATCTCCATGTGGAGGAGGCCGAGGAATCCGCAGCGAAACCCGAAGCCGAGCGCACCGGACGACTCGGGGGTGTAGGTGATCGAGGCGTCGTTCAGCTTCAGCTTGCCAAGGGCCTCCCGCATGTTCTCAAAGTCGTCACCGTCGATCGGGAACAGGCCTGAGAAGACCATGGGCAGCGGCTCGCGGTAGCCAGGAAGCGCCTCGGTCGAGCCGTGGTTCGCCGTGGTGACCGTTTCACCCGACTTGGCATCGCCGACGTCTTTGATGCCAGCGACGATGTAGCCGACTTCGCCCGGGCCCATCTCTTTCAGCGGAGTCATCACAGGCATCCGGGCGCCGATTTCGATCGCTTCGTGCTGCGCGCCGGCGTTGATGAACTGGAGCTTCTCGCCCGACTTCATCGTGCCCTGCATGATGCGGACCGACGACACAACGCCGCGGTACTGATCGAACTGGGAGTCGAAGATCAGACCCTGGAGCGGTGCGTCAGGGTCACCCTTCGGTGCGGGAATGCGCTCGATGATCGCGTCGAGCAACTCGGGAACGCCGAGGCCAGTTTTGGCCGACATCGGCAGGATCTCCTCGCGCGGGATGCCGAGGACCTGTTCGATCTCGCCGGCGTAGCGGTCGACGTCGGCGGCCGGCAGGTCAATCTTGTTGAGCACAGCCACAATCTCGAGATCGTTTTCGAGCGCGAGGTAGCAGTTGGCGAGGGTCTGCGCCTCGATGCCCTGCGCTGCGTCGACCACAAGCACGACGCCTTCACAGGCAGCAAGGCTGCGGCTGACTTCGTAGCCGAAGTCGACGTGGCCGGGCGTGTCGATCAGGTGGAAGGTGTGGCCCTTCCAAGTCACCCGAACGTTCTGAGCCTTGATCGTGATGCCGCGCTCACGCTCGAGGTCCATCGTGTCGAGGTACTGCGCCTTCATGTCACGAGATTGCACCGCCCCCGAAATCTCGAGGATGCGATCGCTCAAC
>JBLFZD010000323.1:0-4459 GCA_047610085.1 Ilumatobacter sp. | reverse complement strand
ATGACGTCGAGTTGCTCTTCGATCGGTTGACCGCTCAGCGCAGCACGGAGAGCCTCGACAGCGCTGTGGTCTCCGCGTCGGCCATTGACGGCGAGCTGTCGGACGGACTCGATGCGCTCGAAGGTGTCGTTGCCGGCCTGCCCGCGCACGATCTCGCCAAGCAAGCGGCCCAGCAGCCGGATGTCGTCACTGAGCTCATCGCTGCTCGACGTGTCGAGGTCGCTGGGGATTGATGAGTCGATGGGCGTTGTCTCGGACACGGGGATTATTCAAGCACGCAGGGCGGTTCAGCGCTGGAGGCGAAGCGACTTGTTCGAAACTGTTGAACCTGGATGTGCTGTGGAGGGTCAGCGGAGTACGGACGCACGTGCGACTGCAGTGAATGCACGGGTTGAGAGCAACGGTGAGCACCGCGCACGACGAACGTATCAGCGACGGGTCGCCCGTATCCCGCGCGGTATCGGCCAGACTGCGCTCATGCGTGTCGTCTTCGCCACCGCCGAACTTTCCCCGGTCGCCACCGTTGGTGGGCTTGCCGCAGCGGCCGCTGGCCTCAGTGCTGAACTCCGTCGGCTGGGTGTCGACGTCGATCTTGTGATGCCCGACTACGGCGGCATCACCCTGATCGATGAAACCGTCACAACCCTCGATGTGCCTGGCTGGGTGGGCGCAGCATCGGTGCGCACGGGACGTCACGCCGCGGTCGGGCCCCTGCATCTGATCAGCGTGCCCGGCATGGCTCGTTCGCATCCGTATCTCGACGCCGACGGCCGCGGCTGGGCCGACAACGACGAACGGTTCTTCAAGTTCTCCAGGGCGATCGCTGCATTTGTCGAGGCCAACCCACCCGACATCCTCCATCTCAACGACTGGCACACCGGGGCGGCTTTGGCGGCCATCAAGTCGCCGCCGCCGACTGTCGTGTCGATCCACAACCTTGCGTACCAGGGGATTGCCGGGCCTGAATGGCTTGACCTGATCGGCCCGAATGCCGAGCACTACGAATGGTGGGGAGATACGAATCCGCTCTCTGGGGCGCTTGCGCTGGCGGATCGCATCGTCGCTGTGTCACCGCACTACGTCACCGAGATCACGACTCCCGAGGGTGGGTTCGGGCTCGACGCAGCACTACGTGCCCGTGGCGATGCGCTCGTCGGAATTCTTAACGGCATCGACACCGACGTCTGGAATCCGGAGGACAATCCGCTGCTCGTCCAGAATTTCGATGCGAAGACACTTGCCCTGCGGCCTGCCAACCGAACGGCGCTACTCAAGCGGCTCGGCCTGCCCGACGGCGACGTTCCTCTCGCCACGATCGTCACTCGGCTGACTCATCAGAAGGGTGTCGATCTCATTACGCCACTGATCCCGCTGCTCGCCGAAATTCCCATGCGGCTCGGCATTCTCGGATCAGGCGATGCTGTTCTCGCCGCCGAACTCCATCGCCTTGTTGCGGTGCACCCAGAACATCTCGCTTTCGTTGAGGGATACGACGAGGCGCTGTCGCAGCAGATGTTCGCTGGCGGGGACCTCTTTCTGATGCCGAGTCGTTTCGAGCCGTGCGGGCTGACACAGATGCAAGCAATGCGCTACGGGGCAATTCCGGTCGTGACGGCAGTCGGTGGCCTCGTCGACACGGTTCCTGACGTCGACGCTGCCGAGCGTTCCGGACGCACTGTTGCCGGTCGTGGCTTTGTGGCCCGCTCGGGCGAACCGGCCGACTTGCTCGCAGCGTTGTTCCGCGCTGCACGCCGAGTGGCCGACAAGCGCCGACGCACGACGCTGCAGAAGCAGATCATGGCGGTCGATTGGTCATGGTGTGAACCGGCCAAGCGGTATCGCGATCTGTATCTCGAGCTGCATCACTGAGAAGTCCCCCGGCACGCTGTTCGGAGGGACTCGGCTCGGGTACGTTGGAGCGTGATGCCTGCTGAACCGACCGTGCTCGTGATTGTCCTCGCCGGCGGTGAAGGAAAACGCTTGCAACCGCTCACGAACGACCGTGCGAAGCCTGCTGTTCCGTTCGCCGGTACATACCGCATGATCGACTTCGCGCTGTCGAACTTTGCTAACGCCGGCTATCGCAAGATCGTTGTGCTCACGCAGTACAAGAGCCACAGCCTTGACCGTCACATCTCTATGACCTGGCGGTTCTCGACGCTGCTTGGCGATTACGTCACGCCGGTGCCAGCCCAGATGCGCCGCGGTCCGTACTGGTTTCAGGGCTCAGCGGACGCGATTTATCAGAATCTGAACCTGATCAACGATGAGAAGCCAGACCTCGTTTGCGTGTTTGGTGCCGACCACATTTACCGGATGGATCCGCGCCAGATGGTCGAGGAGCACCTCGCGAACGACGCTGGAGTCACCGTTGCCGCTATTCCCGTTCCGAAGCGCGATGCCGTCGACTTCGGCGTCATCGAGTCCGATGCCGACGGCAAGATCATCGCCTTCCACGAAAAGTCGGCGACGCCGCCCACGATGCCGGGCAACGACGAGATGTGCCTGGCCAGCATGGGCAACTACGTCTTCGATCGAGAGACGCTGATCGACATCGTCACGCCAAAGGACGGCGAGATGAACGACCTCGGCGGCGATGTGATTCCGGCGCTCACAGCATCTGGGCAAGCCTGCGTGTATGACTTCTCGAAGAACGACGTGCCTGGTCAAGATGAACGTGAGCGTGGCTACTGGCGCGATGTTGGAACGCTGGATGCGTTTTACGACGCGAACATGGACCTCATTGCACCGGTGCCAGTGTTCAACCTGTACAACAACAGGTGGCCAGTGTTTACGGGTCGTCAGGCGTTGCCGCCAGCCAAAGTGTCACGTGGGCGTGGCGGCGAGCCGGCGTTCGTCGACGGCAGTTTGATATGTCAGGGGTCGATCGTGTCAGGCGGCCACGTCGAGAATTCGATCATCGGGCCCGGCTCATTCGTCGACCATGATGCGCACGTCACCGACTCGATCTTGTTCCCCGGGGTCACAATCGGCCCGGGTGCTCGGCTACATCGCTGCATCGTTGACAAAAACGTGAACGTTCCAGAGTTCGCCCGTATTGGTTTTGACCCCGAGAAAGACGCGAAGCAGTTCACCATCAGCGACAACGGCATCGTCGTGATCGCGAAGGATCAGAAAATCGAGTAACGGTCAGCTAGTGCCGTGTCGAGCAACGTTTGCCCTGTTGTGGGGTGCCCACGAACCGGCGGTAGGGGGCACTCCGCAGAGAGGCTGACGCTGCGCATGATGAGACGGTACGCCGTGCGCGTCGGCAGCGTTGGCGGAATCGAGCTCGCCGGCCGGCGATCAGCGATGCCGCTGGTGTTGTTCGGTGGTCGCGAGGAGCGCCCCTGAACGGCTCCAGAGCCGCTCGTATTGTCCGGAGGCGGAGGGCCCACCCCTGCTGCCGGTCGCTTCACTGAAGATGTAGGACCGTCCGAGGTTCCGGAGCGGGGGTGGTCGATCGAAGGTGCCGATCGCGATGGGTCGGTGGACGAGTGGTGGCCTTGATTGTCGAGTTGCGTTACTCGCCGACGAATTTGTCAAGCAGGCCACTGGAAGTGTGGGAGGGTCACCGTGTCCGGCCCACCTTGGTCCGGCACAACACCGAAAAGGTGAGGCCCATGTCCTACATGACGTTCGTTCAATACACCGGAGACACATCGAATTTTGATGCCGATGTCGCACTCGCACGAAGGAAGTACAAGGCCTTGGGCGCAAGCCGCATGACCGGATCGGTCGCGCTGACCGGCGAAAGGGCCGGCTCGTTCGTCGTTGCCAGCATCTGGGACACCGCCGACGGCTTCTTCGACGCCCGTCCACAGCTGCTCGGAGACGCCGAAATCGTTGCAGTGATGCAGGCGCGCGGAATGGCTCCGGTGCAGACCTCATTCACCGAGGTGTACGGAGAGACGGGAACACCCGACGGGACGTTCGCAGTGTCGGTGGTGGTCGTCGTCGAAACGCCGACCCCCGAAGCTCTGCAATCTCTCGTTTCGGCGGCGAGTGACGTCATGTTGGCGAAAGGTGTCAACGGGATGCGCTTCACCCGAGCGATCGCAGCGGGTCAACAAAGCGGGATCCACATCGCAATCGCCTATGTGGACTCACTCGACTCTTACCTGGCTGCTTCTGCCGCAGCAGCGATGGACAGCAGTTTCGTCGCGGCGATGGGCAATGCAAACGCGCAGATTGTGCAGCGCCAGTTCAACCGCATGATGTAGGGCATTGTCGCACCGCTCGACCAAGTCCGATCGGGCAAGGCGCAAACGATCACCACCGGGCAGCACTGGCCAGGCATCCGCCTGAGCGCATATCGACAAATCGTCGGCGCATCCGACCGCTCGAGGAACCGATCTCTGAGCACCGCTGACCGTCCCATATCGCGCGGGATCATAGGTGGAAGAGCGTGCCCCCGAAGTGCCGGTCGAGGGCGGCTCGTAACGCGTCGCAGAACCGG
>JBLFZD010000322.1:0-4474 GCA_047610085.1 Ilumatobacter sp. | reverse complement strand
CAGTCCGCTCGGACGTGTGGCGTCAGTCCTGATCGCGGAGGAACTGCTCGACTTCATTCATGAGCTCATCGGGGTCGATGGGCGGAGCTGAAGTGAGGTCGTCTTCGGTGGCTTCGGTTTCGTCACTGAGGTGTTCGAGGCGAGCGAGGTACTCAACCATGTCATCGTCGTCACCAATGAGGGCGGCAACGCGAGCGTCGTATTCCAGAGCACCTGTGGCCAGGCCCGCCAACGGTGCGGGCGTGCCGATCATTGAGCATGCCCGGTCGATTAAAGCCATTGCAGCCTTTGGTGACGGAACTTGGGAGGCATAGCCGGGGACTGCAGCCCACAGGGACGCAGTTGGCAGCCCAGCCCGGTGCAGGGCGTCGTGGAGCACTCCAACGATGCCCGTAGGGCCCTCGTACTGCGACGGCTGCAGCTCAAAGCGCTCCATCAGTTCGTGGTCGGCAGCGGTCCCAACGAGGGGAACCGGTCGCGAGTGGGGCACATCAGCGAGGAGCGCGCCCAGGGAGATTGCCATGGTCGCACCGAAGTGCTCGGCGATACCGGTGACCTGCTCGGAGAATAGCCGCCAACGAAGCGCTGGTTCTGGACCGAGCATCAAGATGACGTCCGTGCCGGGAAGCGAGGCTGACCACAAGCCAACCGTTGGCCAGACGATCGAACGATTTCGGTCGTGATCAAGGCGAACCTGTGGACGGATGGTGGCGAAGTCGGTAAACGGCTCGGGGTCGATCTCGGCGAGGACATCGGCGCCCCATGATTCGACCATCGTGGTGAGCGCGGTCGACGCGGCGTCACCAGCATCGTTCCAGCCCGTAAAGCCAGCAATGAGTACCGGTCGGTCGAGCTCTCGCTCTGCCAGCCATCGAACATGCTCCATTCCCACATCGTCAACGCTACCGCTGCGTATCGTTACGACGATGCAGAGCAGCGCAGCAACCATCGAGATCGCCAGCATCGTCGACGACGAACTGGTCGCCGCTTTCGAGATGCTGATCCCACAGCTCTCGTCATCGTCACCACCGCCGAATCGTCAAGTGCTGACCGATTTGGTCGAAGGTCCTGACACCGCGGTCTTCCTCGCTCGCGTCGATGGGGCGATCGTGGGGACGCTGACGCTCGCCTTCTACCGCATCCCGACGGGCAGTAAAGCGTGGATCGAAGACGTCGTTGTCGACGATGCTGCGCGAGGACACGGCGTGGGCCGCTTGATGAACGTTGCGGCACTCGACGAAGCACGCCGGCGTGGAGCCAAGAACGTGAGCCTCACCAGCCGGTCATCACGGGAGGCCGCCAACCGCTTGTACCAGCGCATTGGTTTCAAGCAGCGCGACACCAATATCTACCGCTACGACCTCTGATCACCGCTGCTCACTTGGCTGCGGTGATGCGTCGCAGATCTTCGGCAGCCTGGCGGACCTGCCAATCGCGGTCTTCGAGGGCGCGCTCAATCGTCGCATCGACACGCTGACCCACATCGTTGTCGGGGTCGTCGTCGATGAACGGTGCAAGTGCAAGCACCGCTCGTCGGCGAACGGCAGGCTTGTCGGCGCAGGCCGCGATGATCGCGTCGACGGCTCGTTCGTCGCCGATTGCCCCGAGCGCTGCAACAGCGGACTCGCGCACCAATGGCTCATCTGAATCAGCTGCAAGGCCCAGAAGTCGTTCGACGATCTCGTCACGGTTGGATTCGTGTTCGCCACATGACCAGGCAGCGATCTCGACCACGCGCGGGTCCGGGTCGTTCAGTGCGCTGAGCAGGTCGATGTCTCGGTGCTTCGCGGCGATCTCGACGGCGCGACGGCGGACCACGACATCGGGGTCTTCAAGGGCGTCCGCGAGGTCACCGTCAGCAAGTTGGGTCAGACGCTCGAGAGCGCCAAGCCCCGCAGCCCGAACCGATGAGTCCGGGTCGGAGAGCGCCCGGAGCGCCGTGTCGGCGTCACCGGTGTGGCCAGCAATGGTGACGGCGCGGCGTCGAGCGGCACTTTGTTGAGTCATACGGTCATGCCTTGAGGAGGTCGGTGAGGGTGATCACGATGAACGCGGCGCCGAATGCGATGACCACGGCGCTGACGGTTCCGATGATGATTGCGAGTCCGGCACTGGCCGCTGCAGCCCACAGCCGGCGCAGGATATTTGGTGGTTTGTAGAGCCCGACGGTTGCTTCGGCGATGCCGATGGGAACCCGCGGACGACGAAGTTTCGGCTCAGCGCGTGGTGTTCGGGGGATAGCTCTGGCAGTCTTGCGCCATCCGGCGAATACGAGTGCCGCAATGGCAAGCCCGGCCATCCAACCGGCAGCAGTGGTGAGATCAGTGACCGACACGACAACCTCAATGGTACTCACCACACCGCGTCAGCGGTGGTGGGCGTGGATTCCCGCAGTAATTGGCTGTGCCGGACTGGCTGCGGTGGCGTTGAGTTCGCTGATTCCGTCCGAGTCGATCGCGATGACCGAGAACCCTCGCCTTGAGGAACAGCAGCCGGCGCCGTACGCCAGGACCCCGGCATCGGCACAATCGGTCAACACCAGGGTCTCGTTCAACGATCTCCCCGACGGGGTTGAGGTGTTTGAGACCTCAGGTGACTTCTTCTTTGTCACGGTCAGCTCGCCGAAACAATCGGTTCTGTCCTGGCTGATCGGTGCGAAAGAACCGGTCGTTGACCTCCTGACCGAAGAAGGACGCAACGGGCGCCGCACGCCCACACAGAATCGCCAGATCAGTTTGCAACAAATGCGAACAGCAACCCAGGAAGCGCAGTTCGTGGCGTTGACCGCAGCAGGCTATGCGCCCAGAATCGAGCCCGGAGCCGTTGTTGTTCAGGACATTTTGTGCCGGGTCGTGGCCGAGGATGGGTTCGAGTGCGAGGAGAATTTTCCGGCCGCAGATGTGCTTGCTCCAGCCGACACCATCCTCGAGATCGACGGGGTCACGGTTACCAATATCGAAGAGCTCGCAGCCGAACTGGCGGACAACGATCCCGGCGACGTTGTTGACTTACTCATTGACCGCCCGGGCGAAGGCCCCATAAACGTTGAGGTTGAACTCTCTTCTGCGCCGGTCGATCCGGACGATCCAGATGCTGAGGTGCGAACGATCGTTGGGTTCCGTCCGTTCGACACGAACACGGTTGATCTGCCGTTCGACGTGTCGATTGCAACCGAAGCCGGAGGCCCATCGGCAGGTCTTTCCTTTACGTTGGCGCTCATCGACGAGCTCACCGAAGGCGAACTCACGGGTGGACGCGACATCGCCGTGACGGGGACCATCGGGCTCGACGGAAGTGTCGGGCCAATCGGAGGGCTCGAACAAAAAGTCAACGCCGTGCTCCAACACGGTGTGAAAGTGTTTTTGATTCCGGCGAGTCAGATCGAGCTCAGGGACCCAGATCCGGATAATCCCGAAGATGGGATCTGCCGGTGGGAATGCCTGAACGACGCTGGCCACGGTGAGGTTGTGTTGATTCCGGTCGGCTCCTTGAATGAGGCGCTGGCGGTACTCCAGGTTCTCGGTGGCGACCCGTTGATCCCGGTCAACAACACGACCACCAGCTGACAACGCTGATTCGGGGGTTGGCCTTGGGCGTTATTGACTCAACCCTCCACCATCCTCGGCTCTGAGAGGCGTACGTTGGCAAATATGGCTATGTCATTTTCCCGACCAGATCCGGCGTCCCCGGCACAGGTCGCAGACGCCTCGTTTTCGACTGGGCGCCGTGGGTACGACCAGAACGAGGTCCGTGACTATCTGCAGGTGGTCTCTGCCGAGCTTGGTCGGTTGCGCGAACGTGAACGAGTTCTCGAGCAGGAACTGAGTTCTGCGCAGTCAACTTCTGACATGGGCACGGCACCGCTCGACGACGAGGCGCTCATTCGCTTGTTGGGTGAGGAGACCGCCCGTGTCTTAAATGCGGCGCGTGGGAGCTCCCAAGAGATTCGTGAGAAGGCCGAGCAGTCGGCCGCGCGAATGCTGGTGGAAGCCAGCGACGAGGCGACGCGTCTGCGCGAAGAGGCTGAGGTCGAAGCATCGCGCCGTCGCACTGACGCCGCCGCCGACGCCGAGGCTGAACTGTCGATGGCGAAGCAGCAGGGCCGTGAGATGGTCAACGAGGCTCGCGCCTACCGCGAACGTGTGTTGAGTGAGTTGGCTCGTCGTCGAGAGTTGGCTCGTGAGCAGATCGAGCAACTGGTGCATGGGCGCGACCGCCTGATGGCATCGTTTGAGCGTGCCCGCCTTGTGGCCGTCGATGTGGTCGCTGAGATGCAGCCGCTGGGGGAGCCCGACGAGTATGTGAACCTGCAGCCGTCGACTGGCCCGGTACCGGTGATGGTGGCGCGTGATGATTTGCGCGCTCCGCAATCTGTTCCAGCGGCCGACGACACCAACGTCGCTGAGGTCGCTGAGGTCGCTGAGGTCGCTGAGGTCGCTGAGGTCGTCGAGGTCGCTGAGGTCGCTGAGGTCGC
>JBLFZD010000321.1:0-4478 GCA_047610085.1 Ilumatobacter sp. | reverse complement strand
AGGCGGTCGAGGCCGAAGGCAAAGCCACCGTGCGGCGGAGCGCCGTAGTCGAACGGGTTGAGGAAGAAACCGAACTTGCGCTCGGCCTCCTCGTCGCTGATTCCGAGGCCCTTGAATACCTTGCGCTGCAACTCGGGTTCATGGATTCGGATCGAGCCGGAACCCAGTTCCCAACCGTTGAGCACCAGGTCATAGGCAATTGACCGCACGGCCATCGGGTCAGAATCAAACTTATCGAGGTCGTCTGGGTGCGGCATCGTGAACGGGTGGTGTCCCGACTTCGGGTTGCCTGTTTCCTTGTCACGGCCAACGAACAGCGGAAATTCCACGACCCACACATAGCGGTATGGGCCCTGGTGCACGGGCGGGCGGCCGATCTCGTTACGGAGCATTCCGAGCACCTCACACGTGGGGGCCCAGTCGTCGGCGACGATCAGCACGAGGTCGCCGGTCTTGGCATCTATCGCTGCCTTCAACGCAACAACTTCATCAGCGCTGAGGAATTTAGCGACCGGGCTGTCGAAGCCCTCGTCAGTCGCCTTCATCCACACGAGACCCTTAGCCCCAGCGCTCTTGGCTTTGTCGGTCAGCTTGTCGAGCTGGTTGCGGCCGTACTCGCCAGCGCCACCATCGACCTTGATGCCCTTGATCGCTTCGGCTCCGGCGAATGCCTTGAACTCGGTGCCCGCAAAGACCGCGGTGAGCTCCTGAAGCTCCATGCCGAACCGGAGGTCGGGCTTGTCGCTCCCGAAGCGGTTCATGGCCTCATGCCACGTGATTCGCTCGATCGGCGCGGGGCGCTCCCCCGTCGCAGCTTCTGCTGCGGCGAGGACCGATTCGGACACCGCGTCGAGAACGTCGTCCTGGTTGACGAAGCTCATCTCCATGTCGAGCTGCATGAACTCGTACTGGCGATCAGCGCGCAGGTCCTCATCACGCAGACAGCGAGCGATCTGGTAATAACGATCGACGCCGCCGACCATCAACAGTTGCTTGAACAGCTGCGGCGACTGCGGCAGCGCGTAGAACGAACCAGGCTCCTTGCGCGACGGTACGAGGAACTCGCGTGCCCCCTCCGGGGTGGACGGCACGAGCATCGGGGTCTCGACCTCTACGAAGCCTTGGGCATCCATCGAGTTACGCACGGCAGCGTTGATCTTCGACCGGACACGCAGGTTCTTCTGCATCCGCTCGCGACGCAGGTCGAGATAGCGGTACTTGAGGCGGATGTTCTCGTCAACGTCGTCGGCGCGAGCATCGATCGGGAACGGCGGCGGCGTGGCAACGCGCAGGATCTCGACATCGCAGTCGCCGATCTCGACACCCCCGGTCGGCAAGTTGTCGTTGATGGTTCCATCAGGTCGGACCCGAACAACACCGGTAATCCTCAGCACATATTCGCTGCGTACATCGACGTCGTCGTTGATGACGCACTGGATGATGCCCGAGTGATCGCGCAGGTCAACGAACGCAAGGTGCTCGCCATGTTCACGACGACGACCCACCCAGCCACAGACACTCACGGTCTGGCCAATGTGTTCGGGACGAAGGTCTCCGCAGAGATGGGTACGCATGCTTGTGCTGGAAGTACCAGGTGTATCAGTGGAGCTCATGAAAGGTCCTTCAGGTGGGAAATCAGATCGGATCGGGAGATGGATTGTTGATCGCCGCCGTCGCGAGACATGGGGCGAACGATCACGTTGTTCTGAGCGAGCTCGTCGTCACCGACGATGATGGCGAAGTTCGCCTCGCTGCGATTCGCCAGCTTCATCTGTGCCTTCATACTCCGGTTGCCATAGCCGCGATCGGCAGCGAATCCGGCAGCTCGAAGCTCGGCGGTGATGGCAAGTGCTTCCTCACCTCCCACGACATCGACAACGAACGCATCGAGTTGGGTCGGAGCGCTTGGGAATACCCCTTCGTCATCACACGCAAGCAGGGTCCGGTCGACGCCGAGCGCAAAGCCAATACCGGGCGTCGCCGGTCCGCCGAGCGCCTCGACGAGACCGTCATAGCGACCGCCGCCGCCGAGGGCGTTCTGGGCGGAGTCAAGCGTGCCACCCCGGAATTCGAAGATGGTCCGACGGTAGTAGTCCAGACCGCGCACCAGCTTTGGTTCAACGACAAAGTCGATGCCGAGGCGGGTGAGGCCTGCCTGCACGGTGGCAAAGTGCGCTGCGGCTTCTTCGGAGTAAAACTCGCTGATCTTCGGAGCTGCAGCGATAGCGGGGAAGTCGGGCTCACGTTTGGAGTCGAGTACTCGCAGTGGGTTCTTCGCCAAAGTGGTCTGACTCTGTTCGGTCAGCTCGGCGGACTCGAAGTGGGTGCGGAGCGCTTCGACGTAGGCCGCACGGTCCTCAGGCTCGCCAAGGCTGTTGAGGACAAGGGTCACCTGTTGCAAGCCAAGGCGTGCGTAGAAGTCCCGAGCCAACGCAATCACTTCAACGTCGAGATTCGGATCGTCGACACCGAGCACTTCTACCCCGACTTGGTCGAACTGACGGTACCTGCCTCGTTGGGCTTTTTCTTGGCGGAAGTTCGGACCGGAGTACCAGACCTTCCATGGAAGAGCTGCTGGTCGGTGTTGAGCAAAGGCCCGGCACACACTTGCCGTCAATTCGGGCCGAAGGGACACCTGGCGTCCACCGCGGTCCTCGAAGGCGTACAGCTCTTTGGTGACCACATCGGTCGCTTCGCCGATTCGGGTGAAGACGCCGACGTCCTCGATCAGCGGAGTAATTACCTGGCCATAACCGGCCGACTCCACGACGTCAGCGAACACCCGGTTCAACCCACGCCATCGGACGCTCTCGGCGGGCAAAATGTCCCGCATGCCGGGACTGGTCTGGAAGGCTGGCACGGCCGATCAGGCTACCTACACAGTGCTGCCATCTTCGTGCCCGATTTCCGAAGCGCCCGATCAGTGCACCCGGGCAGCCGCACCGGGGACGGTGCGGTATGCGTCGTACACCGAGTCGATGTTCTTGATCCGCCGGATCACCGAATCGAGGTGCGTGCCGTTTGCCATCTCGAACTCGAAGCGCATCTTCGCTTCACGATCAGCGGTTGTCACCGTCTCACAAGAAACGATGTTCACCCGCTGCTCGACCAAGGCGGCCGCGACGTCCGCGAGGAGCTTCGACCGATCAAGCGCAACCACTTCGATGCCCGCAGTAAACGTGCTCTTGAATTGGCCTTCGCCGTCCCAATCGACCTCGATCATGCGAGTCGCCTGCTCGGACATCAAAGAAACAGCGTTGGCACAATCGGCACGGTGGACGCTGACGCCCCGTCCGCGCGTGACAAACCCGGTGATCTCATCGCCGGGTACCGGCGTACAGCACATGGCGAGACGGACGAGCATGTCGTCAAGGCCCTCAACATGGACGCCGACCTCTTGACTATGCCCGTCACGTCGCTCTCGCCGAGGCGTGTCGACCGTGGCCGGAAGCTGAACGTCTTCCTCGCCCGAGCGATATCCGCGGGCAACCCGTTGAGCAACGCTGCGACCTGACACGTGATGTTCACCAACCGCGGCGAGCATCGCATCGAGATCGATATAGCTCATCTCTGCAACAACGTGCTCGAGCTGATCGGACTTCCACACCTGCTGAGCCGGAAGGCCTTCGCGGCGGAACTCGTCGTACATCTCGTCGCGCCCGGCTTCGACCATGTCGATACGACGCTCACGGCTAAACCACTGACGAATTTTGTTTCGGGCCCGCGGTGACGCAACGAAACCCAACCAGTCCTGAGATGGACCCGCCGATTCGACCTTCGACGTGAAGATTTCACAGGTGTCACCACTCTGGAACACGTGGTCGAGGCCGATCAAACGTCCGTTGACCTTGGCGCCGATCGTGGCGTGACCGACCTCGGTATGCACCGCATAGGCAAAGTCGACAGCCGTCGAGCCCACGGGCAAGCTGACCACGCGCCCCTTCGGCGTGAACACGTGCAACTCATCCTCTTCGAGGTCGGTCTTGAGACTCTGCATGAACTGCGCAGGATCACTGACCTCCTCTTGCCAATCAATGATGCGGTTGAGCCAGTCGGCCTCACCAGCTTGGGCACCGGAGCGGTCCTTATATGCCCAGTGTGCAGCCACTCCCCACTCAGCACGCTGGTGCATCTCGACGGTTCGAATCTGCACCTCGATCACCTTGCCCGACGGACCCACGACCGTCGTGTGCAAGCTCTGATAGAGGTTGAACTTGGGCATGGCAATGTAATCCTTGAAACGACCGACAACCGGGCGCCAGCGACCATGAATCGAACCCAACGCCGCGTAGCAGTCCTTCATGGTGGGCACCACAACTCGCACGGCAACCAGGTCGAAGATGTCGTCGAACTCAAGGCCTTTTACGACCATCTTCTCGTAGATGCTCCAGAGGTGTTTGCCGCGCCCAGTGACCTCGGCATCGATGCTCAACTCGCTCAGCCGAGCTCGGATCTCGGCCACGGTCTTGGCCAAGTAG
>JBLFZD010000320.1:0-4483 GCA_047610085.1 Ilumatobacter sp. | reverse complement strand
GTTGACGGCCTGAGGAATCTGCTCGATGCCACAGCGAATGATGCGCTTGCCGTGCTGTGTGTGTTCTCCTCGGTCGCTGCCCGGACCGGCAACATGGGCCAGTCCGACTACGCAATGGCAAACGAGGTTCTCAACAAGGTCGCCATTCAGGAACACGCTCGGCGCGGTGGAGCGTGCGTGGTGAAGTCGCTCGGATGGGGCCCGTGGGCGGGAGGCATGGTGACACCGGCACTCAAGACTCACTTCGAGTCGCTGGGTGTCGAATTGATCGACCTCAAGGTTGGTGCTCGCATGCTCGTCGACGAACTGTCGAGCCCTCAGGTCGATCAGGTCGAGATCGTCTTGGGTGGAGGGGTCCTCGCTCCGGCCGAGACATCACAACGGGTCGGCGCATGACTCGGAACAGAACGTGAGCGACTTTTCTCCAATCGCCATCGTTGGTCGGGCCTGCATCCTTCCCGGAGCCACATCGCCCTCCGAACTCTGGGAACGGGTCGTCTCAGGAACAGACCTGACGTCGGCCGTCCCAGAGGGCCGCTGGAACATCGATCCAACGGATGTCTTGTGTGACCCCGATGACGACAGCACCGATCGAACCTGGTCGGATCGCGGCGGCTACGTCACCGGGTTCGATGATGTGTTCGATCCCACAGGATTTTCACTGGCTGCTGAAGAGATCTTGGGCCTCGACCCGGTCTTCCAATGGACGTTTCACACCGCACGCGAAGCCCTTCGAGATGCGGGCTATCACGACGGCGATTCCCAGCGCTTCGGTGCCGTATTCGGAAACCTGTCATTCCCGTCGGTTGGTATGGCCGCGTTTGCTGAGGCGGTGCTCCTCGGCGATGCCAAGACCGTTACTGAAAGCGACCCGCGCGATCGATTCATGTCCGGGCTCCCTGCGCTCCTTTTGGAACGCGCACTCGATCTCGGAGTCGGTGCGATGGCGCTCGACGCTGCATGTGCGAGCAGCCTCTACGCCATCAAGCTGGCATGTGATCGGCTCCACGACGGTGATGCCGACCTCATGCTTGCCGGCGCGGTTAACTGCGCCGACGATCTCTTTATTCACGAAGGGTTTACGGCGCTCAACGCGCTCAGCCCGACTGGGCAGTCCCGGCCGTTCCACACAGATGCCGACGGCCTCGTCCCTGCCGAGGGCTGCGGCTTTGTTGCACTGCGCCGACTCGACGATGCCGTGCGTGACGGCGACACGATCCACGGGATCATTCGCGGGATCGGCTTGTCGAACGATGGCCGCGGGCGCGGCATGCTCGCCCCGTCGGCCGACGGTCAGGTCCGAGCGATGCGCTCAGCATTCGATGTTGCCGGTCTGACACCGTCTGACATCTCGCTTCTTGAGTGCCACGCAACCGGAACCAGTGTTGGTGATGCGACCGAAATTGCGTCGAGCGCGCGGGTCTATAGCGAGTGCACCAACCTCCCTATTGGTTCGTTGAAGTCGAACACCGGGCATCTGATCACCGCTGCGGGCGTCGCTGGCGTGATCAAGGTCATCGAAGCGATGCACCATGAGGTTCGCCCACCCACGCTGCACGTCGATTCCCCACTCGCTGCTCTTCACGAGTCGCCGTTTCGTGTGCTCGACAGCGCCGAGCCGTGGACACGGACCGCCGCCAACGGTGACGTACTCCGAGCGGGCATATCAGCCTTCGGGTTCGGTGGCAACAATGCCCACCTGATCCTTGAGGAACCGGCATCCGCTCAGCGGCTCACCGCCGAGCCCGTGCTCGCCCGCCGATCCAACAGCACGCCAATCGCGATCGTCGGAATCGGGGTCTCGGCCGCACGCGCTGTTGGTCGCCAAGCCTTTCGAGATGCACTGATCGCCAACTCCGCATGCCTGGACTCTGACGGCGTTGGCCGGATGCCCGACATCGAACTGGTACTCGCGGCGCAGAAATTCCCGCCGAACGACCTCAAGGCGGCACTGAGCCAACAATTGGCGATGTTGCAGGTGACCGATGAGGCACTCGCCGAGACCGGTCCGCTCCCCTCGCTGACCACGGGCATCTACGTGGGCATGGGCACCGACCCGGAGGCCGCCCGGTTTGGCACTCGATGGCGGCTCGCCAATCGACACGATGAAACCATCGAGTCACTCGCCGATGCACGCAACCTTGTCGGCCCAGCGCTGACCGCCGCTGGCGTGCTCGGGACCATGCCGAACCTTGTCGCCAATCGGCTCAACAGCCAGTACGACCTCGCCGGCCCGAGCTTCACCGTGAGCGGAGAAGAGCACAGCGGACTCGACGCGCTTCGCCTCGCTGCTCGAGCGCTTCGTGCTGGCGACATCGATGCAGCATTGGTTGGCGCTGTCGACCTGTCCTGCAACCCGGTTCATGTGGCCGCTGCAGCAGCCCTTCCCGTCGATCGCCGAGTCCCCGGCGACGGTGCGGTGATGCTGGCACTCAAGCGCCTCGACGACGCCGAGCGCGACGGTGACACGGTGTACTCGCTGGTGTGCGATGGACCGCTCGGCGACGGTGACAGCTCCGTGAATGCTGGCGACATCAGTGATCTGCGCATGGGACTGGGTCGAGACGTTGACTCGATCTCGCATCTGTTTGGCCATGCCCACGCTGCATCTGGCTTGTTGCATGTCGCTGCAGCGGCGACCTTATTGCACCATCGGGTGTCGATTGGTGACGTCCCACTGATCGCGTCAAATCCGGAACGCGGAAGTGGTCTGCCGGCGGGCGCCGGACCGCGAACCGTTTCGGTCGAGACCATGGCGATGGATGGCATCGCGCCGCGCGCCGTTTTGCTGGCAGAGGCGACGAACCATCTCGCGCCGAGCCGCAACGTGTCGCCGCGTCTTCACATCTATTCAGGCGTCGATGCCAACGAGGTACTGACCGCCCTGAGTAAGCGACGTGAATCGCCGGAAGGGCCAGCCCGTCTTGTCATCGTGGCCGACGGCCCCGAGCAATTCGCGGAGCGGTGTGCTCGAGCCGAACGCCACATCGAGCACAGCGCGCCTGCTGGCTCCGGCGTGCACTATGCACCAGCTCCGCTCAACGGCGAGATGGGCTTCGTGTTCACCGCTGGTGGCGCGGCCTATAACGGCATGGGTGCCCAACTGTTCCGGGCACTTCCAGAATCGATCACGCCGATCTCGACAAATTTCCCGCTTGGCAACGTGTCGAAATGGGTCTTCGAAGCAGCCCATGTTCCGCTGCCAGCTGACTATCTGTGGGGTACCGCGTTGGTCAGTCAGGCCCACGCTGAGTTGACGTTGGGCCTGCTCGGCCTGAAGCCCTCCGCAGCTATCGGCTACTCATCCGGCGAGAGCAACGTGCTCTACGCATTTGGCGTGTGGAGCGATATGGATGCCATGCGTCGCGAAATCGACGACACGAAGATGCTCACCAGCGAGATCGCCGTCGAGTTCGACGCAGTCGCTCGGGCCTGGAACGTCGAGAGCGCTGACTGGTCGGTCTGGAACGTGCTGGCCCCGGTCAACGAGGTTCGCGCTGCGATCGCCGACGAGCCACGCGTGCATCTCATGCTGATCAATACCGAGCGTGACGTTGTGATCGCCGGTGACTCAAGTGCCTGCGAACGCATCGTCGAAACGTTCGGCAGCCAGCGATGTCTTCCCGTGGGATACAACCTGGCATGCCATGTCCCCGAGGTCGCTGCCGAATTCCATCAGCAGTGGCTCGACGTGCACACTCGCAACGTCACCCCGGTCGAAGGTATCCGTTTCTATTCGAACGGGGTTGCCGGGTCCTACGAAGTCGGGACCGAGAGCTGCGCAACCGCCATCACTCGTCAGGCCGAAACAACCGTCGACTTCCCGGCGACCGTTCGCTCCGCGTACGACGATGGAGTTCGGATCTTCGTCGAGCACGGCCCCGCCGGCGCCTGCACGAACTTCATCCAGGAGATCCTGGGTGACGACATACTCGCCGTGCATCTCGATCGACGCGACCACAACATCGAACAACTCTTCGATGTGTGTGCCGCCTTGGTCGCCGTGGGCGTCGACGTCGACCACACAGCGCTGACCAACCGTCTCAGCCAACACGGACTCGAGCGAATTGTGACCGATGGACCCAGCATGACGTTCCCCGCACATCCGGCACGCTTGCGCTCCGCCTCCGAGCCGACGGTCACAAGCCAGACAATGGCTCCCGCTCCGGCGTTGCCATCGGTATTCGAGTCGGCGACGGACCGTCAGCGAACTCCGGCAGTGCCGCCGATGGCACCGGCTGTCGAACTACACGTAGTGCCCGAGCCCACCGTTGTTGCACCGCTCCCTCAACTTGTTGGCGCTTCAGCGACGTCTGCCGAAGCAGCAGCCCGAGTCATGCAGCAGCAACTCGTTGCGCTTGGTGACATGCACCAAGGCTTCATCGCTCAGCAATCTTCGATCCACGAGCAGTTCCTTGCGTCGCAGTCCGCATCGCTTGGGCTCCTCGTTCAGGTCCACGCGCCAACCCGGCAGCCACCGATT
>JBLFZD010000319.1:0-4510 GCA_047610085.1 Ilumatobacter sp. | reverse complement strand
TCGTCACCTGCTCAGCACCAGGCTGGGTTGTAAGAACCGCCCGGGGGTGTCGCACCCGCCGGTCGACCGAACTCTTGCGTCCAGTAGTCTCGGTATCGGGCCGGATCGTCGGGCTTGTTCACGAAGCCCACACCGAGTTCAGTGAAGGCCGGGTTCAAGATGTTGCGGCAGTGACCGGGGCTGGCCATCCACGCCGCCATGACCGACTTAGGGACGCGGAATCCGGCGGCCACGTTCTCACCCCAGGTGCTGAACTCGTAGCCCTGTAGGGCGATGCGCTGGCCGGGACCGGTTCCGCTCGGCGAATCGTGGAAGATGCGGCCGTGGAAGGCCTGATCGGCGGAGTGGAGACGAGCGGCTTCATTGAGCTTCACGTTGAGTTTCAACGGCCCCAGCCCACGCGAAGTCCGTTCCACGTTCACGAGGTCGAGCACATTTTGAACTTCGGCAGCGAACACCGGCACCGAAGACGGTGATGGTGTGGGTGGTACGGGTGGGTCCTCGGTGGATTTTGCGTTACCAACTCGCGCAGCCGGCTGTGTTCCTCCAGCGTGCTGGTCCAAACGACCTGCATCAGCCGTCGCATACCCCATCGGTGCAAGCACCATGACCGACGTGGCCATGACGACCGAACGTTTTGAGAACCCCCGACTCAATCGCTTCATGTCAATCCATCGGTCACACACCCTCGGTGCATGAGGGCAACGGCAAAGCTTGACGAACTCCACATGCTGCGCGGATCTGCGCTGGCGGTTCAGGTGACCAGGCGTACGATCGCAGTGGCCGCCGACGCGATCGCGATCACCACCACAAACGGAGCGCGACGCCACAGAGCGATGCCAGCGACCATCAGACCGACGATGCGGGCGTCAATCACGATCGACGCTCCCGCAGACACGGTCGACACAACCGCAAGTGATGCGAGGAGTGCAGCGGGAAGCAGGTCGACAACGGACTGCAGACGGCTCGGAAGCCACCGGTCACCCAGGAGGAGCGGTCCCGCTGACTTCAGGAGGTACGTACCGATTGCAAGCACGACCATCACGATCAGCGCATCGCTCATCGTTGCACCTCGGGGGTCACATCCGCGGCAGGGTTGCGGTCGGGGATCCGGGTGGCGACGAGCACACCAAGCATCGATGCGAGGATCGGAACGCCGGCGGGCGCGAACGGCACGAGCGCGAGCGCGATCGCCGCACCCGCAACCGCCGTGACGAGCTGACGTCGTTGCGTCAGGCGCGGCCACAACAGCGCGAGGAAGGCCGCCGGACCAGCGACATCGAGCCCAAGATCAGTTATCAGGTCACCCGCTTCGCTGAACAACGCGAAACCAGCCAGCGTGGTGAGATTCCAGACAACAAACACGCCGACACCACCAATCATGTAGCCGTAGCGCCGGTGACGGAGTTCGGTAGCGGCGGTAGCCACCGCAGTCGATTCATCGATCATCAGCTGTGACATGGCCGCTCGCTTCCACAACGGCCCGGCCAGCGCCGGTGCCAGAATCACACCGAACGCCAGCGAGCGGACGTTCAGCAACAGCCCGGCGACAGCAGCCGCGGTGACCGAGCCGCCATCGCCCAGGATCTCAACAGCAGCAAATTGTGAGCTCCCACCGAATACAAATATCGAGAAGCCAAGCGCCTCAAGCATGGTGAGTCCTGCGGTGGAGGCTGCGGCACCGAAGACGAGGCCGAACGGGGCGACGGCGAGCACGACCGACAATGCGCGGCGTTCGAGAGCCCGAAGGATCTCACGATCGTCGCGGTGCAGCACTTGCTCATCGGTCACGATCCTCAGTGTGTCGGTTGATCAGCCCAGGAACTGAGCGTTCGATCGAAGCCAAACGGATACTGTCGCGTCACCGTTCGGATCGATCGGCGACCACAAACCCGTACGAAGACGGAGCAGGGCGTTTGGATACAGCATTTCTCAATCTCGCGTATGCGTCATATGTCGCGGCAAGTCTCATTCCGGGTGGTCTCAAGTTTCGCCTCGGACTCGTGGCTCAGAGCCTCTTCTTCATACTCTGGGGCATCTTGACCAACACCTGGTCAGCCGTGGTGTGGAACGTGATCTTCGCCATCGTGAACGGCGTGCAGGCATATCGGATCACGCGCCGCGACGCCGTTCGGCTCACCGAAGAGGAGGAAGCGTGTCGCGTTGCGCTCTTCACCGATCTCCGTCGGCGCGACTTTCTCGTGCTGTGGTCGATGGGATCCGAACGCCAGGCCAAAACCGGCTGGCAATTGCTCCGTCAGGGCACCGATCACAACTAGCTCTTTCTGCTCCTCAATGGTGTGATCGACGTTCGCAATGCATCAGGTCGTGCCCCCAGGCGCACGGCGTACAGCTTCATCGGTGAGATGAGTTTCTTCTCGAGTGAACCGGCGAGTGCTGAGATCGTCGCTCGCAAGCTGCGCACCTGCGCTGCCCCCGGAATACACAAACATCGGGCGATGTTGTACTTATGTCAGGCACTTTTCTGCCCGCCGCGGGTCACGAACCCGCAGACCGCAACACATCGGGGGTTCAATCCATGCACACCAAACACGGCAATTCACCGAGGCCCACAAGCCTTGGCTCCTTCGTTGCCAGCACCACACTCCTCGTCGCCGCATGCGGCGGTGCATCGGGCGACTCGGAGCCCACCGTACCGACCATTCCCCCCAATGCTGAAGCAATCGTCGCGCAGGCTGCTGTCGCAATGGGCCAGACAACGAGTGTGCAGTTCGAACTCAGCGCGACCGGCGCACCCGTATTCATCGACGAGTTTGACTCGATTGCGCTCACCCGCGCCATCGGCCAATTCGAGGTACCGGGGTCAGCACAAGCTGTTCTCGAGGTTCGAGTCAGTGACAGTCTGAACACCGAACTGGGCGCGATCGCGCTCGACGACGAAGTTTGGTTGTCGAACCCGATCACCGGCGTCTTCGAAACCCTGCCACCGGGTTTTGATCTTGACCCATCACTGTTCTTCGATCCCACGGATGGGTGGCAACCGCTCATGGAGAACCTCACCGACATCGAGTATGTGGGGGTCGAGCAGCGAGATGGCAACGACCGGTACCGGATCTCAGCCACTGCGCCATCTGCGCAGATCGAAGTAATCACCGCGCGCCTGGTCCGCAACCAAGACGTCGACATCGACTTTTGGATCCAACCCGTTACCGGAAATGTTCGAGCCGCCGAGTTCACCACCCCCACTCCAGACGGCGACGTCAGCTGGACACTCGAACTCAATAGTTTCGGTACCGACTTCGAGATCTCCTTGCCTGAGGGCATCGACCAATGAGCCTGACCGACACCCATCGAGCCGCATCACCGCGGACGATATTGTGGGCGGTCGGATTCAGCGTGTTCGTCGCAGCCGACGACCTCACAGTCGTCTCGACGATGCTTCGTCCGATCATCGGCGACCTCGGCCTGGTGCTACCCGACGGACTCGACGATGCAGCGTGGATCGTGAACGCATACCTCATCGCGTTCATCGCGGTCATGCCGATCGCTGGACGAATCAGCGACGTGATCGGTCGGCGTCGCACATTCATGATCGCCTACGCGATCTTCATGATCGGCACGATCTGGATTCCGCTCGCCGACTCACTTGGCCCACTCCTGATCGGCCGCGTCCTGACCGCCATCGGCGGCGGCGCGATGGTTCCTGTGGCTCTCGCCGTGGTCGGCGACGTGTATCCCGCCGCAAAGCGTGCTCGAGCCCTCGGCACCCTCGGAGCGATCGAAACGCTTGGTTGGGTGTGGGGTCCGCTCTACGGCGCAATGCTCGTGCGTTTCTTCTCGTGGAGATTGCAGTTTTGGTTGAACGTGCCGCTGGCCATCGGTGGCGCGCTCGCCGTGTGGTGGGCACTGGCTGAGCATGATCGACCAGCCCGTGACATCCGCGTCGACTGGCTCGGAGCGGGGCTTTTAACTACCGCTCTCGTGTCGCTCAACCTGGCGCTACTCGGCTCGGCCGAGGTGCAGAGCGTTCAGGGGCTCGACGAACTCACCGGCAACGGCGGCACCGACCTGCGCATTCTCTATCCGGTTGCGCTGGCCAGTGCTGCTGCCTTTGTGTGGCAGCAGCGTCGGCTTCGCCTGGCTGGGCGAGATCCGCTTATCGACACGCGCCTGTTCCGCGGACGCAACGTTCGCGTCGCCCTCATCGTGAACTTCGTGGTGGGCGCAGCGCTTGTGATCGCGATGGTCGACGTCCCCTTGTTCGTCAACGCAATAGAAGTCGACCTCGAACGCTCCGCCGTTGCTGCTGGGTGGGTCCTGTCAGCAATGACAGCTGCGATGGCGCTGATGTCGTACATCGGTGGACGCGTCACCGAACGCAGGTGGTACGGGCCACCAATCGTGATCGGACTCGTCGCTGCAACCTTCGCGTATGGCTTGATGGGCTTGACCTGGAGCGGCGACACGCCGTACCCGTTGCTGGCACTCCAACTCGCACTCCTTGGTGGCGGCATCGGGCTGACCATTGCACCCACCACGTCTGCCGTGG
>JBLFZD010000318.1:0-4534 GCA_047610085.1 Ilumatobacter sp. | reverse complement strand
ATCAACAGGTGAAGCGCCCGAAGCGGGCCCGTCGCGACATGATGACCTGCCGCGCTTCGCGGTGTCACCGGTTCGGGCTCGGATCCATCTTGGTTGGTCACCGTGGACAGAACTGAGTGACGGCGTAGAGCGAACGCGTCCCGCACCAGGTGGCAGCGTCAGGTGCTGACTGCGGCGAGGGTATTTTCGGCAAGCTCGCGTGCGATGTCCGGGGTCGACATGATCGATGGCGTGACCACGCAACGCATGCCGGTTGACTCGACCTGGGCAACGAGGTGTTCGTCTGCAGGGTCGATGACCAGTACCGAGGCAATGTCGGCGTACATCCGTGCGACGCCAACCACGCTGGGTTCGTGACCGAGTTCAGCGAGCATCCGGTCCGCGGGCCCTTTGAGAGCGGCTCCACCCACGATTGGTGAGACGGCCACGGTGCGGTCACGTCGAGAGGCGAGAAGGTTGTCGACCCCAGCGAGTGAGCGCATTGGTCCAATCGACACAAGTGGGTTTGACGGCGCGATCACAATGACGTCTGCCGACTCGAGGGTACGTAGCGCGGTGGGCGAGAGCTCGGCCTGTCCATCGAATCGGACTGCTGAGACCGGCACCGAGTGACGTAGCCGTACGAAGTAGTCCTGGAACGAGACGTCTCGCGGAGCGCCTCCCGCGTCGGGATCGGTGGTGACGGACACGATGGTCGAGCATCGGTCGTCCGACATGGGGAGGATCTCGATGGGCAGATCCCACGCCCGGCGGATCTCGTTGGTGACCTCGGTGAGGGTCGCCCCCTCTGCGAGCCTGGCGGTTCGGTAGAAGTGGGTGGCAAGGTCTTGGTCGCCGAGGTTGAACCACTGTGGAGCGGCGGACGATCCCTCAGGGCGAATCTTGGCGTATTTCTCCAACGCACCCATCGCCCGCCAGGTCTCGTCGACCAGCCCCCAGCCGCGCTCGGGATCGATTGCTCCGGCCAAGGTGTACGTGATCGTGTCGATGTCGGGCGAAATCGACAGCCCGTGGAGAACGGTGTCGTCGCCAGTGTTCACCACAGCGCTGATCCGGGCCGGATCGACGGAATCGATGAGGCCGAGCAGGAATCGAGCAGCTCCAACGCCACCTGAGATAACCGCAACTCGATCCGACGGTTGATGATGCATCGGGTGATCGTGGTGCACGTCAGCTCTGATCGGCGAGTTGGCGGTACAGATCGAGGAGGGACCGAGCGGTCGTTGCCCAGGAGAATCGTTCGAGATTGAGGTGGCCAGCGGCGATGAGTGATGCTCGTTTTTGCTGATTCGTGATCGTCCAAAAAAGATTGGCGGCGAGGGCATCGGAATCGCTCGGAAGGCTCAGGAGCGCTCCGGCACCGGCCACCTCTGGAATGGAGCCAGCAGAGCTGGACACCACCGGGGTCCCGGCGATTTGAGCTTCGAGAACCGGGAAGCCGAAGCCTTCGTCCAGCGACGGGTAGGCGAGGCACTCCGCGTGGTGGAGCAGCCACTGCTTGCTTTGCGGGTCGACGACGCCGAGACGCACGATCCGCTTTCGTACCGATGGCGTGGCTTGCGCGATGCCACGACTTACCGGTTCGGAATCGTCACCGTCACGTCCTGCCACGACAAGAATGATGTCGGGGTGCTCACGAGCAAGACGTTCGAATGCGGTGATCAGAACCAGGAGGTTCTTGCGTCGTTCGACGGTTCCCAACGCGAGGATGAACGGTCGTCCGGCGACCTGTGCAGCCAGATCGGCCGGGGGAGTCTCGGGAACCGGTTGTGTCGGTGGCGGTCCGAGGTGGATTGTGTGGACCTGGTCGGTGTTGAGGAGCGCTCGAACCTTGTTGGCTGTTGCGTCAGATGAGGCGAGAACGTGTGCACCTTCGTCAACGGCGCGACGGAGTACGGCCCCGGACCGAGCGACATCGGGGTGGGCGCTACTCGGGTGTTCAAGAAACCAGCAGTCATAGACGCTAACGAGGCGTGATGCCGCCGTCGGGGGGACCACATAGTTCGTGCCGTGGACAAGATCAGGATGGCCGAGCCACCGATCCATCCTTGGTGTCGACGAGCGCGCCCACAGCCGGTGTGCCGCCGCTGCAGGAAGTGGGAGCCTGCGCTGCGGTGGGGTCGGGCGGGCACGCAGCGAAACGATGTACGGGAGCAGAACGACGTCTGGATCAGCGGCGCTGGCGAGCGCCTCTAGGGTCCAGCCGACTGCATTCCCGATACCGGTCCGCTGCCCATGCAGCGGTCCTGCGTCGATGGCCACCTTCAGCATTGTCGCCAGGGTATCGACCAAGGGCGGGGAGGTCGGCAGGGCGGTGCGGGGACCCAAGTGACGTGGGTCGTGATTGCGGTCGTAGACTCGTCAACCATGCCAAGAGCGTTCATCACCGGAGTCACGGGTCAAGACGGTTACCACCTCGCAGAGTTTTTACATACCAAGGGTTACGACGTCTACGGAATGGTGAAGGGCCAGAACAATCCTCGGGCTGCAAAGCTGCAAGAGGAGCTCCCGTTCCTCGAACTTGTGCCCGGTGACCTTGCTGATTTGCCGTCGCTGGTCGCGGCGCTTCAGATTGCTCAGCCCGATGAGGTCTACAACCTCGGGGCAATCAGCTTCGTTGCGTTGTCGTTCTCGCAGGCGGAGTTGACAGCGAATATCACCGGTCTTGGTGTGTTGCGCATGCTCGAAGCCATCCGGATGGTTGGTGGCGCTCAAAACAACCCGATCCGCTTCTATCAAGCGTCGTCTTCAGAGATGTTCGGAAAGGTTCGAGAGACACCGCAAACCGAACTCACCCCGTTCCACCCGCGTTCGCCGTACGGCTGCGCCAAGGTGTTCGGCCACGACATCGTGGTGAACTACCGCGAGTCGTACGACCTCTTTGCCTGCTCTGGCATTTTGTTCAACCACGAGGGCCCCCGCCGTGGTCTTGAGTTCGTGACCCGCAAGGTCACCAACGCTGCCGCCCGGATCAAGCTCGGCCTGCAACACGAACTGGTGATGGGCACGCTCGATGCCAAGCGTGACTGGGGTTATGCGGCCGACTACGTCAAGGGCATGTGGATGATGCTTCAGCAGGACGAGCCTGACGACTTTGTGCTCGCCACCGGTGAGGCGCATTCGGTTCAGGAATTGGTCGAACTGTCGTTCGCCGCAGTGGGTATCAACGACTGGGAGCAGTACGTCCGCCAGGATCCGAAGTTCTACCGTCCCGCTGAGGTCGACTTGCTGATCGGTGACCCGATCAAGGCGAAGAAGCAGCTCGGCTGGGAGCCCGAGGTCGATTTCTCCACACTCATCAACATGATGGTCGAGAACGATCTCGCTATTGAAGCCGGCAAGGCCAAGTAACGCAGGTAGCTCGGAGCAGCTGCGCTATTTGCGTGGTGTAGCAGCTTCGATGACCGAGCCCTGATCCGGAACCACGCTCGAGGCGAGCCGTGATTTCAGAGCGATGCCAAAGAACACCATCGAAACCATCGATGAGGAGAAGAGTCCGAATTCGATTCGACGGAACAGGTCATCGCTGGAGAACACGGTGACGAGTGCAAACGTAATGACACCGCCGCCCCAGCCGAGCGCAACGAGGGCATGGCCCTTGAGCGCAATGACCGCCTGGGCCAGCGCCAGCGCCATCATGTACACCCCGCTGGCAAGAGCGAGCGCTGCAAGCGTGCGGCCGCCAAGATCCGCCTTGAAGACGAGATCGATGGCGAATGGACCGAGGACGAAGGCCCCAAGTGTGCCGACGACACCCACCGCGAGCACCACGTAGGCGAGACGCTTCATCCCCGCCCGGAATTCGGTGATCTCACCACGTGCTGCGAGGCGGCTGAGCCCTGGAAGGAGTGCGGCCTGGACAGCCTGGAACAAGAACAGCGGAACTCGAGCGATGAGGATGCCGTAGGAGAAGGTGGTGACGAAGTCCTTCTCGTTGTCATCTGCCAGAAGTGTCATCGTGATTGGCCCGGCGTTGAGCAGCGTGGCAGCGAACACCGACCCGAGCAGCAGCCACCCAAGATTTGGGGTGACTTCACTCCAACTTGCAGGCGAACCAGGATCAAATGCTTCCGTCGAGCTGCGACCGCTGGTTGGGTCGTCGACCTCGAGGACGTTCTCCGCAACAGGCTTGCGTCCGATTGGCTTGAGGGCCCCGCGCCTCCAAACGTACGTGACAGCGAACAGGGGCGAGATGGCAATGACGAGCCCGTAGGCGCCAGCTGCCTTTACGCTAATGATGGCCAACGCCACGCAGAGCAGAATCCGGACAACACCGTCGGAGCCCATGATCAGGGCGTACTCGCGGAATCGGCCGCTCCCCGAACAAACACCACGGGCGAGGTGTACGGGCGCGTAGGCCATGATCGTGCCGATGAGCGCAACGACCATCCACCAGTTGCCATCGAAATAGCCATTCGCGATCCATGGTGAGAGGGCCAGGATCACGACGACGATGATTGCGACCAGTCCAATGGCAAGTCGAACGATTTTTTGAACGACCGGCTGGGTGCCGTCGCCGATCGCTCGGCGGTGG
>JBLFZD010000317.1:0-4543 GCA_047610085.1 Ilumatobacter sp. | reverse complement strand
CGGTCGAGATGCCTAGTGACCGCCAACATTAAATCGCGCGCCTGGTTGCTACCGGCATGTCGAATAGGGACGTGGTGGCTGAGTTGATCCTGTCGGCGCGAACCGTCGACAACCATTTGGCCGCTGTCTACCGCAAGTTTGGCGTCACGAGCCGCGCCGAACTTGGCGCTCTTCCTTTGTGAATTTTCGGCGTGGATGACCGTGCCGCACGGCACTCCACACATTCCAACGTGACATGCGGCGGGAATACCCATGCGGAGAGTTTGGGAAGGAATTCACGAGCCCTGGTATCTTCGGGACCCGTATGTCGGATTTCCTTCGCGACTATCTCAACGTCGTCTGGTTCGGAGCAGCAGCCCTCGCCATTGGTGGGCTACTGCTTGGCCTGGCGGCAGTTGTGCGTCCCTCCTTCCCGTCCGCTGAGAAGAGCATTGCCTATGAATCGGGGGTTGACCCCGTCGGTACCGGCTGGTCGCAGAGCCAGATTCGGTATTACGTCTTCGCATTACTCTTCGTCATCTTCGACGTCGAAGCCGTGTTTTTGTTCCCGTGGGCAGCAAACATTGAGCGTTATGGGACCTTTGGTCTCGTCGTGATGCTCGTGTTCATCGTGTTGCTACTCGACGGATTGTTTTACGCCTGGAAGCGAGGCCTGCTGCGATGGGTCTGATGCTGCCTCTTCGAAACGGAGCGAACTGATATGGGTCTCGTCGACAAAGGCCGGATGCCGGCACCTCTCACGAAGCTGTTCAACATGAGCCGCTCTTACAGCCTGTGGGTCTACCAGTGGGGTCTCGCTTGCTGCGCGATCGAAATGGGTGCTGCTTTTGCCTCGCCGCGCTACGACGTGATGCGCCTTGGCGTCATCCCGTTGCCTGCCAGCCCGCGTCAGGCCGACTTCGTGTGTGTGTCCGGCACGGTCACCGACAAGATGGCTCCCGCGGTCAAGCGCCTCTGGGAGCAGATGCCCGAGCCAAAATACGCCATCTCCATGGGTTCATGCGCCAACTGTGGGGGTCCCTACTGGGACTCCTACTCGGTCACCAAGGGTGTTGATCAGATCATCCCGATCGACGTGTACGTCCCTGGATGCCCGCCGCGCCCTGAAGCGTTGCTCGAAGGCATCGTGTTGTTGCAGCAGCGCATTAAGAATGAAGACATGCAGGCCAAGTGGAAGGGTGACGAGTTCACCACCCTGCAGGCGACCCGCGCTGCTGAGCGCGGCGACATCACGCCTGACATGCCCGGCCTCCCTGCGGCTGCCGAGGCGAAGCGGCCTGCGCCGATCGTGGTGGGCGGTGGCCCCATTGAGTGACACCGGCACCACCCAAGAACCTCAGGCGCTCCCAGGTGACGGGCTTCGTGAGGGCATCATCGACGACCTCCGCAACCGCATTGGTGACTCGTTGCTCGAGACGCACATCGTCCCCAACGAGGACCTCACCGTTCGTGTTGCCACCGAGGCGTGGGCCCAAACCGGCGTTGCACTCAACACCGCGGGATTCGCCTTCTTCTCCTGGCTATCGGCGATTGACTGGATGCCGTCCCCGTTCGGTAAGAGCGAAGACGACCCATCGGTTGAGAAGGACCCGATCGATATGACGATCAAGCAGGGAACCTGTGGCGGTGAGACCCGCATGCAGGTGTTTGCTCGCTTGACCGATCTCAAGCGTCACGTTGGCATCACGATCAAGGTCGACGTCGACGACGCCACGCCGGTGGTTGATTCGTGGAGCAGCACGTTCGCTGGCGCCAACTGGCACGAGCGCGAATGCCACGAAATGTTTGGCATCGGTTTCAACGGCCATCCCGACCTTCGCAACATGTACCTCCCCGGAGACTTCGAAGGACACCCGCTCAAGAAGGACTTCCCGTTGCTGGCTCGCATGGTCAAGCCGTGGCCGGGAATCATCGACGTCGAGCCGATGCCGCCACAAGACGAAGAAGCCCCCGATGGAAAGAAGGGCGACGACTCATGACGACGATGTCCGACCGGCAGCAGCTCAGCTACATCGCGAGCCAGGCCGCAGACGCTCGCTTGAACGTTGAGCTCGAGACCGAGGGCATGACCCTCAACATCGGCCCGCAGCACCCTGCTACCCACGGCACACTGCGCATCATTGCTCGCCTGGATGGTGAGCAGGTCGTGTGGGCCGAACCGTCGGCAGGCTACATGCACCGCGGGTACGAGAAGCTCACCGAGGTTCGCACGTTCCCCCAGGTCACCACACTGATCAACCGCATTGACTGGCTTGGGAGTTTCGCCAACGAGGTCCCGTTTATCCTCGCTGCCGAGAAGCTCATGGAGGTCGAGGCGCCACCGCGCGCGCAAGTGATCCGAACGGTCCTGTTCGAGCTCAGCCGCATCGCTAATGTGTCGCTCTTCCTTGGCGACCTCGGCGTGCAGATGGGCGCTGTCACCCCGGTGTTCCTTGCTTTCCGTGACCGCGAATATGTTCTCAACCTGATCGAGGGTGCAACCGGTGGTCGGTTCCACCCGAACTTCGACCGCATCGGTGGCCTCAAGGACGATCTGCCCAAGGGCTGGATCGACGAGACGAAGCAGGTCATGACGAAGCTGATCGGCTTCTGTGATGAGATCGAAGACCTCCTCTTCGGCAACGAGATCTTCCAGAGCCGCATGCGTGGCATTGGTGTCATCCCCGCGGACGTCGCCCAGTCATACGGCCTGTCGGGTGCAAACCTGCGAGCGAGCGGTGTCGACTACGACCTGCGTCGTGACCAAGACATCGCCCTGTCATACGACCTGGCTGATTTCAAGGTGTGGACGCACCCCGACGGTGACTCCTGGGCTCGCTGTTGGATCCGTTTGCAGGAAACACGTGAATCCTGCAAGATCGTCCAGCAACTCGTTGAGCAGATTCCTGCCGGCCCGGTCATGACCAAAGTGCCTCGCATCATCAAGGTGCCCGAGGGCGAAGCGTATGTGTCGACCGAAAATCCGCTTGGCGAAATGGGCTACTACGTCGTCTCGAAGGGCGACCTTGGGCCGTTCCGAGTAAAGATCCGCTCGGCCAGCTTCAATAACATCTCGATAACCCCGTGGCTCTTGAAGGGTGTCTATGTTCCAGACATCGTCACGATCCTCGCGTCCCTCTATTTCATCCTCGGAGACATCGACAGGTGATGAACGCTCTAGCTGTTGAGATCCCGTATTGGGGTCAGTCGATTTTCCGCGTCGTCGGTGGTCTTGTCGCGGTGCTGCTCCCTGCGGGCGCCATCGTGTACCTATTCCTGTTCAAGATGATGTCGTTCATGCAGAGCCGGCTTGGCCCGATGGAGGCTGGACCGTACGGTTCCATGCAACTGCTCGCCGAAGTCGGCAAGTGGATGCAGAAGGAAGACCTGTACCCAGACGCTGCCGACAAGACCGTGTTCAAGATGGCACCGGTCGTGGTGCTGCTGTCGACGTTCTTACTCGTCGTTGTGGTGCCATTTGGCCCCGATGCAGTCTTCGCTGACCTCGACGCCGGGGTGTTCTATTTCCTCGCCGTTGGCTCGGTGAGCGTGCTCGGCATCCTGATGGCCGGTTGGTCGAGCGCGAATAAATACTCGCTGCTTGGCGGTCTACGCGCCGCAGGGCAGCTCATTGCCTACGAACTCCCGATGGTGCTTGCCGCCCTCGGTGTGGTGATTCAGGCCGGTTCGATGAACCTCAACCGGATCGTCGAAGTCCAGAACACCGGTGAGATCTTCGGCATCGGTTGGATCGGCAACCCCTTCATCCTGACCCAGTTCTTTGGTTTCCTGATCTTTATGATCGCGGTGCAAGCCGAGCTCACGCAGCCGCCATTCGATATGCCGGTCGCCGAGTCGGAGCTCGTGTCGGGGTACATGACCGAGTACTCAGGCTTCCGGTTCTTGATGTTCTTCATCGCCGAGTTCGCCACCGCCGGGGTGTTCAGCTTCATTGCCGCCGTGCTGTTCCTCGGAGGTTGGGGCGTTCCGTTCGCTTGGTTCGGTTGGAACAACCTCGATGACGTCGCTTGGTGGATGAACCTGGTTGGCCCTGTCATCATGTTCACCAAGATGTTGGGGCTCATCTTCATCATCATGTGGGTGCGCTTCAGCTCGCCTCGTTTCCGTGAGGATCAACTCCAGATCTTTGCGTGGAAGTTCCTCATCCCGCTCTCGCTCGCCAACATCGCCGTCACGGCAATTCTCAAGGTGGCTCTGTAATGCCCAAGGTTCCTGGAATAATCAAGGGGCTCGGCGTCACGCTGAGCACGCTCGGCCGGACGGCCAGGGACGGCGCCGACACGGTGCAGTACCCGCACGAGAAAGAGGCGCCCGCCTTGCGCGCCCGCGGTGTCATCGCTCTCCACGAAGACAACTGCACGGCCTGCATGTTGTGCTCGCGTAGCTGCCCGGACTGGTGCATTTACATCGAAGGCCACAAGCAGCTCGCTCCGCCGCGCCGTGAGGGTGGTAAGCCGCGCCAGGTCAACCACATCGACCGTTTCGACATTGACTACGCGCTGTGCATGTACTGCGGTATTTGTGTCGATGTCTGCCCGTTCGA
>JBLFZD010000316.1:0-4548 GCA_047610085.1 Ilumatobacter sp. | reverse complement strand
ATCGAGCAGGAGGATGACAACATCCGCTTCTTCGACCATCGCCGGGAAGACGCCCGCACGGATTGGGATCGAGATGGCCTCCCTAACGCCGAGTGGGAAGCACTGCTGCGCCGGATGCGCGTGGCTGCCGACGAGGCCGGGTTCTACCGACATCAACTGCCTGAGCGTTTCGGCGGCAAGAACGGTGGCAACCTCGAAATGGCAATCGTGCGAGAACACCTCGCACGAAAAGGTCTCGGCCTCCACAACGACCTGCAGAACGAAAGCTCGATTGTCGGCAACCTCGTCACGGTCCTGATGATGGAGAAGTACGGCTCAGAAGCGCAGCAGGCCGAGTGGATTCCGAAAATGCTCGATGGCACCGCACGCATCGGGTTCGGGTTGACCGAACCGCTACACGGATCCGATGCCACGTGGATGGAGACCACCGCAACTCGCGATGGCGACGAGTGGATCATCAGCGGTGAGAAGTACTGGAACACCGGGCTCCATCACGCCACACACGACTACATCTTCGCCCGCACCTCCGGTGAGCCCGGCGACGGCCAAGGGATCACTTGCTTTATCACCCCCACCGACGCACCCGGCTTCTCCGTTGAGGAGTTCATGTGGACGTTCAACATGCCCACCGACCACGCTCACGTGAAGCTCAGTGAAGTCCGAGTCCACAACGACGACATTCTCGGCGAGGAAGGCCTCGGGCTTCAGACCGCCCAGCTGTTCGTGCACGAGAACCGGATCCGCCAAGCCGCATCATCGCTCGGGGCCGGGTTGCACTGCATCGACCTCGCCGTCGAGTACGCCAACCAGCGCACGACGTTTGGCAAGCGCCTGTCAACGAACCAGGCGATTCAGTTTCCCCTTGCGGACCTCGCCGCAGAGGGCGAAATGCTGCGGGCACTCATTCACAAGACGGCATGGCAGCTCGACGAGGGCATTGACCACATGGAGATCACCGACAAGGTCGCCATGTGCAACTACCGCGCCAATCGCTTCTGCTGCAACGCTGCCGACCAGGCAATGCAGACATGTGGTGGGCAGGGCTACAACCGGGCGATGCCATTCGAACACATTTACCGGCATCACCGCCGGTACCGCATCACCGAAGGAAGCGACGAGATCCAGATCCGCAAAGTCGCCGGAAAGCTCTTCGGCTTCACGTCCAAAGCCAAGGGCTGACGACAACGGGTGTCAGACAACGGGTGTCTGACACCGAATGTCGGACATTGGGTGCGAGACGTGGTGGTGATCGGAGCGATGGTCTGTTCGACCATTTTGTTGAACTCCACCCCTCCGTCATCGCTCCGACGCCAGCCCAAGTCGGCCTGGTTGTTACGGTCTCGCAGATGCCGGTGTTTCGCCGGATGAACACACGCCTACAACACGATCACGACACGGTCAGGGGACCCAATGGGAGCACTCGAAGGACAGGTTGCCTGCATCACAGGCGGCACCCGCGGTATCGGCCGAGCAGCGGCGGAAGCCTTTGTGCGCGAGGGCGCCAAAGTGGTCATCAACGGCCGAAGCCCAGAGAAGGGCGCGCAGGCCATTGCTGAGATGGATGCTGGTGACAGCGTCCACTTTATTGGCGGCGACGTGAAGACCCGAGCAGGGTGCGAGTCGATCGTGAACGGCACGGTCGACCATTTCGGCAAGATCGACATCTTGTTCTCGAATGCCGGCGGCGCCTCGAATCACGCACCGGTGGTCGATCTCACCGACGATGCGATGCAGGACTCGCTTGTGTGGAATTTCTGGCACACGTTTTGGACGATGCAGACAGCGCTGAAGCACATGATTCCCCAGCAATCGGGTCGCATCATCACGATGAGCTCGGTTGAGGGCAAAATGGGCAAGCCTGGCTTGTCGATCTACGTGTCGGCGAAGCACGCCATCAACGGCCTGACGAAGTCGGCCGCCCAGGAAGTCGGCACGTTGGGCATCACGGTGAACTCGGTTTGCCCTGGCGCCATCGAAACCGACATCATGGCGGCCGAGGGGCCGCCTGCAGCCGAGTCGATGGGCATCGATTACCAGGGCCTACTCGACATGTTCGCCGAGGAGTCGGCGATCAAGCGACTGAACGAGACCAGCGACGTCGCTGAGGTGTGTGTGCTGCTCGCTTCGGACGCTGGGGCCGGCATCACCGGTTCGATGATCTCGATCGACGGCGGCACTTCGCCCTACTGATCAACCCTGAGAATTGACCCCGAGAACTTTGAATACTGAAAGAGGAACCGAGATGGGAAAGCTTGACGGAAAGGTCGCCTGTATTACTGGTGGCACACGCAGCATTGGCCGAGCTATGGCCGAAGCGTTCATCGCTGAGGGTGGCAAAGTCGTGGTGAATGGCCGTGACGCGGCGAAGGGCGCCGAGTGCCTCACTGAAATGGATGCTGGCGACAACGCTGACTTCTACGCTGGTGATGTATCGAAGCAAGACGCGGTCGAGGGACTGATCGACTTCACGATTGAGCGCTACGGCCAACTCGACGTGTGTTGCCTGAACTCGGGTGGGGTCAAGGCCACCGCCCCGGTCGCACAAATGACTGACGAGGAATGGCAACTTGAAGTCGACTGGAACTTGAACCACGTTTTCTGGGGTATGCGCCGCTCGTTGCAGCACATGATCCCGCGCGAAACAGGCCGAGTTATCGTCACGTCGTCGGTCGAAGGCAAGCTCGGCAAGCCCGGGATCCCCGGCTACGCGGCCACAAAGCACGCAGTCAACGGTTTGGTCAAGTCAGCAGCGCGAGAGGTCGGCACGCTTGGTATCACCGTCAATGCGATTCTCCCCGGCCTGATCGAGACCGACATCGTGCGGGCCACCGGCCCAGACTCTGCAGTGGCGATGGGCCTCGACGGCTATGACGCACTTATCGAGATGTTCTCGTCTGAGTCGGCCCTCAAGCGACCGAACCGGGTTGAAGAGGTCGCAGCTGTTGCGGTGTTCCTCGCATCGGATGCTGCTCGCAACATGACCGGAAACATGTTCCCTGTCGACGGCGGGACCATGCCTTACTAAGGAACAAACGGGCGCCGCAGTCGGACGGGTTTGAACGGATGCCACGTCTAAACATTGCGTGTCGCTCTTGCGATCTTCCGCGGGCCACACTGGAGCGATGAGCGCTGAGTTGCACGACGACGTTGACTACCTGCGTCGAATTCTCAACGCCCGTGTTTACGACGTCGCAATCGAGACGCCACTTGAACCTGCGACCGAGTTATCCAAGCGGCTTGGTAATAACGTCTTACTGAAACGAGAAGACCTTCAAGAGGTGTTCTCGTTCAAGATCCGTGGGGCCTACAACAAAATGGCGAACCTCCCGGTCGAGTCGCTCGAACGTGGCGTTATCGCATCATCGGCGGGAAACCATGCGCAGGGCGTGGCGCTCGCAGCCAACGAGTTGAATTGCCGCGCGGTGATCGTGATGCCAGAGACCGCCCCCCAGCTCAAGGTCGACGCCGTCGCAGCCCGAGGTGCCGAAATTGTTCTCCACGGCGAGTCGTATTCGGATGCGTTTGCCCACGCCCAAGTGCTGATGCGTGAGCGTGACCTCACATTCGTTCACCCATTCGATGATCCCGACGTGATCGCTGGCCAGGGAACGATTGGGATGGAGATCCTCCGCCAACACGGCCGCCCGATTCATGCGGTGTTCGCCGCGATTGGAGGAGGTGGCCTCATTTCGGGGATCGCTGCGTACGTGAAGCAGGTTCGACCCGACATCCGAGTGATCGGGGTGCAACACGTTGATTCTGATGCGATGAAGCAGTCAATCGACGCTGGCCACCGAGTTGAACTGACCGAAGTCGGTCTGTTCTCCGACGGCACCGCGGTGAAGGCCGTTGGAGAGGAGACCTTCCGGCTTGTCGAGCAGTACGTCGACGACATTCTTCTGGTCGATACCGACGAGACCTGCGCGGCAATCAAGGACGTGTTCACTGCAACCCGCACGCTCCTCGAGCCCGCCGGAGCGCTCGCTATTGCCGGGCTCAAAAAGTACGTCGAATCGACGGGGGTCCGCGACGAAACGCTCGTTGCCGTGTCGTGTGGCGCAAACATGAACTTTGATCGGTTGCGCTTCGTCTCGGAACGAGCCGAATTGGGCGAACGGCGAGAAGCGGTCTTTGCCGTGACGATTCCGGAAGCGCTTGGGAGCTTTCGCCGGTTCTGCGAACTGCTCGGCAATCGCAACGTGACCGAGTTCAACTACCGAATCAGCGACGATAGTGAGGCGCACGTCTTCGTGGGTGTGAGCGTGAAATCTCGTGACGAGGCTGACAGCGTGGCCGCCGTGTTCAGAGGGGCTGGTTTTGCCACGCTTGACCTGACGGACGACGAGCTCGCCAAAGTCCATCTTCGTCACCTGGTGGGCGGCAAGTCACTGCTCGCCTCCAACGAGGTGCTCCAGCGGTTCGAGTTCCCTGAGCGGCCCGGTGCGCTGATGAACTTCCTGCGGTCCATGCGGCCCAATTGGAACATTTCACTGTTTCACTATCGCAATCACGGATCGGACAGCGGGCGGGTGCTCGTTGGGATGCAAG
>JBLFZD010000315.1:0-4555 GCA_047610085.1 Ilumatobacter sp. | reverse complement strand
CGTTCTTTCGCACCGTCAAGATCGGCGACAGATCGCTCAACCGCTTTGCCCTTCATACAAAAGACGAAGCGGCAGTCCACGACGGGAAGCCCCGTGGTGGTTTCAAGGGCAACCGCATAGGTAGCTCCCTGCAGCTCGTATGCGGCGACCTTCGCATCGATCGCAGCCTCAGACGACACGGTGTCGGTCTTGTAGTCGACGATGATCAAGCCGCTAGGGGTGCGAATCAGGAGGTCGATGTAGCCCTCGACGGTGATTCCACCCAACGGCGCGCCGACGTACAGCTCGCGATAGGTGACATGTTCGCGGCCCAGGCCAACCGCCTCCGAGGCGAGCGCTGATCGAACCAGAGCGTCAACCGTGTCCCCATGCTCGGGGATCGATTCAAGGTCACATTGGCGGTCGACAAGCTCGCGGAGATTGCTTGGGTCGTCGAAGTCGATGACCTCCAAGGTCGCGTGGACCGCCCGGCCGATCGAGGACCCGGCGCGACCTTTGCGGCGGACGAGCGTCTTGTCGCCGCCGTTTTCGCCGGACGCTGGGGTCGATGCTGCACGCGAGTCATCATCGACGTCGATGATTGAGGCGTCCACCGTCGCCGCAATAGCGGTGGCCGACAGCGTGTTTGGACGCTCGAACGGTCGCAGCAGGTCACGACGTTCTGAGATCCACCGGTTGCGTTCGCCGAGGACAGCGTCGCGATCGAGGGGCGCACACACGGCGGCTTGGGCCGGATGATCGCCAGAGATTACATCACACTCGGGCTCCAATGCCTCCACGCCCGCGGCGATGTCGGCACTCCAACGCCGCGACAACTCAGGAACATCGGCGGCGAACGTCGCCATCCGGGTCGCGAAGGTCGCGTCCACCTTTGAACCAGCAGCTTTGTGATGACCTGATACGACGAGGTGATCGCGAGCTCTGGTAGCTGCGACGTACAGCAAGCGAGCCTTCTCGTGCTGATCCATCGCTTCTTCGAGGTCCGCCCGGGGCTGGTGTGCCGACGTGGCGACACCGGTGCGAAGCTTCACCTCAGGTGGCCCATCATCGCCCCACAGAACGCTCACGCCGCCCTGGCGACCGGTGGCGGCCGTGGTCATTCCCGACAAGATAGTGATCGGGAATTCGAGACCCTTCGACCCGTGCACCGTGATGATTTGCACCATGTCTTCGTCGGTCTCGGGGAGCATTGGTTCGTGAACCCGGGCGCCGTCGGCACTCTGGAGTGCCGCCCAGTCAAGAAAGTCGCGCAGCCCTCCCCCGTTTGATTCTTCGAATGCGCGTGCTTGGTCCAGCAAGAACCGGAGGCGGCGCCACACTTCAGCGGGGCGAGGATCACCGTACGCGAGGATAAATGCACGCCGCTCCCGCAGCACGCGCTCAAGCAGGGTGGCCGGGCTCAGCCACCAGCGCTCTTCCCAGAGCGACCGGAGGTGAACGAGCGCAGCCACCACTGGGTGAGCGGGATCGAGCGAGTCCGTCGGCGTGGCAGGCAGGTCCCACTTTCGACGAGCTTGGTGATATGTGAACAGATCAACATCGGAACAGCCATAGAGCGGCGATCTCAGCGCAGCGACCAGGCTGACCGTGTCATTCGGGTCATCGACAGAGCGAAGCACAGCAATCGCGTCACGCACCTCCTGGGTGTCGTACACCAGGGTGCCGGTGGCGAGCCGATACGGGATGTTTTTCTCGTCGAGTGATTCGCGCAGAAACGACAGTGATGAACGTGTGGGGATAAGCACGGTCACGTCAGACAAACGGGCGGCGCGCCACTGCTTGGAGCGAGCATCAAAGACCGGCCACCGAACAGGCTCATCAGTGATGCTCGAAATGATCGCCGCCACGTCGCACGCTTCGGCTTCTCGCAACGCGCCCGCCTTCACCTTTGGGTCGCCGTGCTCACCACCGAATACGAGAGGTCGATGATCGACCCCGTCATGGCCAGTTCGCCACGCCCGGAGTGGTTCGTACTTGGGCTGGGCGCCAGCGACCTCTTCGGGCATGACGACGGAGAACAGCCCATTGACCCAGTCGATAATCGGCGCCACCGTGCGGAAGTTGGTACTCAGCGACACGGATCCAGCGGCACCACCAAACGCGTCACGCGCGGCGAGAAAGAGCTTGATATCGGCGCGCCGGAAACGATAGATCGACTGCTTCGGATCGCCCACGAAAAAGAGCCGACCAGCGGGCACCGAATGCTCCTGCCACGCCTCAGGGTGCGCATCGGCTGGCGTCGAGGCAATGAGCGAGGCAACCTCGATTTGAATTGGGTCGGTGTCTTGGAACTCGTCGAGCAGAATGTGCTGGTAGCGGTCGTGCAGCACGGCCCGAACATTCGCATTCCTGCGCAGCACCCGACGGGCGAGAACGAGCAGGTCGTGAAACTCGAGGCCGCCGTCTTCGCTCCTCGCTCGCGCCGCTTGGACGACCTCGGCCGCTGTGAGCTGCATCAACTGTTCGACCACTGCTGCGCTCGTTGCAGCGATGCCCAGCGCTGCAGCGTCGTTCACAGCGGTGACGACGTCTTTGATCTCGGTGACATCACACCCCCATGCCGCCTTCTTGCCGCCCGTGCCCCTCCCCCAGATCTGCCCCTTCGGTGCCGCCCGGCTTTTTGTACTGAGCACCCTCAGCTTGGTATGCGGATCGGAGATGGCTGCGACGGCGCGCATCTCGGGTAAGTGCATATCTTCGATCCGCCGGACCAGTTTGTCTTCCGGGTCGGTGCACGTCGACGCCACCCGCCCCAGTTCGCTGACTGCGATGTCGAATGGCGAAAAATCAATCGGTCCAATCCCATCCGGAGTCGCGTCCGTGAGTTCATCGAGCCGATCCCAGTTCTGACCAAAGTTGGCGGCCACATCCTTGAACGACGCCTGACCCTGATATTGCGGATCGAGTGGGATCTCCATCAGCGCCGCTCGGTAGAGCAGTTCCTCGTGCTCGGGAGCCTCGTGTAGCCGGTCAACGAAACGACCCCATCGCCGCTCGTGGGCCAGTTGCGATGAAACCTCATCAAGCACGGAGACTCGTGGCGGCAGACCAGCCGCCACGCAAAACTCTCCGAGGATCCTGCTGGCAAAGCCATGGACGGTGGAGATGACGGCCATATCGGCATCAGCCACGGCGTCGCGGCAACGTGTGCGGACGGCATCATCGGTGACGGGATCGGCAATGAGTTGCTCGAACGCAACTCTGATTCGAGCCTGCAATTCGGTTGCTGCTGCTTCGGTGAAGGTGATCGCTGCGACATCACTCAGCGGAACATGGTTGGTGAGAACGGTGTTCACGATCCGGCTCACCAACTGTGTGGTCTTGCCCGTCCCTGCTCCGGCCTCGACAAACAATGTCTGACCAAGCCCCGTGGTGCTGATGAGTTCTCGTGCAGGCTGGTCAGCCGGCGTTTCGAGGTCGTTCATGAGCTGCCTTCCTCGCCGTCGAACCCCGGCGTCAGTCGCTCGCGTATCCGTACCCCAGCGTCACTCGACTTTGCCTCGGACTGCTCGCCGCGATCCCGGAGACACAGCGAGTCGAACTCACAGTACGTGCACGCCTCATTGGTCTGGCGAAAGGTGTTCCACTCACCCGGCGCGGCAATGAACACTCCTTCGTCGATCCCATCGACGATGACGCTGAGCACCTCGTGGAACCGGGCTCGCAACGCATCGGTCCATGCGTAGCCGCGGCGTTCCGGGCCATCAGCTTCCACCAGCCAGTAGGCAGCTGTTGCCGATGTGCGCCCTGAATGCTGTCGGGCGCCTTCGCTGTACATCCCGAGCTGGAGTCCGGTACCCGCCACGAATGGATCGTCGTCCAGGCTGTCGAACTTCTTCCCCTTGCCCGACTTGTAGTCGCTCACCACGACTCGACCGTCTTCAGTCAGGTCGACCCGGTCAGCAAGGCCACGCATCGCAAGGCGTCGACCACTTGGAAGTTCGATGTCGACGGGGCTCCCGCTCCGAACCCCAAAGTCGAGTTCGACACGGTTGGGCGTCGCCAAGTGCGACCGGCGGAAACGTTCGTCGACCTCAATGAACGTGTCGAGCAGTGTCCGTAGGTCGTCGCGCCGAACTCGCCAGTTGATCGCTCGACCAGTCTTCCCGGTCGCTTCGTACGTCTTGGCAAGAGCATCGGCGATTTCATGGATTCTGGCTCGCTGTTCCACCGTCCACGCCAGATCGGGGGCGGGAGCCCCCTGGTCGATTGCCTCCGCTATGAATTCTTCGAGCGTTTGATGAATGAGCGAACCCCGATCAAGCGCCGAGATCTCGTCGGTTCGTTCCGGGTCGTCACGATCCGAGACATCGAGCACGTGCTTGAGGAAGTACCGGAATCCGCACGCTGCCCACGTTTCAAGTTGCGATGGTGAAACGGGCCGATCACCAAGCGATGTATCGACCGCTGCGAGGTTCCCGTCGAAGACCGAGAACCTCGGACTCGCTCGCTCGACCTGCATCTCGAGGCCCGCTCCAACAAGGTCGGCCAATGGGTGGCCGACGGGCGTGAAACCCATCGCGGCATCATGACCAAGCACCGCAAGATCGCGTTC
>JBLFZD010000314.1:0-4565 GCA_047610085.1 Ilumatobacter sp. | reverse complement strand
CCCACCTTGGCAGCCCCAACGGCATACATCTGGTTTTTCGAAAAGCCGTACTCCTCGAACTCTTCAATCATGTTCGTTGCCTCACCACCGCGATACCCGGTGTCCTTGTTAAATCTGTTGAACCAGACATTCAAGATCCACAGCGCAGCAACCGTTTGAGCGATCCGACCAAAATATTTCATCGTGACATCCTTTAAGACAAGCATCAAACGACGCCGGGGCAACGAAGGGATACCCAACCTGAGCTGACACAAACAACCCACATCGCCAGCAAACGAAAACGGTACCCCGTCCACACCAAGACAGGCTCACGCAGTTGCCGAAGAGATCCGGCCCTTTCACCCAGGCCACTTGCTTTAATCGCTCGGAGTACAACGAGCTCGATGCAACGGCAACTGGGAGAGCAACCGGCCGCTTCCCACAAATCTCGACACCGATGCTGTCAATGTCACGTGCCGAGCGTTTGGTGATGGCGCTCGGCGCGGCGAGACTTTGTGCATGAGTGAGACTGCGAACATGTCGCCGAAGCAGCGCGACCGGCCATGGATGATGCGGACCTATTCGGGCCACTCGACCGCTGCCGCGTCGAACGAGCTCTATCGCACAAACCTCGCCAAGGGCCAGACCGGGCTGTCGATCGCCTTTGACCTGCCGACTCAGACCGGTTACGACGCCGACGATCCGATGTCGCGTGGCGAAGTTGGCAAGGTTGGTGTGCCCGTAGCGCACCTCGGCCACATGCGCACGCTGCTCGACCAGATCCCTCCTGGGCAGATGAACACCTCGATGACGATCAACGCGCCCGCGGCGTGGATGCTCGCCTTGTATGTCGCGAACGCCGAGGAGCAGGGCACTGCATCGGCCGAACTTCGTGGGACCACACAGAACGACATCGTGAAGGAGTACTTGTCTCGCGGTACATACATCTTCCCTCCGGCCGAGTCGCGCCGACTCATTGTCGACATGGTGGCGTGGTGCGCCGAGCACGCACCCAAGTGGAACCCGATGAACGTGTGCTCGTACCACTTGCAAGAAGTTGGGGCGACGCCCGTTCAGGAGATCGCCTATTCGATGGCGACCGCGATCGGCGTGCTCGACGCAGTGAAGGCTTCCGGGCAGGTCAGCGCCGAGAAATTTCCGCAAGTGTTTGGGTCGATCTCGTTCTTCGTGAACGCTGGCATCCGCTTCGTCGAAGAGATTTGCAAGCTCCGAGCCATGACAGAGATGTGGGGCGACATCGGCCGTGACCGTTACGGCGTCACCGACGAGAAGGCCCTGCGGTTCCGCTACGGCGTGCAGGTCAACTCATTGGGCCTCACCGAAGCCCAGCCCGAAAACAACGTGCAACGCATCGTGCTTGAGATGCTTGCCGTCACCCTCTCCAAAGACGCCCGGGCTCGCTCTGTCCAGCTGCCCGCATGGAACGAGGCCCTCGGGCTCCCTCGCCCGTGGGATCAGCAGTGGTCCTTGCGCATGCAACAGGTACTCGCGTTCGAATCCGATCTCCTCGAGTACGGCGACATCTTCGAAGGGTCCGTCGTTGTCGAGGCCCGCACGACCGAGCTGCGTGCCGAGGCCCAGGCCGAACTCGATGACGTGTTGGAAATGGGTGGCGCATTCGACGCTGTTGAAACGTTGAAGGCCCGCCTGGTTTCATCGATGGCTGCACGCACGCGCCGCATCGAGTCGGGTGAGCAAAAAGTGATCGGCGTCAACGACTTCACCGAGACCGCGGAGTCACCGCTCGGCGGCGAGAACAACATCATGAAGATCGACCCGGCTGTCGAGCAGGAGACGATCGATGGGCTCACCGAGTGGCGAGCAGCGCGCGACCAAGCTGCTGTCGATGCGGCCCTCAACGAACTGCGCCGAGCTGCCCAGGAGGGCGACAACGTGATGCCCGCGTCGATCACGCTGGCGAAGGCGGGAGGCACCACAGGCGAGTGGGGCACCGTGATGCGAGACGTATTTGGCGAGTACCGGGCACCGACCGGTGTCGGTGGAGCTGCGGCACCGGCGGCGGGGCTCAGCGCGGTCGCGGAGTTCGTCAAGTCGATTCCCGGTGGACCTCCGAAGTTTCTCGTCGCAAAGCCCGGACTTGATGGTCACTCTTCTGGCGCGGAGCAAATCGCCGTGGCGGCGCGTGACTCCGGCATGGAGGTCGTCTACGCCGGCATCCGCATGACTCCCGAGCAGATCGCAGCATCGGCTCGTGACGAAGATCCCGACGTGATCGGCATGTCGATCCTTTCCGGGTCGCACCTCGAACTCGTCCCCGACGTGCTTGCACACCTCAATGCGATGGGCATCGACACCCCCGTCGTGCTCGGCGGGATCATCCCCGAAGGTGACCGGGCTGGGCTGCTCGCGAACGGCATCGCCCGGATCTATACGCCCAAGGATTACGAGATCGCCAAGATCATGCGCGACATCGCCGAACTCGCGATCGCCCATCGCGCCTAACCCCCGGTCACCGCCCGTTTTTGCCCCACCACCCCAGTTTGCGTCAGCACAGACACGCAGATCGGTCGTTCGCGCTTACCCCACCCGGAACAACCCGACCCGAACTGGAACGAGACAACTCACTGCGAGGCCGGCTACTTGCGCGACAGCCCAATCGAACGGTGTCGACCGGATCAGCCAGCTGAGGTGGATGCGGTGATCCACGTGTCGAGCACGTCACCCGATTCGAAGCTGGTGATCAGCGCATAACGGGGCGCAGAGCCGGGATGAACCACCACGTGCCAGAGCCGTTGGGTGTCGACCACGAAGCGGGAGCCCTTGTGCAGCGGCACACGGATTTCGGTCGATGCATCCGGAAGACCGTTCTCATCGTTGTCCATCAGTATCATGTAGCTGTCGGGATTGTCGGTGAGTTCGACCCACGACCGCACAACCCAACCCTCATTGTCTGGGTTGAACCGGTTGTTATCATCGCGGTGCAGGCTGCGGATCGCAACCTCGCGATCTTGAGGCTCAAGCTTGATCGTTCGGACCCGGCCGAAGTTCGCACCGACGCCATCGACGTAGTCCCGCAATGACGGGGCAACCCCCGCATTCAAGGTCCACATCGCGTCCTTGTCGGTCTTGCCCTTGTCCCAAAAACCGCGGCAGTCAAGCTCACCGTCGGCCGTGGCGAGTGGAGCGAAATTCGTGTCGCCGCCAGATTTCCAGTCCAGGTACTCGAGCGCCAGGTACTCGGACTCAGGGCATACGAACGACGCATTGTCGAGCACGACGACACCGGTTTCGGCGAGAACGTCGAGACGCAGATGCGGCGTGTCGAGCGGAATCTTCACGCTCCAGTGTTCAGCGTTGGGCCAGAAACTCATGGAGCAGAGTGTATGGATCACTGGGTGCGCTGACAGGGCACTAGGGCCCGGGACATACGCGACGTCTCTAAAACGAGGTCGCCCGGAGGCCGCGCTCGATCAGGGTCCGCCAGGTTCCACTACGTTGATGATGATGTTTTGCGGGATCTCGAGGACCTGACCGGCCTGGATCGCGTCAGGGCTCGACAAGTCGTTCAGCTCAACGATCGCAGCAACCGTGACGCCCCGATCGGAGGCGATGACAGCCAAGATGTCCCCCCGCTGCACGGTGTAGAACCGTTCGATCGGAATCGTGGTCGTCGTCGTGGTCGTCGTCGTCGTCGTCTCGAGTGGAGGAAGCGTCTCACGAGACGCTTCGTCGGTGGTTCCGCATGCTGCGGCAACCGTGGCGAGTCCAACGACAATCAGCGAAGCGACAGCGGAACGATTGGCACGCCGCATTTGTTTGCCGCTGATCTTCAACATGTCCGAGATGCTATGCCGTCAAGGTAGACGCCAACGACGATCGCGTGCCGCATAACCCTCCCCGCGGCAGCAAGCCAGCGGAACCGGCTCCGCTACGGTCGCCCTCGTGAGCTCCGAAACGGCCGATCCGTCGATCGATACCAACCTCGACGAACACGGCGAATCGCCGTTCCCGGGAGCCCGTCGCCCCGATCGCAGCTACCGGCTCCCGGCCCATGGTGTCGAGATCCAGGTACATGAGTGGGGTGACCCCGACGCGCCGCCGTTGATGATGATGCACGGCGGCTTCGATTTTGCCCGCACGTTCGACGTGTTCGCACCCAAGCTCGCCGCTGCTGGCCATCGAGTGGTGTGTTGGGACCAGCGCGGCCACGGCCAAAGCGAACATGCCGCGCTCTACTCGTGGGACGGCGATATGCGCGACACCATGGCGGTTTTTGATCACGTCGCTGGCAGCCAACCAATTTCGGTGATCGGCCACTCAAAGGGCGGCGCACTAATGACGCAGCTCGCCGACGCTCAGCCGCACCGCTTTCAATGCCTGGTGAACATGGACGGCATCCCGTACAAACGGAACATTCCTGACCTGGCCGAGCACGAGCGCACCACGATGCTGGCCGCCGACCTCGCCGGGTGGCTCGATCACCGGCGCCGCACTTCGACCGCAAGCCGCAAGCCCGGCACGCTCGATGATCTCGCTCGCCGCCGCGGCCGGATGAACCCGCGTCTGCCACACGAATGGTTGCGGCGCCTGGTCACCACAGGTGG
>JBLFZD010000313.1:0-4579 GCA_047610085.1 Ilumatobacter sp. | reverse complement strand
TCGGGGCAGCAATACACCTTTGTCGCGAAATCCACCATGTAGTAGTGGCCGAGGAGGCGTTCCATGACGTGGGCCATTGGCAAGTACGACACGTGGCGTTTGCCGGCAAAGTCGGCGATGTCGGTCTGGTCGCGCATTGACTGGCCGACGGACTCGAGGGTCCAGGCCACGTTGCTGTGGCTCAACATGACGCCCTTTGGCGGGCCGGTGGTGCCCGAGGTATAGATGATGGTGGCGGTGTCGGACAGCGCAGCCGTTTCGGCCTCGGCTGCCAAGTCAACCGGCTCAAAGGCGAGCATGTCGCTGTAGCGAATGATGGAGTCAGCGGCGCCTTCAGCCTCGATAAGTGCGGTGTGTTTGATCGTTGGAATCTTGTCGCGGACTGCATCGAACCGAGCGAGGAAATCGGCATCTTCGAGGATGGCGACCTTTGCGCTGCAGTCGTTGATGAGATACTGAATCTGGTCCGGCGCCGATGAGTTGTAGATCGATACTGGTGTCGCACCACAGAACAGAACCGCCATGTCGAGGGCGTGGAACTCCTGGCGGTTGCGGATCATCATGACGACCGTGTCGCCAGCCCCAACACCGAGATCCTTCAGCGCTGCCGTGAGGCGCGCCGTGTCTTCGGCCATCTCCGTCAGCGTCTTTGACTCCCAGTCACCTGCGGAATTCTTCCAGTTGAGTACTTCGATACTTCCGTTGCGTTCGACGTTGGTAAGGAACCGCTTCGGGAGGTTCTGACCGACAATGCGTTCGTGGAGGTCTGCGCTGGTTGTCATCCGCCCATCATCGCATGAACCTCAGCGATCGAGAAAGCTGACCACCGCATCTGTGAACACATCGTTCTTGTCGCCGGCAATCATGTGGGCGGCCCCTTTGACATCGACGAACTCGGCATGCGGAACCATCTTGATGAACTCCCGGACCTCGTCTTCGGTAACCAGATCGGAAAGCTTGCCGCGAATGAGGAGGGTCGGCATGGTGATGCGCCGGGCCATTTCCTCCAGCTCGTCGTGGTGGCGGTCTCGGGCGTGTTCGCTGTTCACCTGGCCACGAGAGGTGATGAAGGCCGGGTCCCAGTGCCAGTACCAGCGACCGTCGTCGCGATGGCGCAGGTTTTTGGCCAAGCCGGTTAGGTCGGTCGGCCGGGGCCTATGTGGCTGGTACTTGGCAATGGCATCGGCAGCTTCGTCGAGGCTTGCGAAGCCGTCTTGCGCACGAGCGGCCATAAAGTCGAGGATGCGGTTGACTCCGGCCTTGGCAGGCCGTGGTGTGATGTCGACGAGTGTCAATGAGGTGTACGAATCTGGGTCTCCGTCGACCGCGTGCATGCCGGTCATTCCGCCGAGCGAGGCTCCGACCCAGGCAACAGGTTCGCCGATCCATTCGACGACATGCTGAGCGTCGGCACAGTAGGCGGCCATCGAGTAATCGCCGTCGGCGTCCCATGACGAGTCGCCGTGGCCACGGAGGTCGATCGAGATGACGCGATGACCATTGGATGCGAGTTTTTCAGCGGTGCCGCCCCACGAGTGCCGGGTCTGGCCGCCGCCGTGCGCGAGAAGAACGGGTGTCTGGTCGCCGGGCCAGTGGTCAGCGGTGATGTGCTGGCCTGACACCGTCGAGATCTGGAGAGTCTCCATCAGACGCTCTCGTCGCCCCAGCTCGGTACCCGCTTCTCCTTGAATGCCTGCATGCCGATCTGCGCCTCAGGGCCTCGGAACAGCTCGTCAGAGAGCTTGCCCATCTCGTCGAACGCAACGTCACGGTCGAGCGTCGGAACCCTCCTCAGTAGGTTCTTTGTTTCCCGCACGGCGCTCGGTGCGCCTGCGCGAACGCCGTTGATCAGTGACTGCACTGTTGCGTCGACGTCGTCAGTCACGTGTGTAACCAGGCCGATCGAACGTGCTTCTGACGCATCGAACTGCTCGCCCGTCAACATCGCTGCAGCGATCTTGCCCGCTGGGACGCGCCGCAGGATGGGCACGGAGATGATTGCTGCGGCCACGCCGATCCGAACCTCCGTCAGGGCAAACGTGGTGGTGCTGTTGACGACTACCAGGTCACACGATGCCATCAGACCGATGCCGCCAGCACGTACTGCGCCGTTCACGGCAGCAATCGTTGGACGCTCTGTGTCCATGAGGCGCTGCAGTGCAGTGACCATCTGATTCGGCCCGACCTCGGCGACGTTGTCAGCCGCCGCCGCACGTTCTTTCAGGTCGGCACCGGCACAGAATGCCGGCCCTTCGTGGCGGAGCACGATGGCCCGGGCGTTGGCCGCCTCTGCGACGTCGATTCCTGCATGGAGCTCAGCGAGGAGCTGGCGAGATAACGCATTGCGGTTGTGTTGGGAGTCGAGAGTGATCGTGGCGATACCGCCATCGACAGCGGTTCGAACGAGTTCCGTCATGGCGCTGAACGTACTCTTCGTTCAGATGTTGGGGCGAGGTCGGAGCCAGCGCGTAGGGTCAAAGTGTGACTGAACTACGCAACGATTTCCCCGCAGGCGTCCTCACCGGAGAGGCGGTGAACGAAGTGTTCGCGCTCGCCAAGGCTGAGCGGTTCGCACTGCCGGCCGCCAATTGCATCGGTACGAACTCGATGAACGCCGTCATGGAAACGGCCGGCAAGGTCAACAGCCCGGTCATCATCCAATTTTCTACGAGCGGCTCCGCTTTCGTTGGCGGCAAGAACGTCCCGGTCGACGGTTCCACGGCGTCGATTCTGGGCTCGGTTGCTGGTGCCAAGCACGTGCAGACCATGGCCGAGGCGTACGGCGCTCGCGTCATCTTGCACACCGACCATTGCCCGAAAAGTAAGCTGCCCTGGATTTCGGGCCTCCTCGACGTCGGTGAAGAGCACTTCGCTGCGACTGGTTCGCCGTTGTTCAGTTCGCACATGCTCGACCTGTCCGAAGAGCCGATGGAAGAGAATCTCGATATCTGCGTCGACTACCTCAAGCGCATGGCGCCGATGGGTATGACGCTGGAAATCGAACTCGGTATCACTGGTGGTGAAGAAGACGGTGTCGACAACTCCGATGCCAACCCTGAAGACCTCTACTCGAAGCCCGCAGAAGTGGCGTACGCCTACGAGCGGCTCATGGAAGTGAGCCCGAACTTCACGATTGCTGCTGCGTTCGGCAATGTCCACGGCGTGTACAAGCCAGGCAACGTCAAGCTCACCCCGACCATTCTCCGAGATGCTCAGGCCTATATCGCTGAGAAGCACGTGACCGCCAGCGACAAGCCGGTCAACTTCGTTTTTCACGGCGGCTCGGGCTCCTCGGCTGCTGAGATCGAAGAAGCACTGGGCTACGGCGTCATCAAAATGAATATAGATACCGACCTGCAGTGGGCGTACTGGGACGGAGTTCGCGGCTACGAGGCTGACAAGCACGACTTCCTGCAGGGTCAGCTCGGCAACCCTGCCGGCGCTGACGCTCCCAACAAGAAGCACTACGACCCGCGCGTGTGGCTCCGTGCTGGCGAAGTGAGCTTCATAGAGCGGCTCGAGCAAAGCTTCCGCGAGCTCAACAACATCGACACTCTCGGATAATGACGCACGGGTTCAGGCTTCTTTCGCAATTCTGTGTCTGACGGTTCCCTGCGATCAGCCTGGAACGGCTGCGGGACGAGGATTTCGACATGGTGGGCGGGTTCTTCGCGCTGCCTGAAGCCCAGAATCGGTTGATCGACAAGGCGGCGTCGCCGTAACTCCGCGGTTGGGAATCTGTTGGCACAGAGTTCGCGAACAATCGGCGCGACATCCGTGAACAGATCGATGTGTGGAGTGAGCACCCGCCCAGCAACCAGGCTGACGGGCCTGACTACCTGCAGTTGCACGGGCCGAACTAATGGATGCCTGGCGACGTACTGCCGGGGCAACAAGAGCTTGCGCTCGACTGGTTCGAGCGGCTCGGCGCGCTCTCTGATGATCTGCTGAGCCTCTCCGCAATCGGGCTCGGTTTGCCGCCGGAGCAATTCGCCGCAGCGTTTGGCAACCACGCGACGTCGTTGACCAAGCTCATCAGCTATCCGCCCACACACGACGGTGCGGCCGGAGTCAACGCTCACATCGACACACCGCTTGATCGCGGCCGAGCCACGAATGTCGGCTGGTTTCATGGCGACCAAGGAGCAGACCGAACCAGGCCTAGATCCGAAGCGCCAGATATCGGGAGTACGACGCATGCAGAGACATACAGAGAGACCAGCTCTGAAACTGCTTCTCTCGGAGCTGTCCCGAAATCATGGCACGGCACCACGGCAGATAGTTGCCAAAGGGGCTTGACCTATACGCAACTATTCGTGGAGTGAGCGCAGGAACGTCTCGACTTCTTCTCGGTGCCGCGTGCGCTTCATGGGCGGGAGCGCCTTGACGATGTCCCACCGGTAGCGGGCCTTGCCGAGGCGCGGGTCCATGACCGCAACGACGCCCTTGTCGTCAGCGGTACGGATCAGTCGGCCGCATGCCTGGGCGAGCATCATCGATGCCCGTGGGATGTCGATTTCGCTAAAGGCGGCAGGGCCGAGCAGGTCACGGCGGGCCGACAGCAGCGGATCGTCAGGCC
>JBLFZD010000312.1:0-4587 GCA_047610085.1 Ilumatobacter sp. | reverse complement strand
AGGACCATCGTCATGATCTTGACTACGAGATCGACGGCGTGGTCATCAAGGTCGACGATCTCGACCAACGTGACGTGCTTGGTTTCACGTCCCGCGCCCCTCGGTGGGCTATTGCCTACAAATTCCCGCCGGAGGAGCGCACGACCACGCTGATCGACATCCAAGTGTCGGTCGGCCGTACTGGCCGCGCCACTCCGTTCGCTGTTCTCGACCCCGTGTTCGTCGGCGGTTCGACGGTCGCAATGGCAACCCTTCACAACCGTGAACAGGTTGGTGTCAAAGATGTCCGCCCTGGCGACACGGTGGTGGTCCGCAAGGCGGGCGACGTGATCCCCGAGGTGGTCGGCCCCGCCGCCGCCAACACCCGCGCCGCCGGGAGTGAGCCCTGGCAGTTCCCCGTGGACTGTCCCGCGTGTGGCGTTCCGCTCACGCAGCCCGAGGGGGAGGCCGACACCCGCTGTTTTGCGCCGGACTGTCCCGCCACCCGTGATCAGAAGGTCGCCTACTTCGCCTCGCGTGGAGCCATGGACATCGAAGGTCTTGGTGAGCAGATGGTCGAGAAACTCACCCACTCCCATCTGATTCGTGACTCCGCCGACCTCTACACGCTCACTGTCGACCAACTCGTGGAGCTCGATCGCATCGGTGTCACAAGCGCAGAAAACCTCGTTGCCGAGATTCAGAAGTCGGTCGATCGTCCGCTCCCGAAGTTCCTCACGGCGTTGGGGGTGCGCCACCTCGGACCAGCGGCATCAGCAGCGCTGACGGCCGCGTTCCACACGCTTGACACGATCACATCAAAAACGGTCGATGAGCTCGCAGCGGTGGATGGCGTGGGCGGCGTCATTGCAACCACCGTGAAGGAGTGGTTCGACCTGGACACCAACCTGGTCTACATCGAGAAGTTTCGTGCCGCCGGGGTGAACTTTGGCGACCCCGAGGCAGCGGTCCGGGAAGCCGAAGCTCGTGCCGCGATTCCGCAGACGCTTGTGGGCCAGACCGTCGTGGTCACCGGAGCGCTCGACGGGTTCAAGCGTGAGGAAACCGGCGAAGCTATTGCGGAGCGCGGCGGTAAGAGTCCAGGCAGCGTGAGCAAGAAAACGCTGGCGCTCGTGGCGGGGGCATCGGCGGGTGCCAGCAAGCTGACCAAAGCCGAATCGCTCGGCGTGCCGGTCATTGACGAAGTCGAGTTCGTCACGCTGCTCGAGACCGGTGAACTTCCCGAACGTTTCGCCTTGCCGGACGACGAATAGTTTCATCCACGTCCGGCATTCGGTGTCCGACGTCGGGTGTCTGGCGCCGGTTGTCGGTCAGGAACCGAAACTCGAGTTAGACGACTTCGAATGACCAGCGGTAGCTGCTCGCGTTCTCTCGGCCTTCTTCGATCTTCCAATAGACCACCTGTGCGAGGTGGAGTCCTTCGGCGAAGCTCGTGATGATTGCGTCGTCGCTCGGGCGGAATGTGATGATCGAGTTGCCGGGGTCGAACACTGCGGTTGGAGGAATCGACACCTGCTGCCCGGCATCTTCCGGGTCGACCGAGAACTCGCCGATCCTGGCGATTTCGAGTTCGATGCCATCGATGATCAGAACAGCCTCATAGCCAAACTCGAGGTCGACCATCACCTGTTCCTGCTGGAACGCCTGTTGTGCGTTCTCGACAGGCGAGAGGTCTTCGATCACATCGGGTCGGTTGACCCCGTCGCTGCCCGTACTCGCCGACGTGACGCCCCAGACAATCGCGAGGAGTGCGCAAGCGATGACGAAGCACGCTGTGATGAGGCCCCAGTCGGCCGGGCGTCGGCCGGTCTCGGCGTCGGCTGTTGGCGCTTCGTGGTCGTCGGTCACTGCGATGGACGGCTCGTCGATCACATCGATGGCGGTGGATTTGGGAGAGTTGTCAAGCGTTGCCTCAGCTGGCTTGGACGGCTCCAGGTCACGGTCGGCGTCACTCACGAGATCAGTCTGCCTGGCCCCGCCGCAGATCGTGCAGGCGGTAGCGTTCGGAGTGGTGAGAAACGCGAAAGAACAACTCGACGGGTCGGCTGGCGGCGATCTCACAGGCACCGTCCTCGCCGGGCGTTACTGCATTGCGCAGGTGATTTCGAGTGGGGCCAACACCGTCTTGATGGATGCAATCGATGAGCGAACCGAGGGCCAAGTCACGCTCAAAGTGGTTCGGTCGGAGCACGCTCAAGGTGAAGAGTTTCGCCGCAAGTTTGAGCGGCTCGCCGAGATCTCCCACGCATTGACCCATCCCAACATCGCATCGGTTCTCGACTGGGGCGATGTGGAAATTGCCGGCGAAACCACCGTGTTCTGGGTTGTCGATGCGTTGGGTGGGGGCAGCTTGCGCGACCTCCTCGACCGTGGCCGGCTCCTCGAACCAGGACAAGCCCTCGTGGTCGGGCTCGAAGCTTGCCGAGCGCTTGACGCAGCCCACCAAAAAGGGCTCTTCCACACCGAGTTGACCCCGTCAAAGATGGTGTTTGGTGCTGATCGGCGGTTGCGCGTGGTCGACTTCGGGATGGCGCGCCTTTTGGCGGAGCCAGCCTGGGCCGACGCTGCCAGGGTGCCAGCTCATGTTGCCCGGTATGCATCCCCGGAACAGGCCCTCGGATTGCCGATCGACTCGAAGACCGACGTGTACGCCTTGGCGCTTGTGTTACTTGAGGCCGTCACCGGTTCGGTGCCGTTTGACGCGGATTCGACCGTCGCCACGCTCGCCGGCCGAGTTGACAAACTGCTCTCGGTCTCGGCTGACCTTGGCCCGTTGGCGTCGGTACTCGAACGTGCTGGTCGGCCCGAGTCGGCGGATCGTTTCACTGCTGCGGAGTTCGGCCGAGCGCTCGTCCAGGTCGCCCCAAAGCTTGCGAAGCCCGAGCCGATTCCAATTCTGGCCACAGGACTGTTCGATACAACGGCGATGCGTCGCCCGACCGATCCGACCGGTGGGGTTGAGCGTCCGTCACCGGCACCCAGTCTGTCGCAGGTCGACGAAGACGGCTTGGCGCCAGTGGGAATAAGCGCCGAGGCCGTCGGCATCGCAACCGTTGGCGTCGTGGGGTTCGCGGCAGGAGGGTTCGTCAATCCCCCGCCGGTCGGAGCCATCGACCTGACCTCGGGCGCCGCGCCTAACGCGACACCCGGAGCGCCGGGTGCCGCCGAGGATGCCGTCGATGGCAGTACCGAGGGTGTTGAGCCGTCAGAAGGCCGCACGGCCCCTGAGTCCAGCGGCGTCTCTGACGACCTCCGAATCATCGATGACACCCAAGCGTCAGCAGAGGTTGACACACCGGTCGACAATGTTGGCGTTGCCCAGTCGGAACTCGGTGTGTCAGTTCCGCTCTTGCCCGACTTGCCCAGGAACACCGAAGCAATGCCCGCAACAGTCGCTGCGGCGTCGGCTGCAGTGGCAGGTCATGCAACCGAGGCAATTCCCACGATCTCCACCCCCCCGTTGGGAGTCGCCGACGCAGCTGTTGCGGGCGAATTGTTTGACGACGAGGCGCGTGGAAAACGCGGTCGCGGACCAGTCGTTTTGCTCCTCCTTCTCCTTGTTGCCGGCCTCGGAGCACTCGGCTACGCCGGTTCATTGCTCGTCCAGGCCAAGTCGTTCGAGGTGCCTGCGCTCGCAGGCGTCTCCGAGGACGAGGCGATGAATCAGATTGTGGGCAACGCGTGGTTGGTGACGACGAGTGGGGAACGCAGCGACACGTTCCCCGAATTCGACACGGTGATCCGCACCGATCCGGGGCCCGGTGTGGAACTTGAAGAAGGTCAGTCGTTCAGGCTGGTTCTCAGTGAGGGACCTGAATTCCGAATCCTTCCCGAAATTGCCTCCCTGCCGTTCGATGCAGCATTTGGGCAACTGGCGGGCCTTGGACTGAGCGGCCTCGAAGCACCCGAACGAGAGTTCTCTGAAACGGTGGCTGTTGGGAGCATCGTCGTCTGGAAAGTGCAGGGTGACGTTGAGGGCGATATGCGGGCCGGCGGAAATATTCTCCCGGGTGAAACGATTGTGATGACACTGTCGATGGGCCCCGCACCCCGCACCGTGCCGGATCTGACTGGCCAGACGATCGATGCAGCATTGTCGACCGCTGCTCAAGTGCAACTCGTTGTCGTCGAAGGCGACACAGTGTTCAGCGAAGAGATTGACATCGGAGTGATCGTCGCGCAGAGTCCGCAAGAGGGCTCGGGACTCGACCGCGACGGAACGATCACGGTGCAGGCGTCAAAGGGCATCGACCGCATCGAGTTCCCGGCGCTTGAAAGTCTCAGCTTTTCCGAGGCTCAGACCTTGTTGCTCGAACAAGGCTTCACCATCGGCAACCTGCTTGGGTCGACCGACGGTGTGTTCGTCGAGGCGACAGTCGGTGGTGTCGAGGTTGTTTCCGGCAACATGCTGCGTCGCGGTCGAGCGATCGACCTCATCTTCCTGTAAATCTGACAATCGACCTGATCGCCGTGGCTGCATTGCGGTCCGTCGACGGACGGTGGCTACGGTGCGGTTATGACCTCGTTGGACGGCCGAACCGCCATCATCACCGGAGCAGGTCGAGGCATTGGGCGTGAACATGCGCT
>JBLFZD010000311.1:0-4621 GCA_047610085.1 Ilumatobacter sp. | reverse complement strand
GCGTCGCCGAAGCCGCAGGCGTCAACGCCGCCGACATCACTGCGGTCATCGTGAACACCACACTGGTCAAGACCGGTTCACGTGGTTTCGGGACGGTGTGGCCCACCGGTTCCAAGCGCCAAGTCACTTCCACGAACAACGCCGGATTCGAGGGGCACACGATTCCCAACCTCGTGATCGCGCCGCTCGGACTTGACCAAAAGATCTCGGTCTACTCGTCGATGACATCAGACATCATCCTCGACGTTTTGGGCGTGTTCGTGGCCAGCCCCGCCACCGAGGCAGGTCGCTTCGAGGCCCTCGGCCCGGTTCGCGCATTCGACTCTCGCGACCCCGGCACGAGCGACTTCGACGCCGGCAGCACCCAGACCATCGACCTCACCCCGTTTGGAGTTCCCGCCGATGCAACTGGTGTGGTGTTGAACGTGACCGCGATCAGGTCCAAAGCTCGAGGGTTCTTTCGAGTCTGGTCAGCTGGTGATTCCGAGCCCGCCCACTCCAGCGTCAACGTGCTTTCCGAAAACTACACCGCCGGCAACCAGGTGATTTCCGGCGTCGACGCCGGCGGCATCAAGGTGTTCTCCGCCAGCGGCGGCGGCTTGACGATCGATGTCACCGGCTACTTCACCGGCAACAGCGCCGAGTCAACCACCGAAGGTCTGTACGTTCCGTTTTCCCCCGGCCGACTCTTCGACAGCCGCGCCACATCGGGACCAACCGCGCTCAACGGCGGCAAGGAGATCGGCGCCGACGAGGCCATCGAACTCCAGGTCAGCGGCCGACTCGGTATCCCGAATGCCGGCGCAAAAGCAGTCGCCTTCAACCTGACCGGTATCCGAGCAACCGGTCGCGGCTTTCTGAAGGCATACCCAACCGGGGCAGCCGAACCCGAGACTTCGTCGCTCAATTACGCCGCAGCCGACCAAGTTGTACCGAACCATGCGATCACTTCGATCAGCCCCTCGACAGGTCAGGTCACCCTGAAGCCCAGCCGGATGACGCACCTTGCCGTCGACGCATCCGGCTACTTTCTCGCCGAGGGAGCCGTTCCTCCAGCATCGAGCTCCGTAGCCACCGCGACCGTCGATCCGGGCACGTTCGTGCCAGCGGCATTGCCGGCCAGCGCACCGGTATCGGGCCCGTACGACTTTCTCTATGACCGCCGGTCGTTCACTCAATCGGGGGTTCGCCCGGTGCCGACCATCAAGGCGGCATGGAATAGCTGCCGGGCGCTCCGCTACGCCCTCAACGTCGACCTCGCCCAAAACGACGCGCAAATTGCGATGCTGATCGACGCGATCGAAGAAATGGAGTTGTACACCGGCATCGACTTCCAGTTCGACGGCGTGACGTCGGCAGGGATGAACATCGACGACCAAATTTTGCTCCCCGAAAGCTTCTCTCCGGAGCTTCCCCACAAGTATTTGCCGCCGGCCCGCAACGGCGGCGACGTTGACCTGGTGGTTGGCTTCTCAAACGATTCAGACACCCCAGAGATGGGTGGCGGCGTGATCGGTGTTGGCGGTTCGATTTTCGCCGGAGTCAAGACCGACGGCAGCGCCGAACCGACGCGCGGTTTTGCCGTCATCGACCTCGCCGACCTCATCGTTGGCGAGCCCGACAGCCCGATCTCACTCAGGCAAATCAAGACGACCACGACCCACGAGCTCGGCCACCTGATGGGCCTCGGCCATGTCGACACGACGCTCAACTTCTCGCAGGGCCGCGGCGGCCCAGGACTTGCACCCGGTTTTTCCGATGCGATCATCGAGGATCAGCTGATGTTTCCGAGCTTGAACCCGTTGAACACGCCGGTCTTCAAAGCGGGCGACCAACGCGGCCTGCACGAGCTGTACGCAAACCGGCCGTGTGCGGCCAAGGACTCACTCGGTGGATCCGGGCCCCTCGACACCGACATCGACTGGTCTGACGCCGAGATCGTCAGCGAATACTGAACGTGTCATCGGAGTGTGATCACGCTCCACGATGTGCCAGGCTCTGACCATGGCTGAGATCGAATCGATCGCCGACGCGAGCAAAGGCCTCGAGGCCTGTGGCGACTTGTTTCGCGCTGACCCGATCGGGTGCAGCCCTGTCACAGTCACGTTGTATCCCGGCCGCTCGAGCAAGCTCCTCCGAGTGACTCACGGCTCGGACACGATCGGCGCCGCCGTGGCCGAGGAAAACGGCTGGACGCTCGCTCCATTAGGCGAAGGCGCCGCCGAGGTGATCGCCGATGAGCTGCCGATCGATCGTCGACTCCAGCTCACCGGCCGTCCGGGCGACGTGGCAGCCATCGCCGGCCGTTGGTCCGATCGCTGCGACGGAGCAATCGACACCGGTGACTTGTTCCGCTGGTATCGCCTCGGCGAACTCAACGAGCCGAAGAAGCGCAAGGGCGAACTCGCCGTTGCCAGCCGGGATCGAATCGATGAGGCGGTCACTTGGCTCCAGGCGTACGGCGACGACGTTGGCCTCCCGATCGCTGCCGACGTCGCCGCCACGCGCGTTAGCGACGCAGTCAATGAAGGACGGCTGATGGAGTGGCGTCTTGGAGACGACATCGTCAGTCAGCTGATCGTGTCTCCGGTACGACTCGCTGTTGTGCGATTGAACGCTGTCTACACCCCGGTCGCCCTGCGCAAGGACGGCTACTCGAGCGCAATCGTTGCCGCTGTAGCTGCCCAACAGATCGCCCGCCAGAAGGTTGACCACGTCGTGCTCGACCAGCCAGCATTCAACGGCGCAACAAATCGCATGTATCGCCGACTCGGTTTCGAGTCAGTCTCGGAGTCGTTGGTTGTCTGGCTGACCCCGAAACTTCGTTGACCCAGCACCGCGCAGCGGCAGACAGATAAGTTGCGTCGTGATGACGACCATCGACGCTGCCATGCCCGGACCCGGTTCAATTCTCGGAACACGGGTGATGCGCACCGAGGACCCCGGATTGTTGATCGGAGCCGAAAAATTCCTCGCTGACCTGCCGCTCGACAACCGACTGCATGCGTCCTTCGTCGGCTCCGAGGTCGCACACGGCATCATCACGGCCATCCACGTTGAGGACGCCAAGGCGCTGCCCGGCGTCGTCGATGTACTCGTCGCCAGCGATATCGGTATTGCACCCCACCACGGATTCGCACCCGTTCATCAGGATTTTGCTCGCCCGCCGCTCGCCGACGGTCGCGTGCGATTCGTCGGAGAACCGATCGCGGTGGTGCTTGGCGAAACTCCGCAGGCTGCAGCCGACGGAGCAGCCGCTGTGTGGGCCGAGATCGACCCGCTCCCCCCAGTGGTCAACATGGAAGCAGCCTTCGATCCGGCGGCGCCGGTGCTCTTCGAGGCGCACGGGTCCAACCGGGCGCTCACAGCGTTGGGCAAAACCCGCGTGGAATTCGGCGACGAACGGGTCATTCGGGGGCGCTTTGTGAATCAGCGGATGGCGGTTGCTCCAATGGAACCCAACTGCTGCGCAGCAGACATTGACGGACACTCCGGCCGGCTCACGCTGTGGGTTGCCAACCAGATGCCCCACGTGGTGCACCGTCAACTCTGCGGCGCACTCGATATCGATCCAGCCGACCTCCGCGTCGTCACGCCCCAGGTCGGCGGCGGCTTCGGCGGCAAGGCTGGGCTCTATCACGAGTTCACTGTGATCTGCGCTGCTGCCAAGCGGGTCGGTCGGCCGGTCGTGTGGGTGCCAACACGCAGCGAAGACATGAAGTCATTGCTCCACGGTCGGGGCCAGATTCAGTACGTCGAGATGGGTGTCCGCGACGACGGCACGTTCACATCGTTGCGGGTGCAACTCGTGAACGATGCCGGCGGTTACCCCAATGTTGGCGCCCATTTGCCCGGCCTGACCAAGAGCATGGCTCAGGGCACCTACCGCTTCGATGGCGTGCAGTTCGACATCGCCGTAGCCACGACCAACACCACGCCGATGGGCGCATATCGCGGCGCTGGCCGACCTGAGGCCACTGCAATGTTGGAGCGAGCCGTCGACCTGGTCGGACTCGAACTGGGCATCGACCCGATCGAACTCCGCCGCAAAAACCTACTGAGCGAAGATGTCTTCCCCTACGACACGCTGATGGGCACGCAATATGACTCTGGCCGCTACGAGCTCGCCCTCGATACCGCTGTCGAAGCAGCCGGATATGTTGCGCTGCGCGCAGATCAAGCTGCGCGCCGTGAGCGAGGCGACACCAAGCTGCTCGGAATCGGCGTCGCGTCGTACGTGGAGGTCACCTCCGGCTCTGGCGGCACCGAGTTCGGAGCACTCGACGTACACGCCGATGGCTCGGCCACGATGTACGCCGGCACCCAGTCACACGGCCAAGGCCACCAGACCGCGTACGCAATGTTGGTGTCAGCCCAGACCGGTATCCCCGTCGATCGGATCACCCTGGTCGATGGCGACACCGACGCGATTCGCACAGGTGGCGGCACGGGAGGCTCCCGATCCCTACAGCTCGGCGGTTCGGCGGTTCATAGGGCAACCGAGGTGATGGTCGAACAAGCTCGTGACGTCGCGGCGCGCATGTTGGAAGCCGACGCTGCCGACATCGTGGTCGATACAGCAACGGGCACCATCGGGGTTGCTGGCGTTCCCGCGCAGGCC
>JBLFZD010000310.1:0-4632 GCA_047610085.1 Ilumatobacter sp. | reverse complement strand
CGACGTCTGGTATCCACCGTCGACCACGCGCTGACATCACCTCCCGAGTTGCCCGCTATGATCGTCTCACAATACGGACGAGTATTCCTACAACGTGAGACACCATGTGGATCTTCGTCACCCTCGCTGCAGCCACCCTCCAGATTCTGAGAACGGCGCGACAACATGAACTTCGACGGGTCCTCTCCGTCGTTCCGGCTGGATTCGTTCGGTATGCCTATGGCTTCCCGCTTGCGCTGATCGCAGCATTTGTCACATTCGTTCTCGTCGGCGAAGACCTCCCACCCATTCCCGCACGCTTTTGGCTGATTATCGCGCTGGCTGGCTTCGCTCAAATCCTCGGAACCATCGCGCTCCTCCGTTCGTTTCAAGTCCGCGACTTCGCCGTGGGCACCGTCTACGCAAAGACCGAAGTAATCCTCGTCGCGGTCGTATCAACGGTGTTCCTCGGCGAGTCGCTCCCACCGCTGGGATGGGCCGCGGCAATGGTCTGCATGGCCGGGGTTGCTTGGCTGGCAGCACCCGACAAGATCGCCGGTGTTCTCCGCTTGGCCGGTGACAAGGCTGCCGGACTCGGGGTGCTCGCCGGGTTGGGATTCGCTGCAGCTGCGACGGGCATTCGCGCCGCATCAAACTCGCTCGGCGACGGACCGACCTGGAACCGCGCGCTCCTCACACTGACCGTCATGCTCGGAATCCAGACGCTCGCGAACGGCTCACAACTTGCAGTGACTGACCGGGCTGGCCTGCGGGCCGTGGCAATCAACTGGCGCGCAGCGATCCCCGTGGGCATTCTCAGCATGTCGGGATCGGCATGCTGGGCGGTCGCCGTGACGCTCACGTCAGCGACACGAGTCCGCACGCTTGGCCAAATCGAATTGATTCTGGCGTTCGTCATTTCGGTCGTCTGGCTCCGGGAAAAACACACCCGCTCGGAGTACGGCGCAAGCGCGCTCGTGTTGGCCGGCATCATCGGCGTCGTCGCCGTCGGCTAGACGATCTACATTCAGGCCATGCGTGGCCTCCGAGTTCCCGAACCGACCGAAGACTTCGCTGCCGACCCAGTCGAGCTGATCTTCGACCTTGCATTCGTGTTCGCCGTCTCGCAGTTGGTTCACCTCCTCATCGTGCACCCAGACTGGGAGCACGTTGGCAAGGCCGCCCTCATCTTCCTGCTGCTCTGGGCAGTTTGGTCACAGTTCACGTGGTCCACGAACGTGGTCGCCGGCAATTAGCGACCGGTGCGACTTGCCTTCCTTGTCGCCACCGCAGCAAGCGTTCCAATGGCTGCCGCGGTGGAAACCGCGTTCGATGACAGCGGCCCACTATTCGCAATCCCCCTTGCCGTGATCTTCCTCTTAGCGAACGGCCTTGTGGTCACCTCCACCGAACGCGGCACGGTTGAGCGAGCGACAACCATTCGCTATGCGGTACCAAATGCCGTCGGCATGGGCGCCCTCGTTGTCGGCGGTCTTCTCGATGGAACCGCCCGGTACGTTGCGTGGATCGCGGCGATCCTCATCGTCGTCTCGAGCACGATCAACGCTGGTGAAGGCGAATGGACCATGCGACCAGGTCACTTTGCCAAAAGCCATGGGCTGATCATCATCATCGCACTCGGTGAAGTGATTATCGGGCTCGGTAATGCCGCCGTCGATCCGTTGTCCGAAGAAGGTGGCGGCTTTGCTGCCACCCCGTGATCGCGCTGGCTGCGACGGGCGTTGCTGCAGGATTACTCTGGTGGTCGTACTTCGATCGAGCTCAGCCAGCACTGGAGCACCGCGCCGAGGAGCTCGAAGGGAACGAGCGCGGACGTTTCGCTCGCGACGCGTACAGCTACGCACACATGCCGATCGTCGCTGGCGTGATCCTGATCGCCGTCGGGATCGAAGAGGCAGCACTGCACCCTGGCAATCCACTCCAACTCGCATTCAGAATGCTCCTGCTCACCGGCATCGTGTGTTTCTTCGGTGGTATGGACATTGGCATCTGGCGTGCGTTCCGTGTTGTCGCGTTCGAGCGCCTGCTGGCGGTGCTGACGATCGCTCTCCTCCTTGGATTTTCGAGCTCGCTCGACGCCGTCTGGCTCATCGTCAGCTTTGACGTGGTCGTGATCGTCACGCTCGTGACCGAACATCTTCGGATCGAGGCGCAACCAACTGCCGCCAGCATCCACCACGAACACTGACTCAGCAGAGTCCTGCCGCTACCCGCCGATCAGTCAACGACGCTGGTGTCGGGCACCAGGCTGCGCTGCAACCAGTGGAAAACTCGCCAAGCTGCGTGCTCCGGCGCCAACTTTGAGGCGGCGATCCGTGCCGACTCATCGCTGATCGAGCGCCCGTTCGGTGCTTTGACGTGGACCTCGGCAACTCGTTCCGCCATCACAAACCATGCGACGGCGGTCTCAACGGTTTGGCCCACAGTCAGCGGGCCGTGGTTGCGAAGGATGCACAGCTTGGTATCGCCAAGCGCTGCAGCGATCCGCTTGCCGCCATCGGTCGACAACACCTCGACCTCTTCGTCGTTGAACATCGACTGATCGAACACGAAGGCACACGACTCCTGGCTGAGCGCCCGAAACGGCTCCACGTTTGCCGACCACGGCGTACCGAACTGCGTGTGGGTATGAGCTGCCGAGACGGCATCCGGCCGAGCCGCAAGGATTGGCGCGTGAATGTTGTACCCCGCGGTGTTCACCGCACCGGTCGAGTGACCCGCAGCGTCCTTCACCTCACCATTCGGACCCACCAACACCATGCCCGATACGGTCGCTTCACCGAACGGTACGCCCCAATCCAGGAGCCAGAAGTGATCGGTCAACTCCGGGTCTCGCGCCGAGATATGGCCGTCACCAATTTGCCCCCAGCGCTGTGCGGCGAAGATCCGGTAGCCAATCGCGGTGATCCGTTTGCGGTGGGCTCGTTCAGCCTCGATCGAACGCACGACCCCGAACGGCTCAACACCTTCGAAGCCTGGGTACTCACTCGTATCAGTCATCTCAATCATGCCGGGGTCGCTCACACCTTCAATCGTACGCGACCGGCCATGCTCCGTTCATCCCCGCTCACTACGTTGGCAGATCATGAGCATGTCGTCCTCCCCCGCCACGGTTCTCGCAGTCCACCGATCGGGTGACCACACGTTCTCAAAGAATCGCGTCGGGTCCATCGAACTCGTCGCCGGCCTCGGCGTACTTGGCGATGCCCACATGGGCGCACAGGTGATGCACCGCTCACGGGTGAAGGCGGACCCCACTCAGCCCAACCTCCGTCAGGTGCACCTCATCGCCTCGGAAACGCTCGCCGAGGCCAACACTGCTGGCTACAACGTCTGCCCCGGAGACCTCGGGGAAAACATCACCACAACCGGCGTCGACCTGTTCTCGCTGCCGGTCGGCACAACCATGCACATCGGTACCGCCCTCATCGCGCTCACGGGGCTGCGTAACCCGTGCGTACAGATCGATGCGTTTGCAGACGGGCTCCAAGGCCAAATGCTGGGTCGCGATGAGGAAGGCAAACTGGTGAGAAAGTCAGGTGTGATGGCCGTGGTGCTTCGAGCCGGCAGCATCACCACCGGCGATGTGGTCCACATGGCGTTCCCCGCCGGCGAACCCGTACCGATGGAAAAGATCTAACCAACTGGTGCTTCAGCAGCCGAGTGCCATATTCGCACGCTCGGTGCCTCGGTGCCTCGTCACGCCACTCTGAGATGGCCCCCGTGTAGTGGTCCAGTTGATACGACCCCCGGATCTTGATGCCCGATCCTCGTGCAGGAAGCATCGACATCTACATGAGCCCGGAGCGCTGGCCGAGGGCCCCGCAAGCCCTCTCCTCTGGCCACGCCTCAACCGATAAGGCGTCGGAGCAAGTCGGTGTCGAGATGCTCCTCGATTGCATCAGCAAGCAACTCAAACGTGGGCTCAAGCACCGGCACCGCCGGAACGCCGAGCAGCCGTTCGATGAAGCCGGAATGCTCAAACAGTCCGTGGACTGTCGTGGCCATCACTCTCCCGTTCGTGACAAAACGCTCGCCGCCAGCGAGTTCGCCGTACCGGATCTCGTAGCCGTCGAAGACGCTCCCGAGTGCTTCAACCACGGTACGAACCGTCCGTTTGGTCACACCCATCGTCGTGGTCGAATCCACCAGACCGAGACCTCTGTACGACCCTGGAGCGCCGCCTTCCACGCCGTGCGGATCCTCGATCGACCTGCTCAACATCATTGCGCCACCACACACCCCGATCACCCGGACTCCTCGCTGCGCTGCGCTCGCAACAGCGGCAGCGATTCCTGCGGCGCGTAACCACTCCAGGTCGGATCCCACATGCTTCGATCCGGGCAACACGATCAGATCGCGCTCCGAGTCAAGGTGTTCGAACGCAGCAGGGCCCGTCGCCCACTCGATCCGCGCAACGGTGCCAAGCAAATGAAATTCATCGAGGTTCGAACCGTACGGAAACCGCGGGATCACGACCTTCGGCGCGCCAGCTGGCGCGGAGGAAACCTCACTCGCTCCCTCTTCTCGAGGCAGGTCGTGGCGCAGCATCGGCATCACACCCGCACACGCCATACCCGTCATTTCAGTCAGCCGTTCCGGCCCCGGCGCCAGCAGCGATGCGTCGCCCCG
>JBLFZD010000309.1:0-4637 GCA_047610085.1 Ilumatobacter sp. | reverse complement strand
GGTTAAGAACGCACTGAGGGTGTCTCGGTTACGTTCGCGAAGCGCAGCGTTTACCCGTTGGCGCTCGAGCACCTGTTCCAAGGTCTGGACCGCTTGTTCGATCGGGTGGGCCACAAAGAAATCATGCACCGAACCGACGCTGATTTCGTCGGTGAGTAGCTTGACCGAGTCGACCATGCGCACGATCGTGTTTCCGGGGAACTCGGCGTTTGCTCGCTCCCAATTGGCGGTGACGAACGCCCATGCGGCGCGACCGTGATTGCGGTTTGCAATCGTTGCACGCAGCAAAAACGGGGCGTTCTGTGTTTTGACTGCACCACTCATTGCGAACTTGCATGTGCGTGCAATGAGATCGGCATCGTCGAATTCGGCCAAGGCGTATAGGTAACGGAGCTGGTCTTGGGGTGTGCTCGCCGCCGTGAATCCGTCGAGCATCCGTTGATAGTCATCGGCGTCGCCCGAGGCAGCGACCACCGTCGTGGCCGCAGAAAGGAGTTCTGCGTCGACCCGTTCACCCCGCTCGCTTGCCGCGAACAGATCCCGGCATGCTGCTTGCACATCGGGATCGTTGCCGAGCGCTCCGAGCATGCGGGTCAGCAAGCCGCGAAGTTTGGCTGTCATGTCCGACTCCCCATCGGTTGGGTCGCCGAGCGCCGAGAACGCCGGGCCCACCAAGGTTCGAAGGAATTGACGGAGCCCATCGAGTGCGTCATCAGTCACCAGTCGAGAGACGCCGCCGAGCGAAATGGCGATGGCCTGCCACACGCCGTACTCGCGCTCATCGGTGAAGCCGGAGAGTACGTCAAGTAGCTCCACAGCGGTCATCCGACCAGCAACGGTTGCTGCCCAAGCATCGTCGACCAAGCTGTATCTCTCGAGCGTGTCGAGATCATTGAGCGCCTCAGGCGACGTGACCTTGGCGCGAAGTCCATCGGCGTATTCGACGCGGAAGAACCCATGTCCACCGGCGTTCACAACGACGGCTTCGTCGGGGCGTGCGAGGGGGACGGTGAGTGGCGCTGCGGTGTCGAGGAGAACCGTCGTGGTGGAGTCGCCGTTGCGGACATGGACAGGGATTGCCCAGGTGCCGTCCGGCGACGTGGCCGCTGAGTCACCCGATGGATAGGCGAAGCGCTGCTGGGTCAGCTCGAGTTGGCCGTCGATGACCTGGGCCGACACCAACGGATAGCCGGGCTGCCAGATCCACGAATCCATGATGCGGCGGACCGGCTCGCCGCTGGTTGCTTCGATGGCATCCCAAAGGTCGTTGGTTTCCGTACTCGCGTAAGCGTGCGTGGTCAGGTAATGGCTCACGCCCTCGCGGAAGCGCTCTGCTCCCAGGTACTGCTCGAGCATGCGAAGCAGTGCGCCACCCTTCTGATAGGTGAGCACGTCGAACATGCCGTCGGCTTCGGCGGGGGAGTGCACATCGAACTCGACCGAGCGCGTGCTGGCGAGCGAGTCGACTTCGAAGGCCGCGCTGCGCTCGAGCCCGAAGCTTGTCCATCGCTTCCAATCGGGAGCGAAGGCATCGCACGCGGCGATCTCCATGAAGGTGGCGAAGGCCTCGTTCAACCAGATGCCGTTCCACCATCGCATGGTGACCAGGTCACCAAACCACATGTGGGCGAGTTCGTGGGCCACGACATCTGCAACCAGCTGCCGCTCGTGCTGCGTTGAGTTGCCCGGATCGACGAGCAGGAGGTTCTCGCGGAACGTAATGCACCCCAGGTTCTCCATCGCACCTGCGGCAAAGTCGGGGAGTCCGACCAGGTCAACCTTGTCGGACGGGTACGGAATGCCGTAATAGTCCTGGAACCAGCGCAGGCAGAATGCGCCAACATCGAAGCCGAATTGGGTGAGGCCTGACTTACCGGGAACGTGAACGATTCGCAGCGGAATGCCGTCGACGTCGATCGGGCCGGTCACCTCCAATCGACCGACGACAAAGGCCACGAGATACGAGCTCATGACCATTGTGTCGGCAAACTGGATGATCGTTCGCCCGTCGATGACCTGGCGATCGACCTCCGCGCCGTTCGAAATTGCGGTGAGCCCATCATCAACGTCGAGGGTGATGGCGAACACCGCCTTGTACTCGGGTTCGTCCCAGCACGGGAAGGCCCGACGGCAATCAGTGGCCTGCATCTGGGTCGTGGCGATGACCTGCTCGGCACCCTCATCGTCGATGTAGGTGCTGCGATAAAAGCCGCGGAGCTTGTCATTGAGAATGCCGGTGAAAGCGATCTGCAACGTTGCAGTTCCTACTTCGATGAGGCTGGCCGCAGAGACGATCAGTCGTTCGGTGCTCTCGTCGAGATGCCAGGCTGCGTCGGTGCCGTCAACGCTCACGGTCTCGATCTCGAGTTCGATTGCATTCAAGGTAATCGTGTCGGTCGCCGTGGCAACGTTAAGATCGATCGTGATAGCGCCGTGAAAAGTTGCATCATCGAGACGTGGACGAAGCCTGACGTCGTAGCGCGTCGGATTGACGCCGATCGGAAGGCGATACGGATCTCCGGTGGATTGAGCAACGCCCGGGTTGTGGTCATCTGCTGTCGACATGTCTCGGAGAGTACTGGGGGTAACGTTCCTGGTCGTGTCCGACTCATCGTCAGCTAATTCGTCACAACCCGCTCGCTTCGACGTTGTGGGCATTGGTAACGCCCTCGTTGACGTGATCGCACACGCAACCGATGGCTTTCTCTCCGCTTTCGATCTCACGAAGGGATCGATGACGCTCATTGAAACCGACCGAGCCGTCGAGCTGTACGAGGCCTTGTCGGGTGCTGTCGAGATGAGCGGCGGATCTGCGGCAAACACTATGTGTGGTGTTGCGAGCTTTGGGGGTCGGGCTGCCTACATCGGCAAGGTCGACAACGACGACCTTGGTGATGTGTTCGGCCACGACCTGCGCGCGGTGGGCGTCGCGTTTACCGGTGGCGGCGAGCCGCAAGAAATCCCGACCGGGCGCTGTGTTGTTGTGGTCACGCCCGATGCCGAGCGGACCATGAACACCTTTCTTGGTGTGTCGTCCACCTTGAGCGTTGCCGACCTTGACGAGTCGGTCATCGCCGACGGCAAGGTGCTCTATATGGAGGGGTACCTCTTCGATCGTGACGATGCGAAGGCCGCCTTTCGGCGAGCAGCGCAGGTCGCTCACGATCACGACCGCCTCGTGTCGCTCACCCTCTCCGACTCGTTCTGCGTCAATCGCCACCGAGATGACTTTCGGGCGCTCGTTGCCAACGACGTCGACCTGCTGTTCGGCAACGATGACGAACTCATGTCGCTTTATCAGACCGACTCATTTGACGAAGCGATCGCCCTGCTGCGTGCCGAGTGTGAACTCGCAGCGATCACCCGAGGCGCTGATGGCTGCGTGATTGTGACCGCCGACTGCTTGATCGAGGTCGCTGCCGTTCCGGTTGATGCCGTGCTGGACACCACCGGTGCAGGTGACCTGTTTGCCTCAGGCTTCCTGCACGGGTTCACATCGGGAGCCGACTTGGCCGAATGTGGCCGGCTCGGCTCGATCGCCGCAGCCGAAGTGATTAGCCACGTGGGTCCGCGCCCGCTGGTCGAATTGCATACGCTGCAGAGCGATGCCTGACGACGCCACCTTTTCGTCCGAACCAGCCGACCTTTTTGCGCTCGCCACTGTGTGGCTTGAGGCCGAGCCCGATGATGACATTCGGGATGAACTGTCGTCTCTGATCAGTGCAGCACGCTCGGGCGATAACGCTGCCGGCTCTGAACTCAGCGAGCGGTTCTCTGGCAGGCTGCAGTTCGGCACGGCTGGGCTGCGTGCCGCCGTAGCAGCCGGTTCGATGCGAATGAACCGTCTCGTGGTTCGTCAGGCAGCGGCGGGGCTGGGGCAGTGGCTCCTTGATCAACAAGCCGCAGGAGATCTACCTGGTGCGGCCGAGCGCGGTGTTGTCATCGCCCATGATGCACGTCGCAAGAGCGACGTGTTTGCCGTCGATACCGCTCGGGTTCTCGCCGCGATGGGAATCCGTTCAATGTTGCATCCGGGCGTTCAGGCAACGCCAGTGCTGGCGTGGTCGATCACCGGACTCGATGCTGCAGCGGGCGTGGTCGTGACGGCCTCGCACAACCCGCCGGCCGACAACGGCTACAAAGTGTTCCTCGAGACCGGCTCACAAATCGTCACCCCGGTCGATACCGAGATTGCCGATCGAATCGCAGCGATCGACCCGTTGACGATCCCACTCGCGCCAGAAGATGACCCACTCATCGATCGCCTCGATCGCTCGTGGCAAGAGGCCTACGTTGCCGCCGTGCCGAGCGTTCGCCTCCGGCCCGACGTGGTGGGTGTCACCGTTGCCTACACGGCGATGCACGGTGTTGGTGCCGAGACGATCGAGATGGCGTTTGACGCTGCAGGATTTGACCGTCCAATTGCCGTGCTCGCCCAGCACGAGCCGGATGGGACCTTCCCGACCGTCTCGTTTCCGAATCCAGAAGAGCCCGGTGCGATGGACCTTCTGCTCGAAACAGCGCGGTCAGCAGGTGCTTCGATTGCGCTCGCCAATGATCCCGACGCAGATCGTCTCGGTGTTGCGATCCCGCAACCCGACGGTTCCTGGCGACGGCTGAGCGGCGATGAGATCGGT
>JBLFZD010000308.1:0-4653 GCA_047610085.1 Ilumatobacter sp. | reverse complement strand
CGGTATCTCGCCGATACCGTCAAGGCATGAGCAAAGTTGTCGTCATCGCCAAGATCACCGCCATCGAAGGAAAGCGTGACGAACTCATCGCAGCGATGGCCCCGATGCAGGCCCACGTCGAGGCGAACGAGCCCGACACGCTGGTCTACGTCATCAATGAGGACATGGGCGACGCAAACGTGCTCTGGATGTACGAGGAGTACGCCAGCCACGAAGCACTCGCCGCTCATGGCAGCAGCGAAGCAATGAAGGAACTGGGCATGGCGCTCCGTCCGCTCGGTGCAGGCCGCCCCGAGATCACCGTGCTCAACCCTGTGAGCGGCAAAGGTCTCTGACACCCGCATTCACGGCACACTGTCGTCTCATGAGTAGCTCAGGGGCGACCTATCTCGATGCAATCCTTGACCACCATCGGCGAGCAGCGGCTGACGATCGTCGGTCCGTTGATCGCCTCGTGGAACGGGTCGGAGACCTCGACGATACGCGAGGATTTCGCGCAGCGTTAGCGCGCTCCGAGCAGCTCGGTGTGATCGCCGAGATCAAGCGGAAATCACCGTCGAAAGGTGACCTCAACGCTGACCTCGACCCGACCGAGCTGGCACGTTCATACGAACGTGGCGGTGCGTCGTGCCTCTCGGTGTTGACCGACGTCAACCACTTTGGTGGTTCGGTCGATGATCTCCAGACGGCACGAGCAGCATGCCAACTCCCAGTGATCCGCAAAGACTTCACGGTGAGCGAACTCAACGTAATCGACACGCGCCTCATGGGTGCTGACTGTGTTCTGCTGATCGCTGCAGCGCTCGAACGCAACCAGTTGGTGGCGTTTCATCAGCTGGCCACCGAAATCGGGCTCGACGTGCTCGTGGAAATCCACGATGAAGCGGAACTCGAAATGGCGTTGGCTGCTGAAGCGACGCTGATCGGCGTCAACCAGCGTGACCTCGTGACGTTCAAGGTCGACCACGACCGCGCCGCGCGGATGGGCGGCGTGATCCCTGATCACGCAGTGAAGGTCGCTGAGTCCGGCGTTCGGGGCGGAGAAGACGCCCGTTCGCTCGAAGCTGCTGGTTACGACGCCGTTCTCGTGGGTGAAATGCTGGTCACCAGCGACGATCCAGCCGATGCCATCGCCGAACTCATCGGCTGACGCAAAACAAATCAACCAGCGGCGCGTTTGGCACGCTCACGCTGCGCTGTTGCGACCAGCACACGTTGGTACAACCCTGCGGGAAGCCGGGAGACGATATCGAAGAGCACGGCGTCAGGACCGATGAGTGCGCGGCGGCGGTTTCGCTCGACGGCCCTGAGGATCTGCTTCGCGGCCTTTTCCGGTGTGGTGCGGGCAAGCCTGTCGAACTCTTCGATGAACTCGTCGGGGTCGCTACCAGCGATCAGCATCGACTCGTCGGTGCGAGCGTTGCGGGCGATGTTGGTCTTGATGCCACCGGGGTGGATCGTGGTGCACGAGACGCCGCACGGGTCGATCTCAAGTTCCATCCGGAGCGAATCGGTGAAGCCGCGTACGCCAAACTTCGATGCGTTGTAGGCCGACTGAGTCGGGATGCTGATCAGCCCGAACACGCTCGAGACGTTGATGATGTGCCCTTCGCCCGCGGAGCGAAGGTGAGGCAGGAACGCCTGGGTGCCGTGCACGACACCCCAGAAGTTGACGTTCATGACCCACTCGAAATCTTGTAACGACTGGCCGATTGCCGAAGCTCCCAGTGCGACGCCAGCATTGTTGGCGATGATGTTCACCTTGCCATGGTCGGCAACGACGGCATCGGCCCACGCAAACATGGCATCGCGGTCGGCCACGTCGAGCGCTGTGGGCGTGACCTTCACGCTCGACTGCTCGCACCGCAGCACGGTCTCGGCGAGACCCTCTTCGTTCACGTCGCTGAGCGCCAGATTGCAGCCTCGCTGAGAGAGATCGACGGCGAGGGCCTGACCGATGCCCGAGCCGGCTCCGGTGATTGCTGCGACGCGTCCTGAAAAGTCCTTCACGCCTCGGACGCTACCGACTGGTGAGGGGCGCTACCAGATCGGTGTTGGGCGGGTGGGGAAGGCCAACGATCTCTCGACGTCGGCCCAGGCCGATGGGATTGCACAGCCGTCATCGCGGCATCTTCCCGAGCGGAACGGAGTGCTGTTGCGTGGCGAGAGGAAGCGATGTTCGGGTCGACAATGATGACGTCGGTGCACTCGGGTCGTGAGCCGGTCAGGATTCGTTCCAGACTTGCATGCCCGCTTCGACCCGTTCGATCACGGTTTCGAGCACGGCGATGCGAGCCCACTTCTTTTGGTCCCCAGCGATGAGGTTCCACGGCGCTACCGAGTGATCGGTGCGCTCGAACATTTCTTCGGTGGCCTCGTCGTAGAGATGGCGCTTGTCACGATTCCGCCAATCTTCAGCGGTGAGCTTCCACTGGCGAAGTGGATCCTTGCCACGTTTTTCGAACCGGGCGAGCTGTTCGTCGGGACTGACGTGCATCCAGAACTTCACCACGATCACGCCTTCACGGACCATGCCACGCTCAAAGTTCACGATCTCGTCGTAGGCGCGGTTCCACTCGATTGGACTGGCATACCCCTCGATTCGCTCGACGAGCACACGCCCGTACCAGCTGCGATCAAACACGCACATGCCACCGCGCCCTGGGGCCTTTGACCAAAATCGCCAGAGGAAGTGGTGGCGCAACTCACGCTCGTTGGGTGCAGCGAAGCTGTACACGCTGTAGTGCCGTGGATCGAGGGGCTGCACGACGCGTTTGATGGCGCCACCCTTGCCGCCGGCATCGGACCCCTCCATCACGATGAGTAAGCCGGGTCCTGATTTGCCGCCGTTGGTGTGGCCACCGAGTTGGAGGCGAAGCTCGAGGAATCGCTGTTGCGCTGCGGCGAGGCGCTTGTTGTACTCACTTCCCGACAACCGTGCCGTCATGTCGATGTGATCAAGTCGTCCCATGCATTAAGAGTAGGTCGAGGTCGTCTTGGTGGATTGGTCGCTCAGCGAGGCCCGCTCCTCCAGTACGGTCAGAGCATCATGTTCGTCAAGATCTGCGGCATCACCAACGAAGACGACGCACTGCTCGCAGTCGCGATGGGCGCCGACGCAGTCGGGTTCATTTTCGCGCCGTCCACGCGTCAGATCGCTCCGCAAAAGGTATTCGACATCACGCGCCGACTGCCGCCGGAGATTCTCACGGTCGGCGTGTTTCGCGACGATTTACCATCGAGGGTGGTCGAGATTGCTCATAAGGCGGGGGTGAAGGCGGTGCAACTGCATGGGCGCGAAACTCCGGCCCAGACCAAGGAAGTGGCCGGCCATTTCCGGTGGGTCATCAAGGCGTTCGCCGCGGGCGACGACAACCTTCCCAAGGCTGACCAATACGGAACCGACATGATCCTCATGGATGCTCCGGAGCCGGGATCGGGCAAAGTGTTCGACTGGAACTTGGTCGGCGACGCCCCATCGCACATGAAGCTGATTCTGGCGGGAGGGCTCAACCCGGACAACGTCGCTGCGGCCATCACCGAAGCCGAGCCATGGGGCGTCGATGTCGCCAGTGGCGTGGAGCGGGAACCCGGCAAGAAGGACCCGATCGCGCTCATGCGTTTCATCGAGAACGCCAAAGCGGCAGGGCCTGAGCAGTACCGTGGCGAGGACGAAGGGCCCTATAACTGGGACTTTGAATAGAGGCGCCGCGAGATACGATCAGTCAGCGTGACCGACACGCTGAGTGCTCCGCCCGACGACACCGGCCGCTTCGGGGAGTTTGGTGGGCGATTCGTCCCCGAAACCCTGGTTCCGGCTTGCCAAGAACTTGAAGTTGCGTTTGGGCAAGCGTGGGTCGACCCGTCGTTCCGAGCGGAACTGACCGAGGTCCACGAAAAGTATTCGGGGCGTCCGTCGATTCTCACCGAATGCCATAACCTCGGCAAGCAGCTTGGGATCCGGTTGATCCTGAAGCGTGAAGACCTAAACCACACCGGGTCCCACAAGATCAACAACGTGATCGGTCAGACGCTGTTGGCCAAGCGGATGGGCAAGCAGCGCATCGTGGCCGACACGGGGGCGGGCCAGCATGGCGTCGCCAGCGCAACGGCAGCGGCGCTGATGGGTCTCGAATGCAAGGTCTACATGGGGGCGGTCGATGTTGAACGCCAAGCACTCAATGTGTTCCGCATGAAGCTGCTGGGCGCCGAAGTTGAAGCGGTGCATTCGGGGAGTCGCACCTTGAAGGACGCCGTCAATGAGGCAATGCGCCATTGGGTAGCCAACGTTGGCGATACCCACTTCTGCCTCGGTTCTGTGGTCGGGCCGCACCCGTACCCGTACATGGTCCGGCAGTTTCAGTCGATCATCGGCGAGGAAGCACACCGTCAGATCCTGGAAATGACCGGAGCGATGCCTGACATCGTCACGGCCTGCGTCGGAGGCGGTTCCAACGCGATGGGAATCTTCTCCGGATTCGTCGATGAGCCTGGGGTCCGCCTGGTTGGGGTGGAGCCAGCCGGTGGTGCAGCGGTCGGGCGAGGCACGCCAGGTGTCGTCCACGGTTCGCGGAGCTACCTCATGCAGAACGAAGACGGACAGGTCGAAGAGGCCCTGTCGAGCGCGGCCCGCCTCGACAACCCCGGGGGCGG
>JBLFZD010000307.1:0-4689 GCA_047610085.1 Ilumatobacter sp. | reverse complement strand
GCTCCGATCCTCCCCGATGGCATCGTGATCGTCGTGAAGCGAGACTGCGAGACCTGCCAAATGGTCGTGCCCGTGCTACAACAGCTCGCCGGAGCCGTCGAAATGCACGTCTACACCCAAGATGATCCCGACTTTCCCGCTGACCCTGCGGCCATCTCTGACGCCGATCTCGCCGTCAGCTGGTTTCACAACATCGAGACCGTCCCGACCGTGATCCGCGTCGAGGACGGCGAAGAAGTCGAGCGGACCGTCGGCTGGTTACGAACCGCTTGGGAAGAGCTCACCGGAGAGAATGACCTCGGCGACGGGCTCCCGCCGATGCGTCCAGGATGCGGCTCGATGTCGGTCGATCCCGACCTGGTCGATGCACTCCGGGTGCGGTTCGGTGGCACCTCGCTCGCGTCGCGCCGCATCGAAGTCGCATCCGCTGAAGACGAGATGGAGATGATGTTCGACCGCGGTTGGACCGATGGCCTCCCGGTCGTACCACCCACAGAGGAACGGGTGATGGCAATGCTTGAGGGAACGAGCCGTGAGCCCGGCGACATCGTTGCAACAGTGCCGCCAGACCTCGTTGAGATCAACGTCGAGAAAGTAGCGATCGCTGCGGTAATGGCGGGGTGTAAGCCCGAGTACATGCCGTGGGTGCTCACCGCGGTTGAAGCGGCCTGCACCGAAGCATTCAACATGCACGGGCTCTTAGCAACCACCATGCCGGTTACTCCCGTCATCATCTGTAGCGGCCCCGGTACGCGCGCGATCGGAATGAACTCAGGCGGCAATGCGCTGGGCCAGGGCAACCGCGCCAACCTCACCATCGGCCGAGCCCTCCAATTGGTGGTGCGTAACTTCGGTGGCGGGCGACCCGGCGAGGTCGACAGAGCAACGCACGGCAGCCCCGCCAAGATCAGCTTCTGTTTTGCTGAAGCTGACGACACGTCCCCATACGGCCGTCTGGCCACCGAGCACGGAATCGATGATGGCGTCGATGCCCTGACCGTCTTCGCTGGCGAGGGACCGCACTCTGTGGTCGATCAGATCTCACGCGACCCCGAGTCACTCGCGAGGTCACTCGCGCTCAAGCTGCAAGCGGTCAACCATCCCAAACTGATCATGGCGTTTGACGCGATCCTCGTGATGGGGCCTGAACACGCTCGCGTATTCGCCGATGCCAGGTGGGACCGCGAACAGATCATCGCTGGCATTTCTGCGCACCTCAATAGGCCCGGCTCCGAACTGGTGCGTGGAGCTGGCGGCATCGCCGAAGGCCTGCCCGAAGCGTTCGGTGATGCCGATTCCTTACCTAAGTTCCGGCCCGGCGGACTCATGCTCACATACGCCGGCGGCGGTGCAGGGCTGTTTAGCCAGATCATCGGCGGCTGGGTGAACGGCGACATGGGTTCCAAGCCAGTCACCCTGCCGGTCGGACACTGAGCGAGCGAGTGGAGTAGAACAGTGCCATGACGATGATTCTCGATCCGACCAGTGAGCGCTACATCGCCGCCCGCGAGCGTCTCAGCCGCCCGGATTCACTCGAGGGCCTCACCGTCGGGCTGCTCGATATCTCCAAGCCTCGCGGTGACATCTTCCTCAACCGCATCGAGGAACGGCTTGTGGACATTGGTGCAAACGTCAAGCGTTACAAGAAGCCGACGTTCACCAAGCCCGCACCCGTCGACTTGCGTCATCAGATCGCGACCGAGTGCCAGGTGGTCATCGAAGCCTTAGCGGATTGAGGCAGTTGCACGTCGTGCAGTGTGCACGACATCAACGATCTCGAACTCCGTGGCATCCCTTCGATGTTTGTCGCTTCCGACCAATTCATTGACGCAGCTGAAGCCCAGTCCAAGGCACTCGGCTTCCCCGCGGTCTCTCGTGTCTTCACGCCGCATCCAATCCAAGACCGCACCGACGACGAAATGCTCACATACGCCGACGTCGTCTTCGATGAGATCCTCCGAACCCTGACGTCCTAAATCTTCAACGACCGACATCGGGTGTCTGACACCCGATGTCGGACAACGGATGCCGGACGTCAGGCCAGGGCGTTGATGGCGTCAGCGAGTGCCAGCACGCGTCGAGCGTTGTCAACGTGAAGGTTCTCGATCATCTGACCGTCTACCGTGACGACACCCTTGCCCTCGGCAACAGCGTCGTCGAACGCTTCGATCACGCGACCTGCGTATTCGATCTCGTCGGCTGAAGGCGCCCACGTGTCATTGGCCGGCTCAACCTGCGTTGGGTGGATCAGAGTTTTGCCATCGAATCCCATCTCCATGCCCTGCATGCACTCGGCAGCAAAGCCATCAGCATCCTTCACATCGTTGTACACGCCATCAAGGATCACCTTGCCAGCTTCACGCGCTGCCAGGAGGGCGGTAGCAAGGTGTGGGACCAGCGGATGTCGGCCCGCCACAATCGGCGAACGCAGTTCCTTGGCGAGGTCGTTCGTACCCATCACAAGAACCGCCACCCGTGGATGCGCGGCGATCTCGCGGACGTTGAACATGGCGGTCGGCGTCTCGATCATCGGCCAGATCCGTGTGCTCGGGGATGCGCCCGCGATATCAAGCTGAGCCGACACTGCATCGACCTGCTCGACGGTGTCAACTTTCGGGATGACGACCGCCGATGGCGAAGCTGCGCCGGCGGCAGCGATGTCGTCAGCACCCCATTGCGTGTCAAGCCCGTTGCAACGGATGGTCAGCTCGCGGTTGCCGTACTCACCCGACCGGACTGCAGCAACGGCTTTGGCGCGGGCATCAGGTTTGGCGTCAGGCGCAACTGCATCTTCAAGGTCGAAGATAATCGCGTCGGCCGCGATGGCCTTGGCTTTTTCGAGGGCCCGGTCGTTAGCGGCGGGCATATAGAGCACCGAACGGCGGGGGCGAAGATCGCCCGTTGAGTTGTTGGTCATGATGATGTTGTTCCTGTACGTGTCGTCGTTTGATCTAAAAGCCGTAGGTGGCGGCGAGTTCGGGGTCACTGGCCGACAGGGCCTTGGCAAGCTCAACGACGACGTGGCATTGCTTCACCGAGGCGTCGTCTTCCATCTTGCCGTCGAGCATCAGTGCGCCCGTTCCGTCGCCCATGGCCTCGATGACGCGCTGTGCATGAGCAACGTCAGCGGGGTCCGGGCTGAACACCTTCTTGGCCACATCGATCTGCACAGGGTGGAGGCTCCACGCGCCAACACAACCGAGCAGGTACGCATTGCGGAACTGGTCTTCGCAGGCAACGGTGTCTTTGATGTCACCGAAGGGACCGTAGAACGGGAGGATGCCGTTCATCACGCAGGCGTCAACCATGCGGGCAATCGTGTAGTGCCACAGGTCCTGCTGGTACGTGGTGCGTTCGGCGTTGATGTCGGTCTGCTCCGTTCCGTCCTCCTGTGTCACCACTGGCGGATCGGTGCGTACGAGATAGCCGGGGTGACCGCCACCGACGCGTGTTGTCTTCATGCGGCGGTTGGCTGCGAGATCAGCCGGACCGAGTGAGAGGCCCTGCATACGCGGTGAGGCGGCGCAAATCTCTTCGACGTTGGCCATGCCGCGGGCAGTTTCGAGAATTGCGTGGACAAGCAGCGGCTTCTTCAAGCCAGCCTTGGCTTCGAGCTGGGCAAGGAGCCGGTCGACGTAGTGGATGTCCTCGGGCCCTTCGACCTTGGGGATCATGATGACGTCGAGCGCCTCGCCAGCTTCGAGCACGGCAGCGGTCAGGTCGTCAAGACCCCACGGCGAATCGAGGCTGTTGACCCGGGTCCAGAACTGCGTGGGACCGAAGTCGACCGTCTGGGCCACTTCGACGAGGCCAGCACGGGCGGCTTCCTTCTGGTCGGCAGGAACGCCGTCTTCGAGGTTGGCCAACAAAATGTCGACCGTTGGAACGATCGCTGGAACCTTCGAACGCATCTTCTCGTTCGACGGCGGGAAGAAGTGAATCATCCGGCTCGGTGGAAACGGAATCTCGCGGACGGGCTCAGGAGCCCCGACGGCGAGCGGACGGTAAAAGTCTTTTGCTGGACGCATCACACCCGACGATAGATCGGGCGGACGGTCGGGCAGGAATTCACGCGGGGAGGCCGACCGTGCCATCCGACACCACAACGAGGCCGTCGGCGACCAAGCTGCTCACAATTTCTTCATCGAATTGGTTCAGAGGGCGGGCGCCCGCCCCAATGGAGGCGAGCACCTTGCCTCGCGCCTGTCGACGGCTCCCCTCGAAACGAGGCTGCTTGCCACTCACGCCGGCTGAACCCATGGCCGGGTCCGGATCTGGGTGACCGGCAAGATTCCAGGCGCACGCTCCGGCCAGCGGGCACACGTCGCACTGCGGTCGAGGACGGCACAACGCTGCACCAAGGTCCATGAGCGTCTGGTTCCAGGCCCACCCGTCACCAAGCGGTACCGCAGCGTCAGCGTGCTGCTGCGCACGCTTCGGTGTCAGCCGCTCCCCCACTGTTCGCGCCAGGATGCGAGCGATGTTCGTATCAACGACCGCGACGTCACGCTCAAACGCAAACGCCAACACGGCACGGGCGGTGTATGGGCCGATTCCCGGGAGTGTCATCAGCTCATCGAGGTCATCGGGGAGTTGGCCATCGTGTTGTTCAACAACGACCGCCGCCGTCGACCACAGGTTGCGCGCCCGCCGCGGATAACCGAGGCCCTGCCAGAGCAGCAACACCTC
>JBLFZD010000306.1:0-4705 GCA_047610085.1 Ilumatobacter sp. | reverse complement strand
ACCGTTCCTTTCTGGCTCAGACCGACATGGAGCCGTGTTTGGGCGAAGATTCGACGAGGTGTGAGCGGTACCCAGCCGGTGGCCCGTATGACCTCGCAATCGAAATGTTCCAGGGGGAACTGGACAAGATCGGGATCGGTCCCGGGTCTCGCATCGAGTTGCTCGCAGGCACTGAATCTGCGATGTGCGCGCTCGCTCGCTGAACGCCGCATCTCACTTTGAAGTACCCCTGCGCTTTGATGGCCTCTATGAGTCATCTTGAAAGGCCAACGTGGCGGGGAAGCGCCCGGCGCGCGATCAACTCGCGTCCGGTAGCGTGGAGCAGTCCATATTGGCCCTGCCCCACAAGGGGCTACTGCGCGACGGGGTCGCCTGTTGCGCTGTATCCGAAGGGAGAAAAACACGTATGACACGTGGATACGAATTAATGGTCATCATCGACGGAGACGTCGACGACCCCAAAGCCCAAACCTGGATGAAGTCGGTCACCGATGGAGTCAAGGCAATCGATGGTGAACTGCACGGCAAAATTGCCTGGTGGGGGAAGCGTCAGTTCGCTTACCCGATCAACAAGAAGCCGGCCGGTTACTACCTCGTCGCTGAAATCATTGCGGCGCCGGGAGCACTCGACGAACTCGAGCGTTCATTCCGACTCGCGGACGATGTGGTCCGCCACAAGCTCATCCGTCTACCGGAGGCCGAGGCAGAGCGCCGCGGCATGGCTGTCACTGCAGCCTGATCGGCTGCTGACACGCTTTCAGCACAAGGGGAATCACAATGGCAATGGATAACACCGTCACACTGATCGGGAACCTCACACGAGATCCCGAATTGCGATACACCACGGGTGGCCGTGGTGTCGCGAGTTTCGGTCTCGCCGTTAACCGGCGATGGCAGCAGAACGGCGAATGGCAAGAGGCCGTTTCGTTCTTCAACATCGTCGCGTGGGCTGACCTCGGGGAGAACGCTGCGGCGTCACTCACCAAGGGCTCCCGCTGCATGGTCACCGGTCGTCTCGAGCAGCGCTCGTATGACAACAAGGAAGGTCAAAAGGTCAACATCACCGAAGTGATCGCCGACGATCTTGGTCCCAGCCTCCGCTGGGCACAAGCTCAAGTCGAACGCATCGCACGTGATGGTGGGCCCGGCGGCGGACCTGGTGGCGGCGGACAAGGCGGAGGTGGCGGCGCTGCTGCTGCTCCCGCTCCGGACCCTGTGTACGGCGACGAAGAGCCGTTCTGATTCTCTCGTTTTGACCAGACTTTTCCAGTAAGGAACTCAGCCTCATGGCATCTAAGAAGAACAAGGCCCGCTCAGCGCGGGATGCGAACCCTCGCAAATTCAAGAAGAAGACCAGCCTCCTGCTCATTGAGAAGGTGGAGTACGTCGACTACAAGGACGTCGACCTCCTCGCCCGCTTCATGAGCGACCGCGCCAAAATCAAGAACCGCCGCGTGGCGGGCAACGACCTGCAACAGCAGCGTGAAGTTGCCAACGCCATCAAGGTGGCTCGCGAAATGGCCCTCCTGCCTTACGCCAAGCGCGTGGCATCAACTCGTACCGGTGGCCGTCGCGGCGATCGTGACGAGCGTCGTGGCGGCGATCGCGAAGAGCGCGATTCCTCCAAGGAAGGTGGCGCCGAAGGCGCGGAGAACACCGAGAACACCGACGAGCTCGTCAACCAGGTCGAAGGCCAGGTCGAAGAGTCCGCCACCGAGACGGCGGAGGACTGAGACATGCAAATTATTCTCCGTTCAGACGTTGTTGGCCTTGGCCTTCGCGGCGACATCGTTGATGTTGCTGACGGTCATTTCCGAAACTTCCTCCTCCCGAAGGGTCACGCCATTAAGGCGTCGCCCGGCGCCATCGAGCAGGCCGCAAAAATGCGGTCCTCGCGTGACGCCCGTGACCACTCAGCTCGTGAGGCCGCTACGGCCATTGCCAGCAAGCTGGTTCCCAAGATCATCACTGTCACGGCCAAGGCCTCATCCGAAGGCAAGCTCTTCGGTTCGATCACCGCTGGCGATATCGCCGACGCGGTGAAGGAGCAGACCAGCGTGGAAATCGATCGTAAGAACATCGAAGTCGACGGCGTGAAGAGTGTTGGTTCGCACACCGCAACCGCATCGCTGCATAGCGATGTGTCCTTCCCGATCACTCTTGAGGTCGTTGCCGCCGAGTGATCGCTTTCGTGAGGGCTTCGGCGCTTGCGATATCAACGTGCTTCGGGCGTGTCCTGTCTTCGGACAGGGCGCGTCCGTCGTCTTTTTCGCACCGATTGGGGTGTTGTCCCCAGTTCGGTTGAGTTGTCCACAACTCATTCACACGGAATTCCCAGGATACCGAGTCTGGTTATCCACAGGGTTGTACAGGAAAGATGGGGTGTTCATGGCTGGCGACGACAACTTCCCAATCGATGGTGGCGCGGTGGGTGGAGGCGGCGGAACGGTCACACCGCTGCGCCGCTCTTCGGCCGGCGTTGGACGCGTGCCACCGCACAACTTGCAGGCCGAGGAATCGGTGCTGGGCGCACTGCTGTTGTCACGCGATGCCATTGGCGCAGTAGGTGAAGCGGGCCTGAAGCCGCGTGACTTCTACAATCCGGCAAACCAACACATCTTTGATGCAATTCGCTCGCTTTACTCGACGTCGGGCCCTGTTGACGTGGTCACCGTGGCCGACGTGCTGGGCAAAGCTGGCATGCTCGAAGAGATCGGTGGCATCGCGCAGCTGAGCGAGTTGCAGAACGCCACCCCATCGGTGTCGGGTGCTGAGCACTACGCCAAGATCGTGATGGACACGGCGTTGCTGCGCCGCCTCATTCATACCGCCGGAGAGATCACAGATTTGGCGTTTAGCCAACCTGACGACGTTGCCCGCGCTGTCGACCTGGCCGAGTCGAAGATGTTTGAGGTCGCTGAAGATCGTGTGGTCGACTCGACCCGTCCGATCCAAGAGTTGTTGAACCTCGCCATGGACGAGTTGGAGTTGGCGTACGAGCGTGGTGACACGATCACCGGCGCGGCAACCGGTTACGACGATCTCGACGATTTGCTTGCCGGACTGCAGCCGAGCACGCTCAACATCGTTGGTGCTCGCCCGGCTATGGGTAAGACGGCGTTCGGATTGGGCATGGCCACCCACATCGCGAAGAATGAAGACATGCCGGCACTCGTGTTCTCACTCGAGATGGGGCACAGCGAGCTGACGCAGAGAATTTTGTCGTCGGAGGCCAAGGTCGACTCGAACAAGCTGCGTACCGGCAAGCTCACCGAGTCCGATTGGTCCAAGATTGGCCTTGCCGTTGGTCGCCTGGAAGTGCCGTTGTTCCTCGACGACAACCCCCAGGTCACCGTGATGGAGATCCGTGCGAAGGCTCGTCGTATTAAGGCTCAGCACGGCGGTATCTCGATCATTCTGATTGATTACTTGCAGCTGATGAGTGGCAGCGGTCAGTCCGAGAACCGTCAGCTCGAAGTCTCGGAGATCAGCCGCAACTTGAAGGTGTTGGCCCGTGAGCTGGAGTGCCCGATCGTTGCGCTTTCCCAGCTCAGTCGTAACTTGGAATCTCGCCAAGACAAGCGACCGATGCTGGCCGACCTGCGTGAATCCGGTTCGCTCGAGCAGGACGCCGACGTCGTGATGTTCCTGTACCGCGACGAGGTTTACAACCCTGAGTCACCTGACAAAGGTTCAGCCGAAGTGATCGTCGCCAAGCACCGCTCCGGCCCCATCGGCACCAAGCGTCTGGTCTTCCTGGGTCAGTACACCAGGTTCGACAACGCCGCCCGCTCGATGTAGTGATGAGCGCCACTTAAAGTGTCCCTATGGGCCTACATGTCCTGCCATTGACGGCAACTTGACCGAGATAGGGCTTCGTAGGCCTACATGTCCCAGAGGTCGACGGAAAGCGTTGACGCCACCACATCTAACGGTTTGAAGTGGACGGGCATGTTCGGGCGTGATGGCTGGCCTCGATCTGTCCGCTCCGACACGACTTAGCCCAAACGGCCGGCTATCTGTCCCAAACTCGGTACATGTCCCAGACCGCCCGAGAACTACCGACGCCGCATGATCAAATCACTGCACGTTCTGAGCGTCGGATGTGTACATCCGCGATCGACTCGTGCAGGTTGGTGGTGCGGGTAGGCGCGCCGGAGAATGTGGGCGTACTCAGCGAGGAATGGCACCCACTCGCTGACTTCGAGGGGCACGTCGGCGACTTCGACCTTGGGTAACCGTCCAGGAACGGTGAAGTCATTGTCGTCGCATTCGTGACCATCCCACGGTTTGCGATGCTCTCGATATCGACACTTTGCCGCCAGGGCTCCCTCCGGGAGTTCATGGCCGGTCAGCGTCGATTGACGTGGCTCGGTGGAATCTAGAATCGAAATCCCAGGAGGGTGCCAGCATCGCCCTCGTCGGACAGATGGAGTCGGGTGTAGGAGTTGATATCGAAGATGTTGGGTAGGTCTTCCGTCGGCATGTCGTCGGAGTTGAGGATGCCGATGTACTGGTATCCGTGGCGAGCAGCGCTCTCTTGAGCGACCGTCATCGCTACCGCAAGTTGCCGCTCGCCCACGCCATCGAATACTTCGCTGTCGTGGACCAGGAAACCTGGAGAGGGGCGGTCCTTCGACCATGCGTCCGCAACTGCAACGTCAAACGCGAAGATTGCCATGTGGTCGACTCCGGTGCTGCCCTG
>JBLFZD010000305.1:0-4705 GCA_047610085.1 Ilumatobacter sp. | reverse complement strand
TCGGGCTCACAGGAGCCCCCGGTGCGGGAAAGTCGACACTCACCTCGTCGATCATCGGCCACCTGCGGTCACTTGACCTCGAGATTGCCGTGCTCGCCATCGATCCGTCGTCACCTTTCACCGGTGGAGCGATCCTGGGAGATCGGGTTCGGATGCAAGATCATGCAACCGATCCGGGTGTGTTCATCCGGTCCATGGCGACCCGCGGCCACCTGGGCGGCCTTTCATTGGCGACACCCGAAGCAGTTCGGGCACTTGATGCGATCGGTCGGCACTGGATTCTTGTCGAGACCGTTGGCGTTGGGCAGGTCGAAGTCGAAGTCGCGGGCAAAGCCGACACGACGGTTGTTGTGGTCAATCCTGGTTGGGGCGACAGCGTGCAAGCGAATAAGGCTGGCCTGATGGAGATCGCCGACATCTTCGTGATCAATAAGTCGGACCGCAAGGGTGCCGACGAGACCCGCCGTGACCTGATGCAGATGCTCGATCTGTCCGATATCGCGCACGGCTCGTGGCGAGCCCCGATCATCAACACCGTTGGCACGACTGGTGAGGGCGTTGTTGATGTGTGGAACACAGTGCTCGAACATCGAGCGTTTTCTGAGGAGTCGGGATTGCTTGCTGAGCGTCGAACGTTCCGCCTGCGCGAAGAGCTGCGCGAGATCATTGCGCAGCGCCTGGGTCGCAAGGCTCGCGAAATTTGTACCGGTGACCGCTGGGACGAACTGACCGAAGAAGTCGCCGGCCGCACCACCGATCCGTGGACTGCCGCCGACGAAATGCTCGCTGGCCTCGCCTAACGCTGTTGGTGAATTTGGGTCGTTCCCGTGGGGCCCGTGGCGCACCGAAGCGACGGGGCCGAGGCCGGTCTGGCAGGCTGGGATAATGGCTTACGAACTGCTGACGCTCGAACGACGTGACGATGGGGTTGCTGTCGTGACCCTCGCCAATGGCAAGGTCAATCCGCTGTCTCGCGAGTTGCTCACCGAGCTACGCCAGGTCGCCGACGAACTTGCTGCCGACCTTCCCGGAGCTGTCGTGCTGACCGGGGGCGAACGGATCTTCGCTGCGGGCGCCGACATCTCCCAGTTTGGCGGACCCAACGAAGCTGCCGAGATCGGCCCACTGTTCCACGACGCCATCGGCGCGTTTGCCGGGTTGCCGCGCTTCGTTATCGCCGCAGTGAGCGGCTACGCGCTCGGCGGCGGTTGCGAGCTCGCACTCGGGGCTGATTACCGGATCGCATCCGAGAAGGCGGTGTTTGGTCAGCCGGAGATTTTGCTCGGAATCATCCCGGGCGGTGGTGGCACGCAGCGCCTTGCTCGTGTCATCGGTGCGTCGAAGGCGAAGGAGATGTGCCTCACTGGCCGTCAGGTGAAGGCCGAAGAAGCGCTTCGTATCGGCCTCGTCGACGAAGTGGTCGCCCCCGAAGAACTGCATGGTCGCGCGCTCGGCCTCGCCGGTGACGTGGCGAAAGGTGCGCTCGTTGCTCAGGGGATCACCAAGCGCCTGATCGATGATGGCCTGTCCACGTCGCTTGACGCCGGCCTCGCGATGGAACTCGAGGGGTTCGTCGAAGTCTTCCGTTCTCAGGATTCACAAACTGGAGTCGCCAGCTTCCTTGAGCACGGTCCCGGCAAGGCGGACTTCGCCGGTAAATAACTGCGAGGTCACGTCTACTCGGCGATGGGTCGGGTCATCGACCAGGAATCTCGGGCGAGCCACACACCGAGTGAGAGCAGCGTGATGATCGATACCGACACGACGGCGTAGGCGACGGTTCGGCCATAGGCCTCGTACACCTCGCCGGTCACCATCGCCATCACGCCGGCAAAGAGTGCCTGAGAGGCGCCGAGCATGCCCTGCGCCCCTGCTTGGCGATCATCAGGCACCACCATGCTCGCGGCGACGCTGGCTGCAGAGAAGGTCGCTCCATCTGTGAGGGCGTGCACCATCGCAAGGGCGAAGATCATCCCGCCGGTGGGGAGCAAGCCGTATCCGAATAAGAAACCGGCGCCAGCTACAAGCCCAACGGTCGCAAGCTTGAATGGTCCGAAGGTTTGGGCCGTGCGGCCGCCCCATGGGCCGAGGATCACGAGCGGCAAGGCGAACAGCGTGATCCCAAGGTTGGCAATCCACTCCGACGTGCCGAGCTCGTTGTGGACCAGCGACCACAGCGCATCAAAGCCGCCAATCATGACGAACGTGGCGCCGGCGATCACGGTCGCCCCGGCGAACGGGCGGATCTTGAGGAGGTCGAGCGCGAGCCGTTTCTTTGGTCGGAATGCGAGTGTCGTCTCATCGACGGGCACGCGAGCGACGAATGGAAGCAAAATGAGGGCGGCAACACTCACCACGATGAATGGCGCGGGGATACCGAAGGGCCCGACCAGAACCGCGGAGATTGCGGGACCCATCGCGAAGCCAAACACATCGGCTGATAGCAGGCGGCCGAGGTTGGTTCCGAGATTCTCGGGGTCAGCAAGAATCACAATTCGACGGATGGCCGGGCTGGCTGCCCCAATGCCCAGGCCGTTGATAATGCGACCAATGATGATCGGCGTCAGCGTTGTGCTGAGCGCCATCAAGATCAGTCCGGCTACGGCAACAGCGACGCCGACGACAACGACCTTGCGAGCGTGCCCTCGATCCGCCAACGGCGCAAACAGAACCTGGGACACAAATCCCGCGAGGAATCCAACGCCGATCACATATCCGATTGCAGACTCGTCGATTCCGTACTCGGTTTTGTAGTCGTCGACGATCGTGAATAGGACGCCGTAGCCGGCGGAGAGCGTTGCAGCCAGCCCGCCGAAGGCGATGAAGATCTGCCTCGATGACAGTTTGGGACTGGGCACAACCTCGATGAGCGTCTCGCTGTCGGGACGCAACGTCATGGTTGAAAGCGTACTTGGCTGGGGTGCAGAGATCGGCGCTCAACCCAACGATCAACCGAGCGCAACCAAGCCCGTTTCCTGGGGTGTTGTCAGTGCGGGGTGGGTCGGCATGGCGCGCACGACAGCGCCCCAAGGGCCCGCACCGATTGGTGTGAAGTTGCCAGTGAATGCACCGCTTCCGTCGCCGGCCATTGCGACAACTTCACTCCGCAGCCCGTCGATCTGGCCTGAGGGGTCGATCGGACCGTGTACGAGTTGCACGACGACTTCGTCGAGGCGCAACTTTCCCGGGTCAAGACGAGCAACGACCTGGCGGGTTGCGCCGGCCACGCCGTCGGTGAACTGCGACGACGGCTCAGCCTGAACCGATACGCCGTTCCAGACCGAGCTGACCCCGGCTCGCCACGCGGCGAGCTCTCGGGCACAAGCTGCGTCGTTCGCCACGGCGATATCCGATGCAGCGGCGGCGGGTTCGTACAATTCGGTCGTGTAGTCACGCACCATGCGCCCAGCGATCACGTTCCACCCGAGTGTGGCCCAGTTGTGGGCGATCCGATCGATCCAACCATGGGGTAGACCGTCGTCGCCGCTTTCGTAGTAGAGCGGCACGAGTTGTTGCTCGAGGACATCGAATGTGGCGTTGGCCTCTCGGGCATCGCGGCGTGCATCATCGTGATCGTCATCGAACGAAGGGATATCGAATCCGTTCACGTTGTCGGACATCTCATCCCACCAACCGTCGAGGATCGAACAGTTCAGCACACCGTTGAGCGCTGCCTTCATACCGCTGGTGCCGCAGGCCTCCATCGGGCGCCGAGGCGTGTTGAGCCAGACATCGCAGCCGTGGTACATAATGCGGGCAATACCGATGTCGTAGTCGGGAATGAGCACGAATCGGTGTCGGATGTCAGCGTCGCGCGTGATCTGGTGGATCTGCTGCATGAGCGACTTGCCCGGATGATCAGCTGGGTGGGCCTTGCCGGCAAACACAAACTGCACGGGCCGATCGGCATTCAGGACGAGTTCTTTGAGCCGATCGAGTTGGCCGAGTAGGAGGTCTGCCCGCTTGTAAGTGGCGAAACGACGAGCGAAGCCGATGGTCAAAATGTCGGGGTCCAGGAGGTCGCTGCCCAGTCGGTCGCGAACGAGGTCGACCAATTCCTGGCGACCTTGGCGCCGTACTGCCCAGATTGAGGCGTGGTCGATGTCGCGCACTCGTTGAAAGTCAGCTTCGTCGGCGAGAGGCCAATGGTCGCCCACTGCGTCAGACAACAATTCGTCGACCCGGTCGCTCACCCACGTACGAGCGTGCACGCCATTGGTGACATGACCGATGGGTGTTTCGTGACTCGGGATGTCGGGCCACATGCCGCTGAACATCTCCCGGGCCACCGACCCGTGGAGCGCGGCAACACCGTTGCGGCGGGAGGCGAGGTTGATTGCCATGACAGCCATGTTGAACTTGCCTTCTGGTTCGTCGGCTCGCTGGCCGAACGCAAACATCTCGTCGAAGGTGATGCCAAGTAGCGGGGCAAAGTCGGCGAAGTAGCGCTCGAAGAGGTCGCGTGGGAATCGATCGATGCCTGCGGGAACCGGCGTGTGCGTCGTGAAAACGCCACCGGCTCTCACGGCCTCGACGGCCTGAGGAAACGTGAGTCCGCGGTCGACCCATTCGCGGACACGCTCGAGGCCGAGAAATCCTGCGTGGCCCTCGTTCATGTGGAACACTTGCGGGTGCAGGTCGAGCGCACGTAAGGCGCGAACGCCACCGATCCCGAGCACGATCTCTTGGCGCAAACGGTGCTGCT
>JBLFZD010000304.1:0-4710 GCA_047610085.1 Ilumatobacter sp. | reverse complement strand
GCTGCGGAAGAGAGATCGGCGTCGTCGCAGGTGTAGGTGGAGTGTGGTGCCAGCGAGGTGGTGATACGGCCACCGGCCGCACCGTTCCAGGCGGCAGCGAATGACGTCGAGGTTTCTCGCCCGGCTGGGCCCTGGCTTGAGAAGAACGTCATGCCAAGGTTTGCTCGAAGTCCCGAGTTGATGACGGCTGCAGCGGCGCGGTCGGCGTGGAAGTAGTGGTCGGCAAAGCTCGTGACGCCTCCCTGAATCATCTCTGCGCAGGCCAGCTCGGTGCCGAGTTGGACGTCGTCAGCCGTGACATTGACCTCGATTGGCCAGATGTGATCGTTGAACCACGACTCCACCGCCACGTCCTCGACGGCACCACGCAGCAGCGTCATTGCGGCGTGTGTGTGTGAGTTGATGAACCCGGGCATCGCCATCAGCCCTCTGGCGTCGACGTCTCCCGTCAGCGACTGACCAGATGTCGGCCCGATGGCCGTAATCACACCAGCGACGACATGGATATCTTGACCGCTGACGACCACGCCGTCGATCAGAGCGTCGCAGTTGCGGATAACGAGCGAACCTGCAGCGCTCAACGCGGCCCGCCGTTGATGTCGATCAGTGCGCCGGTCGTATAGCTTGATGCGTCACTTGCGAGGTAGAGGGCGGCGCCGACGATTTCGCTCGGTTTCCCACCGCGCTCCAACGCATACGCCTCAGCGGCACGTTCGTTGAATGCATCGAGGTCCCAGGCTTTGGAGATGTCGGTGAGGAACGGTCCGGGCACGATGCAGTTGACACGAACCTTCGGGCCAAGCGTGCGCGACAGTCCGTAGGTCAAGTTGTTGATTCCGGCTTTCGCTGCGCCGTACACCAACTCGTTCGGGCTCGGACGTTGCGACGCGATCGAGGAAACAAAGATGATCGACCCCCCAGCATCGGTGGCAGCCATGCGCGTGCCGACGAGCGCCGAAAGCCGGAATGGCCCCTTGAGATTGACATCGAGCACCTTGTCGTAGAGCTCTTCGGTGATCGTGTCGATCGATTTGTAGAGCGGCGACATGCCGGCGTTGTTGACGAGTACATCGATCTTGCCGAACTGCTCATAGGCCACTTCGGCCAATCGATCGCTGTCGTCCCAGCTGCCAGCGTGGTACGCCACCGCCAGCGCGTTGCGGCCGGTCGTCCGCTCGACCTGCCTGGCCAGTTGCTCGCAGCTGTCGAGCTTGCGGCTCGCAATCACCACGTCAGCGCCGCGCTGGGCAAACGCCATCACCATCTCTTTGCCCAGCCCTCGCGACCCGCCTGTGACGATGGCAACGCGCCCCGTCATGTCGAAGAGGTCGGCCGGCTCAGATGTCTCATCACTCATGGCGGTGCAGCTTGTCAGACGCCCGCTCGCCAGCGGTGTTCGAGCTTGCGCCCAATTGGCAGCTACCGGGCGCGGCGTGCTGATTGGACTCCGACGATTGCGATGACGGCCAGGAGCGCGCCGGCGATGACGGCCACGGCGCGATCGGTGTGGAACGCCTTCACTTCTTTGAGGCCGCCGATTGAACCGACGGAAGCCACGGAGGCGATTGACCCCACGGAGCCGACGGACAGAATTGAGCCAGCCGAACCAATCGAGAGGATTGAGCCAGCCGAACCGATCGAGAGGATGGAACCCGTCGAGCCAAGCGACTTCATGGACCCGGTCGAACCAACCGAGGCCCAATTGGTCTCAACGGCCGTGACCTTGGTTGCCAGCGCGAACCGAACCGCACCCCGGCCGGTCCCGCGTGAGACACCGATGACGCCCCGGCCCGCAAGGCTGGCACGGCCAATAACAAGGCGAACAGCGCCGCGACCTGAGCGCTGCAGTAGTCGCCCCGTTGTTCGTGTGCCACTCGTTAGGCGCGACGGGGGCGCTGCGGGTGCTTCAAGAGTGTTCATCGTCAGATCGTGCCACATCGCAAGCCCAGTAGTCTTCTCGTCATGAGCGATCAGATCCTCGACGTCGACCTCCTGGCCTTCGAGCGCGGCAGCTCCGAACAGCGGCGAGCCGTTGTCGACGGCGTGACTCGCAGCCTTGCGACCGGGTTCGTCTACACCAGCCACGACCTCAGCGAAGACCTCCTCGACACGGCATACGGAATGCTGCGCGAGTTCTTTGAGAAGACACCCGACGAGAAGCAGCAGAGCACGGCCCAAGGCGCCAGTGGCCAGACCGGATACACGGGCCTTCTCGTTGAAACCGCCGCGTCGAGCGATACGCCTGACTGGAAAGAGATGTTGAACTGGGCTCGTGAGATCGACCCAGGCCACCCGCTGAAGCGGAGCTTCCCGCACTCGTACCCTGATCAGGTGCTGCCCGAGTCGGTGGTGCCCGGTATCACCGACGTGTTGTACCGGTTCCACGATTCAATCGCCGACCTCCAGCGTCGGTTTCTGCGCGTCATTGCCGAAGGCATCGGCTGCCACGAGACGTTCTTCGACGACATGGTCAAGGACGGGCCAACCCTGACGCGTGCAATTCGGTACCCGTCGATGGGTGAGATTCCGGCCTCGGACGGCGACGCTCCGAGCTACGTGTGGGCGGCGGAGCACGGAGACATCAACCTGATCACCGCCCTGCCACGGGCAACGGCACCCGGGTTGCAGGTCAAGGTTGGCGACCAATGGGTCGACGCAGTCGCCCCCGACAACGGCGTCATCATCAACACCGGAATCATGCTCGAGCGGTTGACCAATGGGGCGATCCCGATTGGTTGGCATCGCGTCGTTGCCTCCCCCGGCTTTACCGGCGAACGGTACAGCGTCGTGCAGTTCTGTCATCCCCGACCCTGGACCGTTCTGGCGCCCGTGGCATCGTGCTGTACACCTGAGAACCCGCAGCGCTTCTCCGCAATGAGTGCGGCGGACGCACTGAGCGAAGTGCTCTACGAGATCAATCTCGTGGAGGACGCACGCCGCATCACCAGCTGAGCGAGCGTTAGAAGCGCAGAAAGTTGGCTGGCATTGCGTCGTCGCCTGCCAGAGCGAGGCTGACCCATACGTGGGTAGCAAGATCGACGCTGCGGCCCCAACCGTCAGGTGTTTGATCGGAGCCGCCAGCGCCGGGGCCGTAGGGCTCGGCTGGCATCCAGGTGCATTGCTCGTGCGGACTGATCAATGCGCCCCATCCGTTGGCCTGGACCTGGCCGGTCGAGGTGATGACCCATTCGGAGTCGACCTCGCTGTTGTTGTCGGTCGTTTCGACTGTGACGGCTGCAGTAGACGTGCTTCGGGCGGGGACCGACCACTGGCCGATGCCAGCCTGGCAGGTGGAGCCGAACAAGGCATCGACGGCTGGGCCGAATGCATCAACTGGATTGCCCTCAACGTCGATGACCGTCAGGCGGAGATGCGGAGCGACTGCGTTGGGATCGATGACGACAGTCGAGTCGGTCGGCACGTCTGCGCGGACGCCGATCGGAAGCGGATCGGTGTCGCCCATGAACCCGATGATCTGCCCGGCTCGAACAGTGCGGCCCACTTCGGCGAGCGCAGTCAGGCGTAGATGGTCAGGCGCGTCCCCATCGTCGGTGCCCTGGTTGTCGTCGTTGAAGCCGGCGTAGATGTAGCTGAGGCCATTGGTCGCGGTGATCGTCACCGTGATGGGTCGATCGGAGTTTGGCTGGTCGTTGACAGCGGTGACCACACCGTCTGCGGCCGCACGGATCGGCTGCAGCTTGACGCCAAAGATGATTGCTGGAGCCTGCGCTGTACAGAGGCCAGCAGCTTCGATGTCAGCACGGGAGATCGACATATCTGTTTGTGCTTCGGCATCGTTTGTCAGCGCGTTGCAGTCGGGTGCGGCGAGGCGTGATGGGCCGAGCACGGGATAGGCCATGTGAGCGATGCCGTCGTCGCTCTGCTTCAGGAGGGGTGGGGCACCGAGTCGGCCGACGGCTTCGCCAAGCGAGAGCGACTGCGGTACGGGCTGTCCGGAGATCGTGGCGAACACGCCGAGCCACCGAGTCTGATACTCGCGGATGGTCAAGACGTTTCCAGCTGACGGAACTGGCACGACGTCCATCAGGGCCGGTTCGCGAGACGCACGCGGGTAGTACCACATCACCGGAATCATGGAGACGTCGTTGTTCCATTGCTCGAGGAAACGGACGACGTCGAGGGCGGCGCGTTCGTCTTGAATGTGCGGGGGCGCCAGGTAGGCGTGGGCGTAGCCGCCGTGGTTGGCCCAAGTGGAGCCGATGAACTGGTATGCGCCCGATGCGTTGCCTCGGTTTGGCGGGATCCCGTACTGGCCACGGGACTCCATGTAACGAATTGTTGCCATGACGTTCCCGATCTCGTCGGGGTAGATCGCGACGTTCTGAGGGGCCGGTGTAATGGTCGTCGTCGTCGTAACCGTGGTCGTGGTGACGGTGATGGGCGCGGTCGTGGAGGGGGTTGTCGTCGAGGGGATTGTGGTCGAGGGGGTTGTCGTCGGAATGACCGTGGGGGCAACCGTGGTTGTCGGCGTGGTTGTCGTCTCGAGCCGAACCGGGACGGTGTCGGCTGACTCTTGGTCGGCGCTTGCCCCGACGGTTGTTGCAGCAGACAGAGCGAGCACTGCGGCCACTGCGATGATGCCGACCCGCGCCATTGGCGAATGGCGACGGATGGAGGGGGGTGGAGTCATGTCGGAAGTGTGGGTGGGGTCGAGAACCCTGCGAAGTCAGAACAGGATAGTCACAAGCG
>JBLFZD010000303.1:0-4732 GCA_047610085.1 Ilumatobacter sp. | reverse complement strand
CCACGATGACACAGACCAAACGACGGCGTCGAAGAGCGCCGAGTTTTCTCCGTTGCCTACGACGTGCGCCGAATGTTGGCGAGGACTACGTCACGGATCTCGTGCAGTCGCGGCCCTGGCAGGTCATGGCCCATGTCGGGGAACGCGACCAAACGCGAACCCGGGATAGCCATCGCTGTTGCGATGCCGCCGCTCGGCTTGACAAGCGGATCCACAAGGCCATGAATGACAAGTGTCGGCACGGTGACCGCTCCGAGTAACTCGGTGCGATCACGACTTCCAGCGATCGCTGCGGTCTGCCGATCGACGCCTTCTGGAGTAAAGCTTCGTTCGACAGCGGCCGCAGCTCGGACGCGACGCTCATCAGCGTCAAAATGGGGACCGGAGATCCACCCGTACATCTTCACGTCTTGGTCGACCGCGTTGTCTCTCGTCGGTGCGGGGCGCCGCAGTACCTTTTTCATCAATGCGACTGCAATCCCTCCGCTCTTGCGGTCACCGACGTTGGACATGATCGAGCAGATGCTGCGTACCCGGGTGGGGTGATTGATCGCCAACTCCTGCACGATCATCCCGCCCATCGAGACACCAACGACGTGGGCCGACTCGATGCCGAGCGCGTCGAGCAGCCCCGCTGCATCGTCGGCCATGTCAACGACGGTGTATCCAACGCCCTTGAGCGGTCGCCGAGCAAGCATCGCCCCTACCGACTTCAGCGATGTCGGTGGCGTCCAGGTGTCCTGGGTCGAGAGCCCGATGTCGCGGTTGTCAAACCGGATGACCTTGTAGCCCTCGGCGACGAATAGATCGACAAACTCGTCAGGCCACTCGATCAGCTGAGCGCTCAAACCATGCACCAGCAGCAGCGGCTCGCCCGCGCCTTTGATGTCGTACTCCAGAGTGATTCCGTTGACTTCAGCTTGGGGCATCTCACGACTGTAGGTGCCCCGCCAAACGTCTGGACCAAGCGGGCCTCGATGGTTGATTGCTGCGCTCCTCGACCGACTCATCTCCGACCCCGTCAGCACAGCCTGCACGCCTTGCGACCCTTCGAAGTCCTCCCCACTCGGGGAATCAAGAGTCGATGCTCTCAGACGACTCTGACGTGTCGGATCGACTTCGACGGGTGGGTCACTGTCGCGAGTTACCGCTCGGTAAGCGTTTGGTCGGCCGTTTACTCGTCTAGATTCGGCAAACATGCTCGCATTCACGTTTCCCGGTCAGGGATCACAGCGCTCAGGAATGGGCATCCCCTGGCGGGATCACGAAAGTTGGGAACTCGTCGACGAGGCCTCCGAGGTCGCCGGTCGCGATATTGCTGCACTTCTTTGCGACGCCGACGCCGACGAACTCAAGGACACGCGAAACGCTCAGCTGACCACCTACGTCTCGAGCTTGATGGTGCTCGATGCCGTGAGCCGCATCGGGATCGATGCCAGCTTTTGCGCCGGGCACAGCCTCGGCGAGTACACCGCGCTCACCGCCACCGGCGCGCTCGGCTTCGACGAAGGCGTCCGCCTCGTGTCGGAACGGGCCGCAGCGATGCATGATGCCGGCATCGAGCGGCCGGGCACCATGGCCGCTGTGCTTGGGCTCGACGACGACCAAGTCGTCGTCGCTTGCAACCTTGCCGACGCCGACGTGTGGGTCGCGAACTACAACGCTCCCGGACAAGTCGTCATCGCTGGTTCCCCAGAAGGCGTCGACAAGGCGTCGGCCCAGGCCAAGGAACTCGGCGCCAAGCGAGTCATGCAGTTGCAGGTGTCGGGCGCGTTCCACACACCATTCATGACCGCCGCACGAGAGCGCCTTCGTCACGCCATCGCCGCGGCCGCACCGCGAGACACCGATGTGCCCGTCGTGTCGAATGTCGACGCCAAGCCGCACAACCTCGGCGCCGACTGGACAAGCCTGCTGTCCGCTCAACTCTCCAGCCCCGTGCGCTGGCGCCAGAGTCTGCTCGCTCTCGAAGCCGAGGGAGTCACCGACTTCGCCGAACTCGGACCCGGCGGTGTTCTCAGTGGCATGGCCAAGCGCACCACGAGCGGACGAACGATTTCGATCGCCACTCCCGATGATCTCGACAAGCTTCTCGAGTGGGTTGACGCCGGCACCACCACCCTCGCCGTTCAACTGGAAGGCGAGCACCTCTTCGCCGTCGAACGGCTCGTTGTCAGCCCATCCGCTGGCGTCTTCACCCCGCTTGGCGAGATCGCTGACGGCTGCCAGGTCGACGTCGGCACGGTCGTTGGCCATGTCGGCGACGTCGAGGTTCGCTCCTCGTTTGCCGGCGTGCTGCAGAGCTTCATCGCCGTCGACACCGAACGTGTCACGCTACGCCAACCGATTGCCTGGCTGAGGACTCACTGACCATGCCTGCTGTTCCATCCGGCGTCCGAGGCGCCATCATCACCGGTTGGGGAACATCCCTGCCCGAGAAAATTCTCACCAACGTCGACCTCGAGTCGATGATGGACACCAACGACGAGTGGATTCGTGATCGCACGGGGATCGTGCAGCGCCACGTCGGCGGCACGACCGCAGGGCTCTCTACCGAATCGGGCCGGGCTGCAATCGAGATGTCGGGCTGCGACCCGAGCGAAATCGATGCACTCATCCTCGCAACGACCACACCCGACCGAACGGTTCCGGCAACCGCATCGACCGTTCAAGAAGCTCTCGGGTTGTCGTGTGGTGCAAACGACTTGAACGCGGCGTGCTCAGGGTGGGTGTACGCCCTGGTAAACGCTCACGGTCTGATCGGAATGGGGGCCAACAAAGTCCTCGTCATCGGCACCGACACCCTCGATCGAATCACCGACTACACCGACCGCAACACCGGCATCCTGTTCGGTAACGGCTCGGCAGCCGCGCTCATCGAAGCCGTCGACGGGCCCGGTCAACTCCTCAGTTGGGACCTCGACTCGGTCGGAGCAGCAGAGCATGCGCTGTACGCAGAAGTCGGCGGCGTCCTCCAGATGGAAGGTAAAGAAGTTTTCCGCCGCGCCGTTCGACTGATGGCTAACTCAGCGACCAAGGCTATGACCAGCGCCAACGTGACCGCCGACGACATCGCCTTGGTCATACCGCATCAGGCGAACATCCGAATCATCTCGGCCTCTCTCGATCGTCTCGGGATTCCGCTTGAGAAGGCATCCATCGTGCTCGATCGAACGGGGAACACTTCAGCGGCCTCGGTGCCGTTGGCCCTCGCTGAAGCCCTCGACGAGTCGCGCGTTTCCGACGGCGACCTGATCCTGTTCGTCGGCTTTGGCGCTGGCATGTCGGCAGCGAGCGCTGTGGTGCGCTGGAGCCCAAACGCCGTCGAAGTGACCACCTGAAACATGCCAGAACAAACGGGAACAACATCATGAGCGACACCAACACCTCGGGCCGAGTGGTCCTCATCACCGGCGGCTCGCGAGGCATCGGCCTCGCATGCGCTCGGCGGATGGCAGCTCAGGGCGACCGGGTCGCGGTTACCTACAACTCATCGCCGCCTCCCGACGGCTTCTTTGGTGTGCAGTGCGACGTCACCGACACCGAGCAGGTAAACGCCGCATTCTCTGCAGTGGAAGAACACTTCGGCGCCACGGTCGAGGTTCTCGTCTCGAATGCTGGCGTCACCAAGGATGGGCTCTTGCTCCGAATGAGCGAAGACGACTTCGCCTCGGTGATCGATGCCAATCTCACCGCGTCATACCGCGTCACGAAGCGGGCAGCAAAAGGGATGCTCAAGGCACGCACCGGCCGCATCATCCTCATGTCATCCGTGGTCGGCATGCTCGGTCAGGCTGGCCAGTCAAACTACGCAGCTTCAAAAGCTGGCCTCGTCGGCTTCGCCCGCTCGCTCGCCCGTGAACTTGGCTCGCGCTCGATCACGGTCAACGTCGTCGCCCCCGGCCCTGTCACCACCGACATGACCGCTGCGCTCTCCGAGGACCAACTCTCGGCCATCACCGCAGCGGTTCCGCTGTCGCGCATGGCCCAACCCGACGAAATCGCTGGCGTGGTGAGTTTCCTCGCCGGCCCAGATGCGGCATACATCACGGGCGCCGTCATCCCCGTTGATGGCGGACTCGGTATGGGCCACTGAAGACTCTGCCCAGCACCTTCTGCGACTACAATTGATCAACGAACACAAACCTCTGGAGGAACCAATGAATGAAGAACTGTTTGCCCGTTTCCGTAAGTGCGCCGTCGAGGTGCTCTCGGTTGAAGAAAGTGCGGTGAAGCTCGACGCCAAGTTTGGCGACGACCTCGACGCCGACAGCCTCGACCTCGTCGAGCTCGTGATGGCTCTCGAAGAAGAATTCGATATTGAAGTTCCTGAAGAAGATCTCGAGGGCGTTGAGACAGTTCAGTCTGCATACGACCTCGTTGTCGCCAAGGTCTGATGACCACCAACTCTCCGAGCGCTCGTCGGGTCGCCATCACCGGGCTCGGTGTGGTTGCCCCGGCTGGCCTCGGCGCGCAAAACTTTTGGTCCGGTTTGCTCGGCCCAGGGGCAACGAGCGGCCAGTCGCTACGAATTGAAGATTGGGACCCCACTCCCTATTTCGAAAACGCGAAGCAGGCCCGTCGAGCCGACCGGGTCGAGCAATTCTCGCTCGCCGCCGCGGCCGAAGCCTTTGACCAGGCGGGCGGCGTCGATGCCATCGGTGTCGATGCTTCGCGCTTCGGGACAATCTTCGCAACCGGCGTCGGCGGACTCCACACGCTCGAAGAGCAG
>JBLFZD010000302.1:0-4776 GCA_047610085.1 Ilumatobacter sp. | reverse complement strand
CCACAGCGATCTACTACCTCCTCTCACGCGGAGAACGATCGCATTGGCACCGGGTGAACAATGCCGCTGAGGTGTGGCACCACTACGCGGGCGATGCGATGCGGCTCAGCACCTCCGCCGACGGCGTCACCACCGCACAGCACCTCCTCGGCACGAACCTCGTCGACGGCGAACGGCCGCAAGCAGTCGTCGCATGCGGCCACTGGCAGTCAGCCGAACCGATCGGTGCGTGGAGCCTCGCGGGCTGCACCGTCGCGCCTGGCTTCGACTTCGCCGAATTCGAGATGGCCCCACCTGGTTGGCAACCCGGCAACTGACACGCCATCTCAACCAGGGCGTCGGCACAACGGTGCGCAGCCGTTCAAAGCTCATAGTCCGTCGGGTTGCCAGGGCGAACGAAGCGCCACATTCACCGCGGTCAATCCCTCCGAATCACGGGCCGGCGACTTCGAACGGTCGGTGCACGGTTCCAACACGGTCCCGGTGCGTGCAAAAACCCCCAGGAGAAGGCCCCGTCCTACCGGAGCGAGAGCAAGCCGAGCTCCGGGTAGGAAGACGGAGTGTCCGGCGCCGCCCTTTCCGTCCGGCCGATCAGTTCTGCAAACACCAAGCACCAAGGTCACCGAAATAGGCGTGCGCCGTCGGTGTCGACGAGCAGATACGGCTGACATCGGCGGGCTCCGGCTCGTTGTTTGCAAAGAGGGAACCGAGGATGCCGAAGTCGGAAGTGACCTCTCGCACATCGTACTCGCCGACGATGCCAGCCAGTTCCGCCGCTACTGCCTGGGCTTGATCGAAGTTTCCTGTCTCGTCGATCAGCCCGTTCTCGACTGCATCGGCAGCTGTAAAGACGCCAGCCCCGAGCTCGTCGACGATCGTGGCCGGAGGGATGTCGCGGTTGGTGGCGATGTGATCGACAAAGTCGCTGTAGCTGCCGTCGACGAGGGCCTGGAACATCGACTGCTCGCTGGGAGTCAGGTCGCGGAACGGGTTGCCAGCGTCTTTGCCAGCTCCAGCGGTGATGAAGAACTGCTCGATACCGCCCGTGGTCTCCACACCACCACCGAGCAGACCACCGTCGACTGCAACCACATCGGTATAACGAGACAACGGCCCGAGGATCACTCCGATCGAACCGATGAGCGAACCATTGGACGCAACGATGTGGTCGGCGGGAGCCATGGCCCACATACCGCCAGATGCGGAGATTTCTGTGACGTGGGCGACCACCGGCTTCCCCGCTGCTTGGACGGCGGCCACGCCATCGGTGATCAGCTCGGAGCCAACAACCGAACCCCCGGGGGTGTTCAAACGCAGGATGACAGCGTCGATGGTGTCGTCATCTGCCGCGGCCTCGAGTTGCTCCTTGATCGAGGCGCCACCAGCGAGCTGACCACCGAAGGGCCCGGCACCGCCGGCATCGGCCAGGATCACGCCTTTGACGTCGATCACCAAGATCACGTTGTCGGCGCCGTCGACGCCGTCGATGTTTTCCGTGGAGTCAATCGGGCCATCGCCGCCCGACGAAGTTGTCGCGCTACTTACGGCGGCGGCACATCCTGCGATGAGTGCAAAGAACGCGATGGTGGCGAGGAGGATGCCGAATGGGGCAACGATCGCAGCGGTGATGGCTCGTCCCAAGAACTGGCCATAACTGAGGTACGGACGATTCTGCTTTGGCACCGGCGCGTGAGCAGCTAGGGGCGGGGCCGGAGGCGGTGGGACGGGAGAAATTTGGCCAGCTCGTGGTTGATCGGCGATTTGGGGCTCTGGGGGCGGAGGTGTCGAGGCCTTCATAGGCCGACGTTACTGGGGCTCTCCACGCGATTGTCGGCGTGCGAATGACGAGACCCACCCGGCAACACTCAGCGACTACGCCGGCAGTTCACGTGAGCGGGGTGACGTGGGGCCAGCACTCCAGATCATGGGTACACCGGTCGAGGTTGTCCGGCTCCCGATAGCTCACACGCAGCCCGCACCGCACGAGCCCCGCCGGCTTGACCGCGACGGGAGCGACCAGTTCATGCGACGGCACGCCCAGCAAACCTCATGATGTGTGCACCTCGCGATGACGCACCGACTCGACCACCACACGAGTCTGGCAGGAAGCCCCCTTGGCCCCGTGGTGGGTCGATAGCTCTGTCGGAGCGAGCGACGACACCGCCGTGATGACCGTCCCATCCAACGGCCATCGCCACACCTAGGGTCTGTTCCGATGGCCACCGGCAACAACGACACCTTCGGCTACGCCGAGTTCGGCAACTGGTACGACCGTCACCGAGCCAACGTGCTCGAACCGGCGCTCGACCGAGCGATGGACGCGCTCCAGCGAGAACTCGAAGACACGCTCTCAGACCGCGACCTCGCTCGCATCCGAAGCATCTCGGGGCGTGTGAAATCGAAGCGTCGAGCGTGGCGCAAGATCAACCAACCCCGCTATCGCGCAGAGATCCCCACCGTCGACGACATCCCAACCGTCATCGATGACCTCGTGGGTCTGCGCCTCACGTGTACCAACCTGCGCGACCTCGAAATGGTCCAGCTCGCGCTCGAGCACCTGCCGCGCCAGTCCAGCAAAAAGCGCTCACTCGGCCTCGACCCGACCACCGAACGCGACTACGTCGAAAGCCCGAAGCCATCTGGGTACCGCGGCTGGCACATTAACCTGAGCGTGCAACACGACGGTGCACCCTTTGCATTCGAACTCCAGGTGCGCACGCTGCTCCAGGACAGCTGGGGTGAACTCACCCACGAGGACACCTACAGCAAGGATGGCGAGGCACCGCCCCTCGTCGACGTGCTCAGTACACGAATGGCCGATCTCCTCGCCACGCTCGACAACATCGCCGAGGATCTGCGCAACGAACTCGATCGGATCGATGAGGCAATCGTCACCGACACATCGAGCCCGACCGACGAACCCGACGACGACCCGATCGCGATCGGCCCGGGCGCCGATGCTGCCGACATTCTGCTCGAACGCTGGCGCGCCCTCGATCGCCCCACCGAACTTTCGTCACTCGCGTGGGCGCTCCAAAGCGAGTTCGGAGCCGAGGTGAGCGACGACTGGTTCGGCTTCCGAACGTTCAAGCGCTTCCTCACCGCGGCGATACCCGACGGCGAAATCAGCACCGGCCGCCAGGCCTACCTCCTCCCAGCAAACGGCGACGCCTCCACCGCCGAGCCCGTCGACGTCGAGGCCGAGCCAGGCATCGAACAAACTCACCTCGCCACGCCGCCAACGTCGACCGACGACACCGGAGATGCCCTCGACGACTCGACTATTCCCGACGAGGCTCGCCAACTGCGACGCATTGACCGCGGCTTCCCGCTGGTCGAAACCCCGCAGTGGCTCCGCATCTACGAGCACCTCGCTGAGTCATGGCGGCGTCTCGGCAGCCGAACACCTTCGACCGGGATGGTCAACGAGCTCACACGGTCTGCCCGCGATCGAGCGCGAGCCACCGGCGAACCGCTGTCACGCCGCCACCTTGACCACGTTGCCAAGGCCGTGCTCGCTGCCAAAGAATCCGGCGAACCCCTTGACGCCGACGAGATCGGCGACGTCTTCGCAACCTCGGTGCTGCTGCGGCTTGCCGACCTCCGAATCGTGCCGACGGGGAACGCCCCGGCCCGCGCCCGCGTCGGCCGCTGGCTCCTCGGCTAAACGCCGCCCACCAGACACTCTCGTTGTTGTCCACAACTTGACGGGACCCGTTGCGCGCGTCCTCCTCAGGCGTTACGTTGACCGGACCGACTCCCTCTCGAGGCCACGACCGGTTCGCCGGCACGTCCAACTTGGGAGAACCAATGATCACCCTCTGTCATGCCGCCAAAGGCGGGAGCGGAACCACCGTTGTGGCCTGCACCCGAGCCGTCGGGTCGCCAGGCCCGTCGCTCCTCGTCGACTTTGAAGGCGACGCCCCGGCGATGCTCGGCCTCCCCGAACCCGATCGTCCGGGCGTCGTCGACTGGCTCGCCAGCAACGCACCGATCGCCCACCTCGACGATCTGCTGATCGACGTCACGCCCAGCACTTTCCTCCTTCCAGCTCGAATGATCGCGACGTCACCCGGTGCCCCGAACGACCTCACCGATCAATCCGATCGCTGGGACGACCTCATCGACTGGCTCAACGAATGGTGTCACGACACGGGCGGCTCCATCGTTGTTGACGGCGGCACCTCACCACTCCCCCCATCGTTCGTCGAGCAATGCACCAACCGCTGGCTCGTCACCCGCGCGTGCTACCTCTCGCTGCGTCGCGCCGGTCGGCTCCGAGTGCCACCGACCGGCGTGGTGCTCGTCGAAGAACCCGGCCGCGCGCTCAGCCACCATGACGTCGAGAACTCTGCTCGCGCGCCGATCGTCGCCACCATCGCATGGGACAACCGTGTGGCCCGGGCCATCGACTGCGGCCTCCTCCTTTCTGGCCGACTCTCTCGAACGGTCAACCGCAGCCTGTCCAAGGTCGCTGCATGACCCGCTTCAACGCGGCCGTCGCCGGCAGCCCCTTCTCGGACGCTGTCGACACCATCTGCGCATCCGTACACGATCAGACCGGCAACCTCGACGATCTTCTCGATGCAGCCGTCCGCCGGGTCGCCCCGCTCTCCACCCGCGACGAACGTCGAGCAATCCACAACGCCGCCATGGCCCAAATGGCCGGACTCGGCGAGCTTGATGCCCTCGTTACCGACCCCGATGTCGACGAAGTACTCGTCAACGGAGACCAGATCTGGGTGGATCGCCACGGGCGCATCGAGTCGGCAGGCC
>JBLFZD010000301.1:0-4785 GCA_047610085.1 Ilumatobacter sp. | reverse complement strand
GTGAAGGCAGCAGACGACATGATGCGGGTCGTTGCCGGGCCGGCGATGGCGGTTGCGCCTGGTCTTCAAATTCTTGCCGAAACACTCAATAACCCGGCGTTTAAGCAGATGCCGCAACAGATTTCGCAGATGAACGATGTGCTTGCTGACGTGACAGCGCGGCTGGCACCGCTGGGCCAGATCGCCGAATCTGCAGGTGGCCTCTTTGGTGGACTGAAGCTCCCCGGCTTTGGAGGCGCTGCTCGAGCGACTCCTGCCACGACTTCAACGCCGCCGGCATCAGCGATTTTCGAGCCGGCCGCATCGCCGTCAGCGGAGTCCGATCCTGATCGGATCAAGAAGACCGCCGCTCGTAAGCGTGCAGCGGCAAAGAAGACGCCGGCAAAGAAAACCGCTACTCGTACGAAGTCAGCCGCCAAGAAGTCGTAGCGCCCTGGATGCCCACCAGGGGTGCAAATGGTGTCTCGTGCTACGCGATTGCTGTGCAGGCACGTCGGCACAATGAACTTGGCACCTGATCTTGGCTTCGCAATGAGTTTGTGAACGCGTCAGCCGAGGAACGGCAATTTGACGATGGTGCCGGGCAATTCCTTGCCGCGAACGTCGATCATGACGGTGTGACCGACTTCGATGTTGGGTGCGACGAAGCCCATGGCGATGCCGTGGCCGAGGATTGGCGAGAAGTTGCCGCTCGTGACTTCGCCGACCTGAGACCCGTCGACCATGACGGCACAACCGGTGCGAGCCGGGCGCCGGCCCTGCGTGGCAATGCCGACCAAATGACGAGCAACGCCAGCTTCACGCTCGGTGATCGCGGCATCTCGTCCGATGAACTCAGGCTTGTCCCATGCCACGACCCAGCTGAGGCCGGCTTGGAGTGAAGTAATTCCTGCTCCGAGTTCCTGGCCGTGGAGCGGCAGGCCCGCCTCGAGGCGAAGAGTGTCTCGGGCGCCGAGTCCGGCGGGCGAAACGCCGCCGGCGATCAGCGCATCCCAGAGTGCTGCTGCTGCATCGACGGGAACGGCAATCTCAAGGCCAGGCTCGCCGGTGTAGCCGGTTCCTGCCACGACGCAATCGATTCCGTTCCACGTGCAGTGGCCGACCTTGAATCGGCCGACGGCTGCTGCTTGCGGAAAGATCGGCTCGACGAGCGCACGCGCTTGAGGGCCCTGGATGGCAATGACCGCACGGGTTGAGGTGGTGTCGACTCCCCCGATGGCAGCGACTACACGGTCGGTGTTCGAGGCGTTCGGCATCACATCGAAGACGTCGGGCTCACCCTCAGCACGGGGATGCCACCACACGATGATGTCGTCGAGCACCGAAGCGTCGTGAGCATCGAGGAGATGGGTGTATTGCGCACGGCCTGGGCCGATCTTGCCAAGGTCGTTGGTGAGCGTGCGCTGGAGGCGCTCGAAGGCGTCGGTGCCGTCGACGCGCATCGAACCGAGGTGCGAGACGTCGAACATCGTCGCCGACTCGCGGCACGTGGTGTGCTCCGCGATGGTTCCTGCGGGGTAGGCGATCGGCATCTCCCAGCCACCGAAGTCGACAAGATTTGCCTCAAGGGTGATGTGCTGCGCTGCGAGCGGAGATTGGCGCACCGTCAGCCGATCTGACGGATGGGGTCGACGTCGGGAAGTTCGGCGACTGCGGGAGCCAGGTCGGCCTCGAGTTCGCTCTTCACGCCGCCCATCGACAGCACGTTGAGAACTCCCTGGCCGGTGTTGATGAGGTCGATCAGGCCACTCTGGTCGCACAGCGAGACGCTGCCGCCATCGATGACGATGTGCGCAGCGGCGATGTCGGCGCCGACATGCTCGCGCAGGTTCTCGAAGACTCGACGCACCTGCTCAAGCTTGATGCCAGCATCGAGCAGCTTCTTGATTGCTTTGAGTTCAAGGAGGTCGTTGTAGGAGTAGCGGCGGCGGCTTCCTGAGCCTGCAGCGTCGTTCAGTGACGGGCGAATCAAGTCTGTGCGGGCCCAGTAGTCGAGTTGGCGATACGTAATGCCGACGACCTTGGCGGTGCGTGTGCCGCTGAACCCGATCACTTCGGGTGTGGCGACGTCACCGTCAAGTGTTGTGTTCGGTGTGTGATCCATAGCTTGCTTGATCCCTACTCTGAGTCCGCTCAGACAGACTCGTAGTTACGCACGTGTGAGATCGCAAACACTACGCACCCAGGCGGCGCCCGTCAACCTTTGGTTGAGGGTTGCTCAGCCAAAGTCTTCGGGGTTGACCTCGTCAAGGAAGTCCTTGAACTCGTCAATGATCTCCGCAGCGTCCTCTTCGGGTTCCTCGGGCGGCTCTTGGCCGTGCTCTTCGAGCAGTTCATCGCCTGCAAAGAGCGGTGCGCCGCAGCGCACAGCAAGAGCAATCGCATCGGACGGACGAGCAGAGATGACCTTGGTGCCATCCGCCGAGGTGAGGTGGACCTCGGCGTAGAACGTGCGCTCACGCATCTCGGTCACGACAATCTTGTCGAGCGTTGCGCCGAGTTCATCGATCGCGGTGAGGAAGAGATCATGAGTGAATGGCCGGGGCGGCTCAATGCCTTCGAGTGCGTAGTGGATCGACGACGCCTCGGGGCTTCCGATGTAGATCGGAAGGAGTCGATGTCGGCCCTCCTGTTCGCGCAACAACACCATGGGCGTATTGGCAGGAACCTCTACACGGACACCGACGAGTTCGACAGGGATCACAGAGGTGATCGTACCTGTTTCGGCTCCGGCGTGTTCCGCCAGAGCCATCGTTTCAGCGGACGAGGTGCTGTCTGAGCAGCGTGCGCATCATCGCTGCGCGCAATTGACCGCCGTATGCAGCCAACTCGGTCAGTTGAGCGACGGCGTGGTCGTTGGACTGGGGATTGCGCTGGCGAAGCAGCGGTTGGATCACTTGCTCGAAAAGACCGGCTTCGCGATCGGCAGCGACACGCCAACCACGAAGGTGGCGGGCATCGACGCCCAGATCGAGGAAGCTCTTCGCAATGCGCGCGACCTCGAGTGCGTCTTCATCGTAGGAGCCGTTGGCCGCCGGAACGATCACGCCGTACGACTCGACTTGCTCGAGCTGCGGAGCGGTGAGCCCGGACATCGAGCAGACCTCGCTCGCATCGAGTACGACACCTGCGACCATTTGGAGGCCACCGGTGTCGTCGGCGGCTGGCACGCTGCGGACAACGGGGACGGGGGCCGAGTTGCCGTATGAAGCAGGGTGACGCGAGGCGCCAAGTGAGCCGTCGATAGGAATTTCGGTGGTCTCGTCGTCGGAAAGTTGGAGCATCCCGAGCGGTCGAGGGGTTTCACTCGTCGGATCGATCTGGCCGGTGTCGAGCCGGTTCTTAATGACCTTGAGCGGCAGGAAGTTGTCTTTCTGCTCACGCAAGATGCAACGAAGCAGTTCGACATCGAGTTCGTAAAACTTGCGGTAGCCAGAGGCTGTTCGTTCAGGTTCGATCAGCCCCTGGCTTTCGAGAAATCGAATCTTTGAGATCGTCACATCGGGAAACTCCACGAGCAGAAGCCCGAGTACTTCACCAATGGAAAGATGCAACGGTGTTGTTGATGTCGTGGTGTCCTCAGGCATCGGAACGCTCGAAGAAGACGAGACGAAACTTGCCGACCTGAAGTTCGTCGCCGTGGCGGAGGAGCAACTTGTCGATGCGTTCCTGGTTCACGTAGGTCCCATTCAGCGAGCCTGCGTCGGACGCGATGTAGCCGTCGTTGGTGCGTTGGATGTCGACGTGACGACGAGACACGGTGATGTCGTCAAGGCTGATTTCGCTCTCCGGGTGACGACCCAATCGGGTCAACTCCGTATCGAGGGTGAAGCGATCTCCTGCTTGCTCTCCAGCGCGGACGATGAGCACGCCAGTTTCGACAGGAAGGTCGCCAACCGGAACGACGAGATCGTCGTCGGGGCCCCGGGCGTCTTGTAACGGGTCGATGCGAGTGAGGCTGATCGTGCGATCATCGAGGCGGTCCAGCGGAGACCCGCAGCTTGAACAGAACGTGCTCGACGGTGGGTTTCGATGCCCGCACTGATTACAAAAGACGTACTCGGTCATCGTGATCGACTATCCCTCGGTGAGCTGACGGTACGCGGCTGCGTCGAGTAGGGCGTCGAATTGTGCGGGGTCGGACATTTCGATCTTGCAGATCCAACCCGTACCGTAGGGGTCTGAGTTCAGCGCTTCGGGCTGATCGTCGAGTACAGCGTTGACCTCAACGATCGAGCCGCTGACGGGCGCGTAGATGTCGCTGACCGACTTAGTGCTCTCGACTTCGGTGAACGTATCGGTGATCGCCAGAGTCGTACCGACGTCAGGCTGCTCAACAAAGACGACGTCACCCAGCGCATCTTGCGCGTAGTCGGTGATGCCGATAGTGATGACGTTGGTCTCGCCTTCGCGGCGAATCCACTCGTGGTCGGTGGAGTAGCGGAGATCGTCTGGCACGTTCATGGAGTTGCAGTTCCTGTGGAGGTTGAAGCTTTTCCGGCAGCGATTCCGCTACGGATCATAGGAATATAGGCGATTCCGGTCCACCAACTCAGAATGAGGCCCGGGATCCCGAAAATCCAGGCGAGTGCAGCGAAGAATGGTGCTTCCCAAACATCGGTCGACCCGATGAGAAAGCTGGGTACGGCGCCCATGAGGAGGAAGGTTGCCAACTTGCCCAACCGTGTGACACCGAAGCGTTCCATCTTTAAGAACACGGTCGAGAAAGCAATCACTCCCCCGACCAACACCTCTCGTACGAGTACGGCAAAGGCGAACCACAGC
>JBLFZD010000300.1:0-4793 GCA_047610085.1 Ilumatobacter sp. | reverse complement strand
CCTATCGTCGACGCACGCCTCGCCGACGGCGCCCGGGTCTGCGCCGTGGTCGCTCCCGTCGCGATCAACGGATCGAGCCTCTCAATCCGCCGCTTCGCCGCTGCGGTGCGTCCACTCGCCGACTTCACCGACCTCGCCGGAAGGCGGCTTGTCGAAGAGATCGTCACTCGACGCTGCAACGTCGTGGTGATTGGGTCGACATCTTCCGGCAAGACCTCGCTGCTCGCTGCCATGATCTCCCACGTCGACGACGCGGAGCGCCTCATCGTCCTCGAAGACACCGCCGAGCTTCCCTGCAGCGCTCCACACGCCGTCCGCTTCGAGGCTCGACCCGCCACCGCCGAAGGTGTTGCGGCGATCGACCTCTCCGACCTCGTCCGAACCGCGCTCCGCCTGCGACCCGACCGTCTCATCGTTGGGGAAGTCCGCTCCACCGAATGCCTTGCACTGGTCCAGGCAATGAACACTGGCCACGACGGATCCTTCTCCACCTGTCACGCCAACAGCCCACTCGACGCCCTCCTACGACTTGAATCGCTCGTCCTCCAAGCCGCCCCCCAATGGCCCCTTGCGGCGGTGCGTCAACAGTTGGCCCGCTCGATCGATGTCATCGTCCAGGTCTCGCGCATTGGTGGGCAACGCCACATCGTGTCGATCTGCGAGGTCGCGACTCCTGATGCCGCTGGCAGTCCGGCGGTTCACGAACTCGGCGCGCACTGCGAGGGCCACTTCACACAGACCGCTCCGCTCCAAAGGACCCGGCGATGAACGCGACCATCGCCCTCCTTACCGGCTTCGTCGCGATGCTCGCCGTGGCAGCACTCACCACCGAAGCAGGGGTTCGCCGACCATCACCCACCGCCATCCGGTCCGCTACCCCCAACCAAAAACTTCGGTTTGCCACACGACGAACCATCTCCACAACGGTCATCCCCGCCGCCCTCGCCGCGTGGGCCGACGACCTCGCTCGAACACTTCGACATGGCTCGACCCTGAGCGCCGCACTCTCCACCGTGTCGCCCGCCGACGCATCCCTTGCTCGCCACACCGAACCACTCCGCCACTGGCTCGGACGCGGCGCCACCGTCACCGACGCCTGCGACGAATGGTCCGACCACCTGGGCCACACAGTCCATCGAGCCGCCGACCGGACCGACCTCCTCACCACCCTCTCCGCAGTCATCGCCGCCACCGCAGCTTTAGGCGGCAACGTCGCTGCCCCGCTCGATCGTTTCGCTGCGACCATGCGCCAACGCTCCTCCGACGACCTCGAACGCTCCGCCCAGAGCGCCCAAGCTCAGATGTCGGCTCGTGTCCTCACCGTCGTCCCGCTCGCCGTGCTGGCGTTGCTGCTACTCACCGACGACCAAGTCCGAGGCGTCATCACCCGACCCACCGGAGGCACCATCGTGCTCATCGGCCTCACACTCAATGCCCTTGGGGCCTGGTGGATGCGACGCATCGTCGGGGCCACGGCACCTGCACGCCTCTCATGATCGTCGCATCAGCACTCACCTCGCTGGCGATCGCACTCGTACTCGTCGGCATCGGCCGACCGGCTCCACGTTCCCCCTCGCCACCGCGACCCGCCGCCGCGCCACCCGAGCGTCGCTCCCGCAACACCCAACGACGCGCCGCGATCGGAGCTATTGCAGCGATCACGATCACCCTGACGTTGGGCCCGCTCATCGCCTGCGGACTCACGATTGCAGTTCTTGCATGGCCCAAAGTTCGCCGACTCTTGGCCTCCCGAGCAGCCCAGCATTCGATTGATGCCACGCTCCCCGATGCCATCGAGATGCTCGTCCTTGTCGTTCACGCAGGCCTGACGCCCCACCAAGCAATCACGATGCTCGTAGAACGTGCACCCGCCCCGATCCGACCAGCATTCGCCGAGGTACGCCACCGTACCTCCCGGGGCGATCCCCTCGCCGACGCACTTCACGCACTGCCCGATCTGCTGGGTCCGAGTGCTGCCGTGGTCGCCGACACCCTCGCAATGGCCGAACGCTACGGCACTCCCATCGCCCAGGCGCTCGAGCAACTGTCGATCGATGTGCGCGAACGGCGGCAGCGTCAGGCCGAAGCCGAGGCACGCAAGCTCCCGATCCGCATGTCGTTTCCGCTCGTCGTGTGCACCCTGCCTTCCTTCGTGCTCATTGCGATCATTCCCGCCGTACTCGCCGCACTCTCGTCACTCGATACCACCGGCTTCTAGTTCAACAATCCGGCAGCAGCAGCCGCACTCGCTCGTTCACGGGCCGCATCGACGAACCCGTCTGATCCACACCGACGTTCGAAGGAGCCACCATGCTCGACACCACCCCACTGCTGATGCTCGCCATCACCGTTCACCAGGCCGGCGACCACGCTCAACAACGCATCATCGACGCAGCGAAACACCTCATCGATCACCACCGCAACGCACTGACCGATGACCGGGGCCAGGCCACCACCGAGTACGCACTCGTACTCCTCGCCGCAGCGCTCGTCGCGCTACTCGTGGTCGCCTGGGCGACCGCTGGCGGGGGCGCTGCCAAGATCGGCCGACTGTTCAACCGAGTCATCGACTCAGTGATCGACAAGGTCTGAAGTGATCCCTGATCGACACGCTGATCTTTCGAGTGACAGGGGTCAGGCCGCAGTCGAATTCGCCGTTGCGCTTCCGCTCATTGTGGTCGCGATGCTCGCCATCGCCCAGGTCGGCGTGTCGATCCGCAACGAAGTCGCCGTTGAACTCGCAGCACGCGAAGGAGCTCGTGCTGCAGCCGTTTCCGCAGACTCAGCCGGCGCTGCTCAGGCGGCGGCACGCCGGGCCGTCACGCTCCCGATGAACGTGTCGGTCAGCACAGACGGCACCACCGTGTCGGTGACCGTCACCTACGTTGACCCTACCGACATCGCGATCATCGGCGCCGCCATCGGCCCGGTCACCCACACCGCTACCGCCACCATGGCGATCGAACCGCCATGACCCAGGCGGCACAGATACTGTCGGGTTGCCATGAGTATCACTACCGACCAGCCGCTCTTTCACGCTGCGATGCCCGACGACTGGGCGGCCGCGTTCTCCACCGGCCAGTACACAATGTCGACCCGCGGTCAGACGCTCGATGAAGTTGGCTTCATCCACCTCTCTACCCGCGAGCAAGTTGAGGGCACAGCGAACCGCTTTTACGCAGACGTCGACCAGCTCGTGCTCCTCACCGTCGACCCGCTCAAGGTGCCCTCCGAGATCAAGTGGGAAGCACCCGCCCGGTCTGTCGACGTGCTCTTCGCGCACATCTACGGTCCGCTCCCAATCAGCGCTGTCGTTACCACCAACTTCTGGTTTCGCACCATCGACGAAAACGGAGCCGGCTGGACGCTCAGCTCTCTCTAGAACCGGGGCAGACAACGTTTGGAGCCCCGACCGAGACGTCGGGGACCGAGTTGACACAGGTGGCCCTCGGGACGTTCTGAGTGAAATCGCTCATCATTGACCTGCCGAGCCCAAGCCAAGAGCTTCGACTCACCAGAACATGGTGCCGGCGGCACCTTTGTACGGGCCTGTCACGTTGTTCGTGATCCATCCGCCGTAGAAACTGCCGTCGTTAGGATCAACGCGCTCATCGTCAACCCAACACTCGTCGAGTGTTTGCGCGTAGAAGGCCCAGTGGTCTCGGATTGGTTCGAACGCCGGGGTGGGCGCCCGATACGTCCAGGCTGCCTCGCCCGCTCTGGACGCGCTCGCCGCCACGTTTGCGTAACTGGCCACACCCTTCCATTCGCACCCCGACTGACGCTCGACGGGTTCGAGGTGATCGAACATCACGAACTCGGGGGCCACGTAGTAGGCCGGCGCCTGGCTCGTCTCCAGCACGCGCATCGCGTACGGCGCATCAACAATCGTCGCTCCGCCATGGACAACACGAATCCGCCAGTCCACCCGACCGACCGATGGTGGCCGAGGAAAGTCCCACACCGACTCGACCGGCTTGCCGTTCAGAGCAATCGCGCCGCTGCCGCCAGCCGCGGCGAGTTCCTTGTCACCGCGCTTCGACCCAAAGGCCATCAGTCGCGCATCCCGTCGAATTCGTCAGCCTCAGGCCGACGCTTGTCTTTTGAACGACGATCAGCAGTCTTCACTCGCGCCTTCTGTTCCTTCTCCAAGGCCTCTTCTTCATCGATCAACGCTTCGAGCGCCGTCAACCGGACCGCTGCGAGTTCACCATCGGTGATCGCCTGCTGTACCGCGCAACCCGGCTCCTGGTCGTGCTTGCAATCGCGGAAGCGGCAGCCATCCATGAGGTCGAACACATCGGCGAAAGCTCGCTCGATGCCATTGCCGGACAGCCAAAGGCTCACCGCACGAACGCCCGGCGTGTCGATCATCCAGCCTTCGCCGGGCAGCGGAACCAATTCGGCAGCAACCGTTGTATGCCGCCCCCGCTGATCTCCCTCGCGCACCTCTGACGTTGCTAGCAATTCATCGCCGACCAAGCCGTTCACGAGCGTCGACTTACCCACGCCCGAGGCTCCAAGGAACGCCAGCGTCTTGTTGCCAGAGGCATACGCCCGAATGGCATCGATGCCGTCACCGGTGATCCCACTCGCCAGCAGTACCGGCACGCCCAAAGCGACCTCTGCGAGCGCGGCCCGACCAGGCTCGGGGTCGTCGACGAGGTCAATTTTGGTCAGGACAACAACCGGCTCAGCACCGGAGTCGAACGCCAGCACCAGTTCACGTTCCAGCCGCCGCGGGCTCGGAGGCGAACCAAGTGCGTGCACCAGAAACACCACGTCGATGTTCG
>JBLFZD010000299.1:0-4802 GCA_047610085.1 Ilumatobacter sp. | reverse complement strand
CTGGCCAGCGCCTGCCTGTCAGATCTTCCAGACAGCCCCACCCGCACCGGGCTGATGGAACTGCCAGAGCGTTATCTCAACGGAATTCTCACCGAGAAGTCCGACCCCGCACACCGCACCTGGTAGCACTTTACGAGGTTGTTTCGGCGGACTCGGCCACGCATGAGGAGTCCTTCGTAGTGCCGGAGGCGCCCCCTGCATTCGTTGCAGCGGGGCGTCACGACAACGCTTCAGGTTGCCGGGCGGAGCTCGCTCCGCAGCCGGTCGGCGATCTCCGTAACCCGCACTGCCAGGCTGCCGGCGACTGACACGTGGTCGGGCAGGGAAGTGGGCCACAGGGCCGTCACGCCATTGACTCGTTTTGTGCGCCTGATCCACCCCCACTCGCAGCCGACGAAGCACAGGACTCCCTGCACCTCGACGTCCGCTAAGTCCGCGCCGAGAGCGTGGCGCACGACCTCGACCTGGCGAAGGACTCCATCGACGAGTTTGGTCCGATCTCGTTTGTTGACGTAGAGCCGGACGTCGGTGCGGAACAGACCGCCGACGTCACGGGCCTCGACCTGTCCGGTGTACTTCTTGGCGTCGATCACGAAGACTCCCGACGGGCCGATCGCGATGTGGTCGATGTTCGCCCGGCTGCCGGGCACAAGCCGATCGTGGAGCACCTCGACACCTGCGGCTCCCTCGAGCACTTCGGCAACGCGACGCTCTCCCTCCGCACCCACCTTCCATGCCTGAGTGGCCTGCGACTCGGGCGTGATCTGTGGCTTCGACGTGAGAGCCGACGCGATCCGGCCAAGCACAGGCCGCTGCTCCTTGATCGCTTCTCTCCACTCGGCGTCCTCCGCGACCCGTCGCTCCTTCTTCGCGAGTTCGCGCGCCGACCGCTTGTCGTACTCACGCTGTGCTGATTCGCCCGCAGGATCTCGCCGAGGAGCATCGCTCTCGCCGAGCTCGGTCTGGCACGAGACACACCGAACGATCCGTTCGGGGCGAATCCAGTACGCCGTTGATCCCGCCGGAAGTTCGACCGCGCACGCGGAACACCGATCGTCCCGACGAATCTCCATCAACTTGTCCATCAGTCGGCTATCGGCCAGTGGCGCCCTGTCCTGAAGGGGAATAGTTGCGCCCGCCCCCACAAGGCCATTGTCTCGACACATGAGTGCGCTTCCTGATGAGTTACAGCAGGATCAGACCACGCTCATGCAAGCGTTTAGAACTCTGGGCCCGAGAACGGTTCGTACCCGACAACTTTTCGCTGGGCTAACGGCGGCAGTCGGTTAAACGACAGCGGCAGCGAATTCTTGGTACAGGTCGCCGGGCAACTGATGGCGAAGCTTCCAGGTGATCGCCATGGGACGTTCGCCTTCGTGGCGGACGTAGGTCGCTGGTCCAAGAAACCAGAACGGTTCGTTCACTTTCATTCGTGCGAACAGCAGGATTGTGCGACCCATCGATGCGTGTTGTTGATATCGCAGACCCGTCGCGCTGTCCGCGCGGGTTCTCGACTGGCTCTCCCAGTGAATGAGATCGCGGCTGATTGCGTAGTCCCGGTACCGGGTGGTCGGTGAGAAGCCGCCGCTGCTCTTGTCGAGTGTGAACGCGAAGAGGTCGGCGTTGACGTTCGACGCATCACGGACGCCTTCGCGCCATGTCGTCGGGGTGACCCGATCGCCGTTCTCGGTTCCTTGATCGAGGGACGCCAGGATCTCCAGGCGCGTGTAGCGAGCGTGAATTTGCAGCGGGCAGTCGGGGTGTGTCTCGAGCGGCCGGTGTACGTGGTCGACGCGCTCGGCGAGGAGGCCGAAGACTTCGAGTAACTCGCGCCGGACTTGCGGGTGCTCCCAGACGGCATCGATGGCTGCTTGGAGGCCGGTGTCCTTCGCCATTGCCTTTGTTGTGCCAACCAGCTGATCAACGAGTGGAGCGATGAGCATGTGCAGTGTGCGGCGCGTGCGAACGTCGACAAGATCAACTCGCGGAGCGACTGGGTCGGTTAATAGATGCGTGAACGTCGACAGTCGCTGCTGATCGTCGATGTGTAGCAGGCGGCCGACGACGCGCCGCAGGGTTCTCTCGTGTGGGCCGGGCGCAAGAGTCGGCGCACCTGCTGCTTCTTCTAAATCGGACCAGCCGTGATTTCCGTCGTAGACGTCGTCGAGTTCGAGGCCTGACTCATGGAGAAATCCCGCGAGGTCGATCCCGGGCAACGAGTTACGTAACGACCGGAGTTCGTCAACCTTTCCTGGCCAACGTGTAGGGATCGCTTCACGAAGGCTTCGAATCACGATGTCAGTGGCGACCCGGTCAAGGTGCATGTGGCAACCGGTCGGGAGGAACGGGAAGCGCTGGCCAATCGAGCGCTCGAGGTCCCGGCGGGTACCTCCAAGGAGCGCCCGATACTTGCGGTCGAAGCGGAACTCGCTGCGATGCGTGCCGACGAAATCGATGACGGTGCAGAACGCCTTGGCGTTCGACTTGCGGAGTCCGCGCCCGAGTTGTTGCAAGAAGAGTGTCGGGCTCTCTGTTGGTCGAAGCATCAAGATGGTGTCCACGTCTGGCACGTCGACGCCTTCGTTGAATAAGTCCACAGAGAACACGATGCTCACGTCGCCGCTACGCAGTCGGGCGAGAGCGTCGTGGCGTTCCTGGCGTGGCGTCTCGCCTGACACCGCGACCGCCGGAATTCCGCTGCGCTCAAAGTGTGCGGCCATGAACTCGGCATGGGCAACGCTCACGCAAAAGCCGAGGCCGCGCATCGTCGCGACATCGACGTGGCCGTCGACCTGCTTAACCACGAGCCGAGCCCATGCATCGTCGCTCGTGTACAGGTTGCTCAAGGCCGGGAGGTCGTAGCCCTGGCCGCGCTTCCACGGGATGCCGCTGAGGTTCGTGCCGTCGTGCACCCCGAAGTACACGAACGGCGAGAGGTGTTGCTGATCGATTGCATCCCACAAACGCAACTCAGCGGCGATGCGATCGTCGAACCAGTGGAGGATCGATTGGCCATCGCTGCGTTCGGGCGTGGCGGTGAGACCGAGCAGCTCGACCGGCCGGAGGTGACCGAGCACCTTGGCGTACGAGGCGGCGGCGGCGTGGTGGAACTCGTCGAGGATGACGACATCGAAGTGCCGGGGGTCAAGCAAGCCGAGATCTGCTGCGCTCAGACTTTGGATCGACGCGAAAACATGTTCGTAGCGCGAGGGCTTTGCGCCGCCGACCCACTTCTCCCCAAACGTGGCGTCGCGCAGTGCGTACCGGAAGGTGGCGATGGTTTGGTCGAGGATCTCCTCTCGGTGAGCAATGAACAACAGGCGCGCCCGGGGCATTTCCTGTTGCAGCCGTCCGTAGTCGACCGCTGCCATGACGGTCTTGCCGGTGCCGGTCGCCGAAACAAGCAGGTTGTTGTGGCGACCCTTCGATCGGGAGACGGCGAGGAGGTCGAGTAGTCGCTCTTGGAATGGATAGGGCCGCAGTTCGATCGGGCTGAGGATGACGTGCGGGCCGCTGTCGACTCGACCTTGCTGGTCGGCGTGGTCATCAAACTGGGTTGGGTCGTAGTCGAGGAAGTCACCGTTGGACCAGTAACTCTCGAACACAGCGTCGAACTTGGACACCACGTCGGGGTTACGCGCCGCCGACGCCCGAACGTTCCACTCGATACCGGTCACCTGCGCCGACATCGTGAGGTTCGACGAGCCGATGTATGCGGTGGAGAATCCGGTCTGGCGGTGGAACACCCAGGCTTTGGCGTGAAGCCGGGTCGTGGAGACGTCGTAGGAAATACGCACGTCAGCGCCGAGCGCAATGAGCTTGTCGAGCGCTGCGCGTTCGGTCGAGCCGGTGTAGGTGGTGGTGAGGATGCGCAGCGGCTTGCCTGCGGCGCAGTGCTCGGTGAGTGCGTCAACGAGCGGGCGAATGCCGCTGAGCCGGATGAATGCCATGACGACGTCGATCCGGTCGGACGAACCGATCTCGGAGATCAACTGGTTCCACAGGCTCGGCTCACCTTTGGCGTTAGTGAGCAACGTGGTGTCGAGCAGCGGGATGAGCGGCAACGCAAGTGGTGCCGGTGTGCCGTCTGGCCTGGTGCCGAGGATCGCGTGAAGGACAGTCGCCGGGTCGACCGGGAGGTCCTGCGGCTCCTGATCTGTGAGGTCGGCCAGTCGGGTGAGTAGCTCCCGAGCGACAGCAGTGCCGACCTCGAGCCGGTCGCCCTCCTTCACGTCTCGCAGCGCACGTTCGATCTGTCGAGAGATGTGCGACGCGATTCGATCGGGTGCCTCGGCCGTGCCCAGCTCACGCTGCTGGGGTGTCACATGTTCGAGGGCCGCGAGGCGCGCTGCCAGTTCATTGGTAACCAGCGCCTCGTACAGCCCCGGTTCGAGTTCGCCCACAAACGGCAATCTAGGTCGTCCCACCTAGAACATCCCGACGATGCGGCCTTCAGCGTCACGGCATCGCGCCGCACAGCGAGTGTCGCCGTCGCCCGCTTCAAGACCGTCCGTACGGTGCGCTCAGATCGCGTCGACTGGCGACTTGCTCGGTGTCGCGGCCAACGCCCGCGCTTTGTCAGCTTTTTGCTTGTCGGTAAAGAGCTTCGGGATCATCGCGCCGAACTGAATGATCTCATCTCGGATGCCTGGCAGGTGGGCGGTCCGGTAGCCCTGGAAGAACGGATCGTCGTCGACGAACTTGGGATCGCCTTCGGCCCCGTTGGAATCATCTCCGCTTCCGAGGGCCTTCACCCGCACCGACTCGGTGCCGATCTTCAGCAGGTTTGCGTAGGACGGGAG
>JBLFZD010000298.1:0-4823 GCA_047610085.1 Ilumatobacter sp. | reverse complement strand
TGGTTGAGGCGTATGCAGCACGCTCTCCAGACGGGGCCGAACACTTCGGCGAGGTGGCGGGCAAGTTCATGGCCATGGCGTCGACCGAACCGAAACAGACCACCGACGAAGTCGGCCGGGTGTCTGCGCCGACGCTTGTGATTTCAGGCGATGACGATCTCGTCAAGCTGAGTCATACAATCGAACTCTACGAGGCGCTGCCCGTTGCGCAGTTGGCCGTGGTCCCCGGCACGTCTCATGCCCTTCCACTCGAGCAACCCGCAACTGTGGGCGCCATCGTCCAGACCTTTCTCAGCGGCCCCGCCGTGCCTGAAACGTTGATGCCGGTCCGGCGAAGCGTTTCCTGAGCCGTCACCTCAACCCGTCAGCGGCACAACCGAAGCCGCCAGCGATCGACTGACACACTCCTTGAGACGAAACCCGCTCCATACCAGCGGACCACTCGCTGACGGGAGACCGCTCTGTATCGGGACTTCCGATCGCTAGTCCTGCTCCATATCAGCGAGGACGGCAGCGATGTCCTGAGCATCAGCGAGCAGGCGGACGACATCGACGCGCTCGCCGCTGGCGAAGTAGAACCAGCCGCACGGGAAGTTCGGAATGCGACGAACACGCAGGCCATCAATTCCGGATACCTCGCCGACACGGGGCGACCCGGCGCCGGGCATCCGCCCAATCGCATCCAGCGAAGTCATCGCCGCATCGAAGAATCGTTCACCGAGGTCGAGGCCGCCCTCATCTCGGTAGTAGTGGGCTCGCTCGACGAGATCGACTTCTGCTTGCGGCCGAAGATTCGGGCGCGTCACGCCTCAGCGCCGAGCGCCCGCTCGCGCAGCTCGGCAACCATGTCATCGGTGAGTTCGCGACCCTCGCCCGATGCGAGCCCGTCAGCAATGAGATCGCGAAGACGTTGAGCTGCCTGCTCGTGCTGATCGCGGCGAATCAGCTCTCGCAGATACTCACTCGTGTTTCCGTAACTTCCGTCGCTGACGCGCGCATCGATGTAGTCGCGCATGTTCTCCGGGAGTGCGAAGCTCATCGTGTTACGACTCATGGATCTAGTCTGCTCGCGTTATCAACCGTTGTCAACACCGCTCAGATCAACCGTCGTCAGAGCGCGCCAGCTCCGCTCCTGATCGGCACGTACGCGAGCGTCGATCCGCTCAGATCGCGCGATCGAACCCGGCGATGGTCGATGCGTTCCCCACTGCAGAATCCCGGACAGGTCTGACGCCTTCGGGAGGACGCGAGTGTCGAGCACTGCACTTGGGCCGGAGTCGAGCGGCTTCGGGTGCTGGGCTGAAGGGATTCTGTGTGTCGACGTGTACGGCAGAGCGGTGGTTGCCGAAGCAACGGGATCGGGTGGCGGAAGTTGTCCGGGAGACCGACGCCCCTCGGCTACGCTCCGTCAACTCTACGAATTGAGGTTGCGAATGGCTGTTGGCGCACAATCAGTGGTCATCGTCGGAGGCGGGATCGCAGGCGGCGCTCTGGCGTATGGGCTCGCTACAGCGGGTCTCGAGGTGACCGTCCTTGAGCGCACCACGGCGTTTGCAGATCGAGTTCGCGGCGAGGTCCTGCAGGCATGGGGAGTCGCGGATGCGCAGCGGCTCGGGGTCGAGCGTGTGCTCTTGGATGCGGGCGGTCGGCACGCATCCTGGTGGCACCTGTACAACCGTTGGGCCGATGAGCCGGTGAAAGTGCCAATGAACGCGATGGTCCCCGAAGTGGCCGGTTCGCTGAGTATCGGCCATCCTGTTGCGTGTCAGGCTCTCCTTGAAGCGGCCGCATCGGTTGGAGCGACTGTGGTCCGCGGGATCGAAGGCGTCGAGGTGACGGCGGGAAGTTCACCGGTGGTTGCCTGGCAGGTCCAAGGGCAGGCCTTCACTGCGACTCCCGACCTGGTGATCGGAGCGGATGGCCGCAGCTCGACGGTTCGGAAACAGGTCGGGATCGAACGAGAACACCAAGACGGCGTCAGTTGCATTTCCGGACTACTCGTGGACGGACTCGACGCGATTCCTCACGATTTCGAAGCCACGGTCAACGACCACGACCTGTACATGTTGATGTTCCATCAGACCCCGAGTCGAGCGCGGGTCTATCTGTGCACGGGTTTGTCTGAACGCCGACGCTTCACCGGCCACGAAGGACCGCAGCGCTTCCTCGATGCGTGCGCGGGGCTGGCATTTCCGTGGGCTGAGGAACTGGCGGCGGGGCGACCCGCTGGCCCTTGCGGAACAGTGGTCGGCGACGATGCATGGGCACCGACACCGTTCGTCGAGGGGGTCGTCTTGGTCGGCGATGCAGCCGGGTTCGGGGATCCGCTCGTGGGTCAGGGGCTCGCGATGACTCTGCGGGACGCCCGGATTGTTCGCGACCTGATCCTCGACGGGGCAACGACTCGATCGGCGTTCGTTTCGTATGCGGATGAACGACTCGGGCGGGTCGAGCGGTATGGGTTGATCGCGGACGTTCTCGCCGTCGCGAACGCGGAGCAGTGCACCAACAGAACAGCCCGACAACAGAAGCTCAACGAACTGATGGTCAGCGCCGACTCCTCGGTGGGTCAGCTTGTGCTCGGTACTTTTCGGGGCCCAGAGACCATCCCGGACGACGCGCTGGACGCCTCGTTGCCGGATCAGATCCGAACAGCTTCCTGAACCCGACGTCGAGTCCACCAATAGACTCATCCGCACGAGATCGCGCGTCTGTTCAGGCTGCCCGACGTCACAGATCCGGCGAAGTCGCACGCCTCCAGACCGGCGGAGCCCGCCCGATAATCACGGCGTCCGAACCCGAAAGATCCGCTCATAGCGGCACGTACGCGATCGGCCAGGCACTCGATATTGCGCTTGGCCTCCGTCGGACGCCGAGCTGTGCTGAGACCGATCGTCGTGCCGGTCATTTCGCTGCCTGAGGGCTGCACGGTGCCGTGACTATCGAGCACGGCAATGGGGCCGTGATGTGGCGCGAGACCCCCAGCGACGGGGTGTGATTCCGCGTGCGCGTTGTGGGCGAGATCATCAGCAACCGAACGGCTCGTCCGGTACGGAACGAGTACCACGCGACAACTACGCGCTTGGCTACTGTTCGCAGATGCCCTACGTGACCACGCTGGCCGGTTTGGCGGTGTTCGCGGTCATCATGTCGATCTTCGTCGTGCAGGAGTTCACGCAGGGCTTCGGTACTCCAGAAGGTTCTTCGATTCGAGATGATCGGTGGGCTCTGCTCTATCTGGACGTGCTGCCGGTCGCTTTGGTGACCATCGCCGGCCTTATCAGCCTCGCAGGGTGGGGTACGTGGCCAGCGTCACGGACTGTGTACGCCGTTGGGGTTCTCGTGCTTTGTGTTGGGGTTGCTGTGCGGCAATGGAGCCACCGTACGTTGGGTCGCTTCCACCAAGCGGTTGTGACGATCCAACACGATCACGAAGTCATCGCAACGGGCCCATACCGGCTGGTGCGTCACCCGATGTACGCCGGTTCAGCTGTCGCGTTTCTCGGTGTCGGACTGGCGCTTGGCACATGGCCGGGGCTGGCGCTCACGTTCGCGGGGACATTGCCGGCGATGCTGCGACGAATCCGGGTTGAAGAATGTGCACTCCAAGACACTCTCGGCGATCGTTACCGCGACTACGCGAGCGGCCGAGCGCGGCTGGTTCCTGGAGTCTGGTAGCCGCCCGGCCTGGAGTTGGTGGCGGCCATCGCGCCCGCACAGAATCGCGACTACCTGTGCCTTAGCCCACGCCACATAGCCGGCGAAGTCGGTCGGGCAATCGCCAGTTGAGACCATCCGATATCGCGTCGTCATTCGACGGGCAGACCATCCGATATCGGCACTCCTGATCGGTCGAGCCTGCTCTATATCGCGCTGGTCCGGCGTTGAATTCTCGATGTGGTCGCAGGTGCTCCTGTCTGCCGGATATCGCTCGGGTGTTGGCCGTTGTGCGCCGCGATTATCGAGCACTGCAGCGGGGCAGCGATGCAGCGCTGTGCTGATCTGGAACAAGCGGATCTATCAGTGCCGTGAGGCGCAGTGTTCGACGTGTGAGTGGACCGAACGCCGTGATGTGATCGCACCGAGGGCGTCGTTGGCCGAGCGTGCGGGGGCCGGGATGCGCCGCCGCGTGGGTATGGACGGCGACTCGGTCGCAGCTGTCGGCTAGCTGCTTCTGTCGGGGGGTGTTCCTTCTTCTCGCCCCGACGGACAGTGAGCACCGCCATCGCTGGGGTCTCACCTCAGCCTGATTCGCTGGGGTTCGTTCAACGTTCACTCGGATGTACCAGTGCGACATGTAACGGCCATGTGGCGGCAATCAGCGGTTCGTAGTTTCACGTTCCGCCGGTTCCATCGGTCCGGCTTCCCCCAACGTGAATGAGGAGAATTGATGATCCCACGACGAACACGACGCTCGGCGGTAGCCGTTGTCTGCGGTGCATTGCTGATCGCCGCCTGCGGTAGCGACACGGATACCGCCGGCTCCGGTGATATAGCCGGGAGCGACACAGCACCTGATGCCGAAAATACGGCTGACACCGGCGAAGAGGCGCCGTCGTCAGGTGACCAGATCGATGTCTGGATTGCCTTCACCGATGCTCGCCTCGACTGGACCGAGCAGATTGCCGACGACTTCAACGAGCAAAGCGATGGGCCCGACGTCGTCGTGCAGGGGTACGAGGACTACGAATCGCTTTTCGATGCGACGCTTCTCGCGTTCGACCAGGGAAATCCTCCTGCAGTCGTGCAGTACTTCGAGGCGGCTACCACCGAAGCGCGTGACGCCGTCGGCGCGAACGGCAATCCGCTGTTCACGAGCGTCG
>JBLFZD010000297.1:0-4828 GCA_047610085.1 Ilumatobacter sp. | reverse complement strand
CTTCACGGAAGCTTTTGCGTTCACCATCAACGAGGCCGAAACGAGCCTCGACGGCGAATCGTGCCCGGGCATCGAGCGTGTCGAGCAGTTCGTCGAGCAGGTCGCTCTCGACGAGTGCCATCACGGCGTCTTCGGGCGTTGTGTCGCCGTTGGCCATGAGGTCGCCGAGGGTTGCGTCGCCGTCGTCGCCGACGGTCTTGTCGAGGCTCACCGGGGTGGTGAGGCGATGCAATTCTGCGTTTTGCTGATCGAGCGTCTCGCCGTCGCCGGAGGCTTGGCGAAGGGCGGCGCGCAAGCTGGCCGAACGGTCGCCCGGGATGCGGATGAGGCTGGCCTTCTGGTCGAGCGCACGGCCAATGGCCTGACGGATCCAGAAGGTGGCGTACGTTGAGAACTTGAATCCGCGTCGCCAGTCGAATTTGTCGACGGCGTGCTCGAGACCGAGGTTGCCCTCCTGGATCAAGTCGAGAAGGTCCATTCCTTGGGGCAGCGGGTACCGGCGAGCAATCGAGACGACAAGGCGGAGGTTGGAGCGGATGAACCGATCCTTTGCCTTGGCAGCTTCACGGACCTGACGCTTGAGGGCCACGCCCCGCTTGCCATTGTCGAGTGCTTCTTGGGCGTCACGCCCGGTTTCAATGACGCGAGAAAGCTCTCGCTCGTCTTCAGCTGTGAGCAGCGGCACTTTGCCGATGTCATTGAGATACAGACCGATGGAGTCATTCATGATGCTTATTACAACCATTCGTGGTGATATTGATTCCGGTAATTCCTGTGCCGCCTGGCACAGCCTGGCGCTCGGCTGGATCGTGGACTCGGCCACGTTGTGCGGCCATTAAGTTGAGCGATCGGAGCAACGAGTGCTGAGATTGAGGAACTTCGCTTGTGAAATCCGGCTCAAACCGGTATGGGGGGAGTTATTTGTAGGCGAGTTGAACGTAACAGACGTGTCAACCCCATGTGCAGTCGGTTTGGCAAGTTTGACGCATACAGTTGGTTGTTGTGTCCGAAATCGACTCAGAACTCGCCGTCGATGATGGCGCCCCAGGCCGAATTGGACTGTTTGGGGGAACGTTTGACCCCCCTCACGTCGGCCATCTCGTCACCGCAATCAACGTGCGTCATGCCCTTGATCTCGACTTGGTCATCATGATGGTGGCAAACGTTCCGTGGCAGAAGGATGGCAGTCGCGACATCACGCATGCTGATGATCGCCTGGCGATGGTCACCGCAGCGGTCGAAATGGTGCCCGGTTTGCAACCCGGACGCCACGAACTTGATCTTGGTGGCAACAGCTACACTGCCGACACGCTGGGGGTTCTTCAGAATGAGTATGCCGATGCTGAGCTTTTCATGATTGTTGGCGACGACGCAGCCGCCGGTCTCCACACGTGGGAACGAAGCGATGAGATCATCCGACAGTCTCAGTTGGTAGTCGTCGATCGTCCGGGCGATCCCGTTGAACTCGATCCGTCGGTCGGTTGGATCCGCGTCGAGGTCCCGAGACTCGAAGTGTCGAGCACCGATCTTCGTGCTCGATTCGTCGACGGACGCCCTCTCGACTACCTCGTGACCGATGCCACTATGGATGTGATTCACGACCGAGGTCTCTACGGCATCGATCAGGACCTTAAGAACGTTCGGGAAATGGTGACGGAGGGCGACCGGTGACCGCAGATGCCGATCGGCGACGAAGATTTACCATCGTCGGAGCGTTGTTCGGGCTTCTCGGGTTTTTTGCCCTCGGTGTGGTGTCCCTCGTTGCCATTTCGACGCTTCGGTCCTCCCAGGAGGGCAAGTCTCCGGTCACCGATGAGCGTCAGGTGGTGTCGTTTCCTGACACTCCCAACGCAGTCATCGGGGTCGTGGACGACGTTGATCGGCTCACATCGCTCGCCGTGCTGACCCTTGATCCCGCGGGACTCGGTGGAAGCATTGCGATAGTTCCCGTGAACGTCGACCAGACCAACGGGTCCGGTGACACCCGTGCGCCAGTCAGTAGTCGGCCGTATACCCCCGGCGACCAGGACGATGCGACTCGCCTGGTGTCTAAGTTGGAGCCACTACTCACGCTGACCATCGAACGTGGCGTGATCGTCGGCCCTGATGAACTTGGCGAGCTCCTCGCGCCGATTGCGCCGCTCAACGTCGACCTGCCGCAGCGCATTGTCGACTTCGACACGACCGGATCTGGTGTAGTGGCCCAAGCAGGGGAGCGCGATCTTGATCTCGATTCCTTGGTTGATGCGTTCACGGCGATCAGCGCCAGTGGAGCGTCGTACGACACCCACGACATCGATGTTGAGCTGTGGAGCGCGGTGGGCGACGCTGGGAGAGTTGACGACGAACAACTGGTGCTCGATGAGTTTGGCCGTCCGGTCGCTCCCCAGTCGTTCGATGAGTTCTGGGATCGCCTGTTGGCCGGCAATGTGTCGACGCGAGACATCGCGATTTCTGTGGCTGCTGCCGCAGGTGCCGAGAACGAAGCGCAGGCTGACTTCGTGTTTGTTGATCGTCGAGATGCACTGCTTGTCTTCGGCGCGATTTCGCCGGGCCTCGTGTCGACCCCGAACGAGTCGGTTTCCCTGAAGCTCGTGGTTGGGTTTGATTCGGACCAGATCGATGTGCTGGGCGACAGGCTCGGTGGCTTGCCGATCACCAAGGTGTCGATGACGAGGCAATTCATTGGCGAATTGTTATTCGGGCAGGCGAACATCGTGGCCGTCGATCTTGCCGACACTCCCTTGGCGATTCCGGAGCGCACGATCCTGTTGGTGGCCGAAGAGGGATTCGTTGAAACCACTCGAGCGGTCTCGGAGCGCTTCTTTGGTGGGGCCGACGTTCGAGTGGCCGACGAGATTATCGATGGCGTCGATGTGGTCGTGATTCTTGGTGAAGACTTCTTGGTCCAGCGTGATGAACTCCTCGAAATCAACCGTGCGAATGCTGTCGAAACAGATGAGTCAGCGGCAGATTTCGACGTGTCTGGTGGCGGTGCTGGGGATGACTCGATCGACAGCACCGATGATGATGCCGATGTGGACGGAGACGCCAACGAGTCGGTTGGCACGAACGATCCCGACGAACCGAGCGATACGGTCGGGGATGATGTCTGAGATCAAAGTTTCGAACGTGAGCCCTGAAGAAGACGACGGCATCTCGCTGGCGTTGCTGGCGGCGCGCACCGCCGACGAGAAGAAGGGCGACGATGTCCTCATCCTTGAGGTCGGTGATGTGCTCGCAATCGCTGGCTACTTCGTTATTGTCAGTGCATCGAACGGGCGCCTGGTCGAGTCGATCGCCGATGACATCGAACGTGCGGCAAAGACAGAGATGGGCCGTCCCCCGGTGCGCACCGAGGGCCACCGTGAGAAGCAATGGGTACTCATTGACTACGGCGACGTTGTGGTTCACGTGTTCCACAAAGAGATGCGTGACTTCTACGAAATCGAGCGGTTGTACGGCGACGTACCCCGCATCCCGTGGAACTGATCGAACTCGTCACATCGGCGGTCTGAAGTCGGGCCACGCCCGGTATCATCTGCCGTCGCAGAAATGCGGGGCCTTAGCTCAGTTGGTAGAGCGCTTCCATGGCATGGAAGAGGTCAGGAGTTCGATTCTCCTAGGCTCCACAAAGAAACCCGTTAGCACCTAGTGCTGGCGGGTTTTTGTATGCAGGCACAGGCTTTCGTGGATCTCCGTTGCCTGAGTTTGTTGATTGGTTCGCCTCGGACTTTACCTGGCACTGTTGCGTTGGCGGATCGGGTGCGGGTCGTAGCGTGCGCGGGTGATCCGCCGTTGCTGTACTGCTTCTGTTTCGTTCACTGGATTTCGGTTCCCGCCGGACGTGATCTTGTTGGCCGTCCGCTGGTACCTCCGCTACAGACTCTCTTACCGAGATGTCGAAGAACTACTCGCGGAACGCGGTATCGACGTTGATCACGTGACGATTTATCGGTGGGTGCAACGCTTCACCCCGCTGGTCATCGACGCGGCTCGGCCGTGCCGGCACAGTGTCGGTGATCGCTGGTTCGTCGACGAAACCTACGTCCGGGTGGCTGGTGTGTGGCGGTACGTGTACCGGGCGGTCGACCAGAACGGCCAGGTCATCGACGTGAACGTCTCGAAACGCCGCAACGTCGATGCCGCTACAAGGTTCTTCGAGACGATGCTGGCAGGCCGTGACCGGCCAAGAGAGGTCACGACCGATCTGGCTGCACCGTTGCTGCGCGTCGTCGACGACCTTCTCCCAGAAGTGCTCCACGACACCTCCCAGTTCGCCAACAACCGGATCGAGTGCGATCACGGACGACTCAAGGCAAGACTCCGGCCAATGCGCGGTCTACGAACCGACCGGACCGCGAGTGTCGTGATCCGCGGGCACGCGTTCATTCAAAACCTGCGGCGCGGTCACTACGAACTCGGAGTCGAAGCCCGTCACGATCGTCTACGCGTCGCGGCAGCGTTCGACGAACTGACCACAACGATCTGACCGGACAGCCCACACGTCATCGGCTGGCCGCGCCATTCGATCGATCAACGCAACAGTGCCCTCGCAGATGGTGTGGACAGTTGAAGCCGCCAGTCACGGGCGCCGCAATCGGGCCAACCAGTGTTGTCTGAATAGTCAGTGGGGGCGTGGAGTTGAGTGCGTCCGTGGTGCAGCCCCTACTCGGTGTTCGAGTGCTTGCTGAGGAAGTCCCAGATGGCTGCGTTGGCGTCGAGACCGACACCGTCTTCGGCGGGCCAGATGTGTCCGCCCGAGTGAATCATGACGACGAGAGCACCGGTCTCACAGCTGTACTCTCGCACGACGACATCTTTGTCC
>JBLFZD010000296.1:0-4832 GCA_047610085.1 Ilumatobacter sp. | reverse complement strand
ACACGAGCACCTGGGCCTGGTCGACCTCGGCTACGGAGGAACCGCGCAACTTGCCCTCAGTGGCTCGATGGCGAATCGGCTCACCGGCTTCTACTGGGTCACGTCACCCGCAGCACAGCGCCTCGGCGATGCCGCCCTGAATTGCTTCGGTTCGGACGTGCAGTTCGACGGCTGCAATCTGATCTATCAAAACAACTTGGTCTTCGAGGCAATCTGCTCAGCCGACCACGGCCAGGTCGCGTTCTTCGATCCGGCCGGACGCCCTGTGTACGAACCCGGAACCGAGGTCGATCCGGACCGCATGGCCCAAATCAGGCAGGCGCAAGATGCTGCACTGCGGTTCGCACACGATCACGTGGAACGATTCGGCTCGGCTGCAGCGATGCTGCCCCTCGATGGCCGCTCGGTCCACGATGCTTTTCAGCGGGCGATGGGGACGTTGTACACGTCACCACGCCTCACATTTCAACACCTGGTGAGCGACGACGTGTTCTGCGGCCGAGATCGAAGCGTCCTCGACTCGTTCGTCTGACCACGATTGCTACGATTCGCCCAGATGTCGACCAATTCACGGCGCCTCACCGAGGCCTTCCGGGCCGGTAATGCTCCTTCACCCAAACCAGCGGTATCGCTCATCCTCGCGGTGTACGACCCACCGATCGACGCGCTCATCGCCCAGCTCGACGCAATCGCTGCACAGACATCGAGCGATTGGGAATGCATCGTGGTCAACGACGCATCTACACACGTCGAAGTCGACGAGGTCCTGCGCGAATGGGTTGCTGTCGACGCCGGCCGGACGCTGGTCACCCGGCCGGTCAACGGCGGGATCGCTGCTGCCACGAATGCCGGCCTCGATGAAGCCTCAGGTCGGTTTGTCGCCATCTGCGACCACGACGACGTCATCCATCCCCGCGCGCTTGAGGCGGTCATCGCTCACTTCGAAGAGCACCCCGGACACGACGTCGTGTACACCGACGAGCAGACGATCGACGTCGACGGCAACGTCATTTCGTCGTACAACAAGCCCGATTGGAGCCCTCGACGCCACCTCGGCCACCACTATCTTGCTCACCTCGTTGCGGCCCGCCGTTCGACAATCGGCAACCTCAGGGTGCGCCAAGAGTTTGAGCCCTCGCAGGACTACGACTTCTACCTCCGCGTGATCGAAGTCGCCCTCGCCGCCGGCCAGAGTGTGGGGCACATCTGCGAGGTGCTGTACTCGTGGCGAGCAATCGTTGGCTCGAGTGCACTCGATGCTGCCGAGAAACCCGAGATGGCTGCCGCTGTCGAGCGGTGTGTGCAAGCGGCGCTCGACCGACGAGCGATCGACGCCACCGCACGCTCCGTGCTTCATGAGGGCCGCACGACGACGTCGGTACGAATCGCGTATCGCTGCGACCCGGCGCCAACCGTGAGCATCTTTGGGCTCACCGCCGACACGACCGCGGATGAGATCAACGCGGCTGTCGACGCGACCAGCGCCGACGTTGTGTGCCTCAGCCCTGACCCAGCCCACTTCGGTGCCGACTGGGCGGCACCGCTTGCGCTCGAAGCCGTCCAGCCAGCCGTCGGCATCGTTGGACCGCTCATCATCGACAAGGAGCGCAGCACGATCGTGAGTGCCGGTCGTGTCACGAAACCAACGCTCACAGATTCTTTCGTCGGTGTCGATGCGGATTCGCCGGGCCCCTGGGGATCGTTCTTCGTCGTCCGCGAGGTGAGCGCCGTCGCTCCCCAGGGCCTCACCGTCGCGACGTCGGCATTTCGCGCCGCTGGAGGCTTAGCCACCGACGTTGGCCTCGATGCGGCCGTTGCCGAAATGGGCGCCGCACTCGCCGCACGCGGATGGGCCACGGTGTGGTCGCCGATGGCACCACTCGAGATCACCTTTCAGGAAGGGTGCGAGCAGTTCGTTATTTCTCCCGACGAATTCGACCGCGTTGGCGGCCGAACACCCATTGTTCACGATGAACACTTCGACGGCACGGGTCTGGGTCACCAGCCAATACTTGCGCCCAGCGCCTACGCGCTCGCTCGACGGCTCCTCATGGAAGGCGCCGTTGATCTCGTCACGTCCGATGTGTTCGACACCTTGGTGACACGTCACGCGGCCACGCCCAGTGATCTGTTTGTTCGCCTCGCAGCAGCCCTCCCACTGCCCCAACACGTCACTCCACCGATGTTCGCCGAGGCACGCCGAGAAGCCGAACGGCGCGCACGCGAGCAGCACTCGCAGGCCAGACGCTCAACGCTGCACGCCGACGGTCTAAACAGAGCCGAGATCGAGACAGACCCCGAGGTTGTCGCTCCTGAGGTGACACTCAAGGAGATCTGGTCACTGATGCCCGCGCCGTGGGTCGACGCCGACGCCGGACTCGCCGCTGAACTCGCGCTTGAGGCAGCGGCCCTACAACCAATTCCCGAAGCGGTCGGGTTGTACCGGGCTGCCCACGACATGGGTATCCCCGTGGTTCTCGTGAGCGACATCTACCTCACCGGCGAGCAACTCGCTCGCACCCTCGAGGCCGCAGGAATTGACATGTCGCTAATCGACGACGTCGTGAGTTCGGCCGACTATCGGCTCGGGAAAGCACACGGTCTGCTGGAGCAAGCCATCACACAACGGGGAGTCGATCCAACGCGCACGATGCATCTCGGCGACAACGCGGTCGCCGACGTCGAGACTGCTGAATCGCTTGGTGCTCATGCGATCGCCGTCGACATACCTCTCAAGCATCGACACGTCGAGCGTCCCACCCAACGACTCGCCGCATGGTCGCGGGTATCGGGAGGCGACCTCGGCATCTCGGCGGCTGTGCGTGCAACGCTTGTTGGATCCGGCCCAATCGGACGCGATCCGTCCTACCAATTCGGCGCATCGGTGGCGGGTCCAGCACTCGCCGGATTCAGCCACTGGGTCTCGTCCACAACTGCCGCACTTGGCGCAACCCACGTTCACTGCATGCTGCGCGAAGGCGCGACCATCGCAGAGCTGATGGCCACGACTGCACCCGGCGGGCCAACACCGGTGCCGCTACACGTGTCGCGATGGGTCACGATGCGCGCCGCAGTCACCGAGGCGACTCCCGAGCAACTCGTTACGGCACTCGCCCGGCGCGCCGACCTCACTGCTGAGCATGTGGTCAACGCCTTTGATTGCGACCCGGTTCGGGTGCGACGGGTCATCGGTGCGGACGTTGTGGCGTCAAGCAAGCTGGTCGAGGCATGCACGGCCATCTCCAAAGACGATGAGCTTCGCACGCAGATACTCGGTGCTGCGTCGGCATTGAGAGCACGCGTGCTCGTGTATCTCCGGGACCGATTGGTCATCAGCGACGGACCAATCGTTGTTGCTGATGTTGGTTGGGGCGGCACGATCCAAGAGGGTCTCACCCGCATTCTTCGAGCCGACGGGATCGACAACGAAGTGATTGGCCTCTACCTCGCGCTCTCGATTCCGGGGGAACAACGGCTGGGGCGAGGCGCTCGAATGCTCTCGTACCTTCCGAACACAACCGACGACCCCGCAGTTGCTCGTCACAGCCGGGCGATCGCGCACCATGCCGACACGATCGAACGGATCATGACCCCGGAACTCGGGACGCTCATCGATATCGATGCAAGCGGACAGCCGGTGTGCCGCCCGGTCATCGATGATCCGGCACCACCCACACTTCGCGCCGCCCAGCGAGCGGTTCGCGACGTCATCGCCCGACTCGCCGATCCTGAAGTTGGCGGCAACTCATTCAACGATCCGGCTTGGTCCGATGACACGATGCTCCGCGCGGCCTTCGCTCGCATGCTCGACGACGTCGTCACCACACCGAGCGCCCTCCTTGCACACGATCTAGGTTCTTGGCCCCACGACGATGTCGCTGGCACTGCGCACCGTTCGATCGCTGGCCAGGAGCTTGCTGCTGCCGTGCGGTATGCAAACGTTCGCGATGTCGATCTGCTCGACGAATCAGGGCGCAGCTGGATCGCCGGACTGGCCGGGGCGAACAACTACCCGCTCTCGACACAGCTGGCCGCAGCCCAGGCCGGAATCGCCCTCGACGGTCTTGCTCCCGAGAGCGAGACCGGACAAGCCGGTCTGGCAGCATTCGAAGTTGGCTCCGACCTCGCACACCTGCAGATCAGCAGGCATGTTTCGGTCACTCCTGGCGGATGGTCGGTGCTTCGTATCGCTGGTGACATTGCGTCGTTGCGGAGCATCCGCTTCGACGCAGGTGAACACCATGCGCTCGTCGACATCGGCTTTTTCTCGATCGCGCTCGGCACGCCAGATCGTTTCAATCCCCCCGTGCGCCAGGTTGCGCTCGATGACCCCGACATCGTGTGGGTCAATGCTCACCCCCTCGACACACAGCGGTTCGCGCACCGTCCCGGCGGACACTTCCTGCTGGACATCGATGACGACACGGCGACAAACGTCAGATCGGTTGACGTGACCGTCGCATTTCGATGCTGGCGTTTGGACGACGACCGATCACTTGCCGATGCTCCGCTGCGGCATCGACTCGAGGGTCAAGCCCGCCGGGTCACCAGCGCAATCAAACGTCGGCTGTAGCGCGGCACAACCGAGCTCGGCCCCAGGAAACTCAGCCCCAGGAAACTCGGCCGTCGGGCAGCACTTCGAAGGGTGGGGCTCCCGATCGAAGGGGCTCCTCAAGCCAGTCCGTGCGACCTGGTGTGAGATTCGGATTCGCATAGGGATCGGTGAATGCAACGTCACCCCATCGGCCGCGCAGGAGATCGATCTCCTCAGTGACGATCGGATGATCAAAGCTGCGCTGCTCGAAGTGGAACCACAACGCATGCGGCGTCCA
>JBLFZD010000295.1:0-4837 GCA_047610085.1 Ilumatobacter sp. | reverse complement strand
GCTGTCGAAGCCGCCCATCGAGACGAAGAAGACCTGTCGATTCAGGCCAAGTTGGCCGAGCGAGGTGGCGGTCTCGCTGGTGTTGTCAAACGCCCATCCTTCGATGTCGTCAGGGGTCGATACGTCGCGTCCACGAGTGACCGCCGAAAGTCGTAACACAGGTTCACGCAGTTTGCCGAAGCTGGCAGGTGGTGAAGCCTGCCATGCTTCATCGTCGAGCAAGATTGCCCGAACCACTGCGCCCAGGTCGCCGCGAACCTCGGAGCCGTTGTTCGCCCACACGGCAGCGACACGACCGATGTACGCGGGTGTCGGGTTACTCGTGACAAGTCGTTGGATCAGCTGATGTCCGACGAAGGGCCCGACGTTGTCGTGCGATGCCAGAGTGTCGAGTGCGATCGTGAGGCTGTCGTACCCCGATGTGTTCTCGGGGATTGTGGTTCCGAGGAATGTTTTGGGCCCGGACTCATGGCGGTCCTCAAGCATGACCATCGGCGTCGAGAATCGGGCGTTGGTGGTCTCTGGGCTTCGGTTCCAACCGGTGAATACCCGGGCGAGCCCGGAGATGTCTTCTTGTTCATAGGTCGGGATCTGTTCACCACCACTTAGCGTCCGGGTTCCGTTCTGGTCGAGTTCCCACAGGCCGATGGTGAACAGCTGCACGACTTCACGGGCGTAGTTCTCATCCGGGACGCGACCGCGACGGGGGTCCGCGCGCCGGTTGCCGGCATACGTGAGATAGTCGCTCATTGCGTACGACAACGACACCTCTTCGAGGAGCGTGCGGAACGTCGCGAACGCATTGTGCTCGAGGATGTCCATGTAGTTGGCGATCTCGTTCGATCCGGTGCCGTTCGAGGATGCGACGAGAATTTGCGACAGCGCGTAGGCCACGCGGCGGCGGAGTTGATCCGGTTCGCTCAGAATCGCTCGCCAATAGGAACGGTCCACTGAGGACGCGGTTCGGAGCTGCCGAGCGATGTGGGTTTCGACGGGCTGTAAGGCCATCTGGTCGCCGAGCCATCCGTCCACGCCGCGGGTTGTGAGTGCATCGACGTCACCGCTTCGAGCGCCGAATGACGCACGTTGCAAGAAGCGTGTGGCGTCGGCGCGATTGAGCGGATTCGAAATCGCCACACAGGCCCATCGGCACCCGAGCGCGCACCCTTGAGAAATTCAGTGACCAAACACGGCGGGATCAGCGCAGAGCGTGCGATTCATTGGATCATCGCATCCGAGATCTGGGTGACGAGCCAGGTGAGGTCGTCAGGGTGACGAGGATCCCACTCCGTCGAGTCGATCAGAATCGCGGTGGTCGCTTGGGCGAGGATCGCTGTTCGCCATGCGTCGAAGTGACTGTTCAGCGCTTCGAGATGCTCGATCGTGAGCTCGGTTTCGGAGTTCCGGGCCCGGGTATGTACCCGTTCGATCAGTGACTCAGGCGTCGCGGTGAGCAGCACGAGGACGTCGATTCGAGGCCCTCGGCGGATCTCCGCATCCATCTCCTCGAGGACGCGGCGACGTTGATCAGGGTTGTCGAGGAACTCGGCGAATGGCGCCGTTCGCATCACACTGAAGTCGCTGACAAGTAGAGGCCCAGCGTGAGGCTGTGTGAGGAGCCGAGCACGTGACCGCAAGAATGCGAGCTCGGTGTCGAGTGCAGCGTCAGGCGTCGCCTCACCGTTGTAGTAGTCGTCGAGGAGCGGGCTGACCGATACCGGGTCAAGCGCGAGCGAAGCGCCGAGAGCGGTTGCCACTGCGCGTGCCGTGGTGCTCTTTCCCACACCGGTCGGGCCGTCGATCGCGACAATGTTCACGACGCGACCCTACGTGAACTCCGAACCCGTGTTTCTTGAACCGGGTAGGGGAAAAATAGGTTGGGCGGGGCTGAGGTACCCCGTGGGCATACTGAAGACCTGGCGCTTCGGGTGCCCGCTTTGTCGCCATCACCGCGACCTCCACAACTGCACTTGCACCGGAGGCCGCCCATGGCGCACGACCTTGACCGATCCACCCCCGTCGACGATCAGCTCAGCATCTTCGACTTCACGTATCGCGATGCACGCGACGTCGTCCAGTTTGCCGAACGGTCACCGATGTTGAGCGGAGCTGCGAACTGTGAGAGCTGGCACCTGGGCCGTGACGGCGCGTTTACCTGCGGTACCAACGGCACGGCACTCGACTCGTTGCGTCAGTGGGCGTACAACCCCGAGCGGCTGGTGCAAAGCTTCCTCGAGTTCCGGACGCGGGGTACTTGCACGCCGCGCTGGGTGATCGTCGATGAACGATCGGCCGCGTACCCCGGCGACAATCCGGCGCCGAGCGAAGCCGACATCGATCATTTCATGCGGTTGCGTTACCAGCTTGAGGTCGTCGGCATCACGCTGCTCGATGCGGTGATCTTCGACGGCGCCGAGCGATGGTGGTCGATCTGCGAGCTTCTCACCGGCTCCTGCGAGTGGGGTGCTGCACCGTTTCCCCATGTCGACGTGAGTCGGCTGCGTCGAGTGGCGTGAGCGTTCCCACTGACGCTATTGAACCGTCACGACTGGGACGCTGATGGGGGCATGCGCGTACGGTGTGCTGATGCGAATTTGGCGACTGCAAGAACTTGGTGACCCGCTCGAACAGCTCAACCTGATTGAGGAAGGTTCGCCGACTCCCGGTTCTGGTGAGGTGTTGATCGATATCGAGGCGGTCGGCCTCGCCTTTCCTGACGTGCTGCAGTGCCGCGGTATCTACCAGGTGAAGTCGGGCCCTGGCTATACACCTGGTGGTGAGTCGTGCGGCCGAATCGCCGCACTCGGTGAGGGCGTCACCAGCCTTGAGGTCGGCCAGCGCGTGGCGTTTCTTGGCAGCGGTGGACTCGCCGAGCAAGTCACCCACTCGGCTGCCGGTGTGTTCCTCGTTCCGAACGGGGTGTCGGCCCAGACCGCTGCGGCCATTCCGATTAACTACTGCACGACCTACTATGCGTTGCACGACCGAGCCAAGCTCCAAGCTGGAGAAAACGTGCTCATCACGGGTGCGGCGGGTGGCACCGGCACCGCGGCGATCCAGCTTGCCAAGGCCGCTGGAGCGCGCACGATTGCGGTCGCCGGTGGAGCGACCAAGGTCGCACTGCTCCGCGAGATCGGTGCTGACGTTGTGATCGACCACAACGAGACACCCGATTGGGTCGACGCAGTACGCGAAGCGTCTGGTGGAGGCGTCGATGTCGCCTATGACCCGGTGGGCGGCGACACCTTCCATCAGGTCCGGCGGTGTATGGGCTGGGACGGTCGGTTGCTCGTCATTGGTTTCGTTGCAGGAATCCCCGAAGTGAAGACCAACCACGCGCTCCTCAAGAGCTACTCAATTGTCGGTGTCCACTGGGGTGCGTCGCTTGGCAAGCTCCCCGAGTCGCTCCGCGAACAGATGACCACATTGCTCGACATGGCAGCCGCGGGAACCATCGACCCGCCTCTGTACCCGCCTTACGCGTTTGAAGACGCGGCCCAGGCCTTGCAAGACATTGCCGATCGCAAGATCCACGGCAAGGCAGTCGTCTCACTCTGACCAGGTTCGTCAGGCTCTGGGTGAGCCAGTCGACATCGGCGAAGTCGTTCGACTTCGTCCTGACCGGGAGGCGGCTACCCGACCCGAGGTTCTCGATGCTGTGGTGCCTCGGCGCGGTTGTCGCTCGCCCGCTCGACGCCGGCTAGCCGAACTGGCACTCCTCGATCTCAACTCACGCTGAAATCCGAAGGACCGATATTTCTCGAATTCTCACCGGCGACTCCGGGTGCAGAACGTCGTTGACCCGGTGATGCGGTGAGCTTGCATTGTGATCGGTCCGTACGATTCGCCTGATGAAACTTGGCGATCTGACCATCTTCACCGAACCGCAGCAGGGAGCGTCCTATGACGAGCTGCTTGCTGTGGCCCAACGTGCCGAGTCGCTCGGTTTCGGTGCGTTCTTTCGTTCCGATCATTACCTCGCCATGGGTGGTGACGGAATGCCTGGCCCAACCGATGCCTGGATCACCCTCGCTGGTCTCGCTCGCGACACGTCGACGATCCGGCTCGGCACGCTTGTGTCGTCAGCGACGTTTCGATTCCCGGGACCGCTTGCAATTTCGGTCGCTCAAGTTGACCAGATGTCGGGAGGCCGCGTCGAGCTCGGCCTCGGCGCTGGTTGGTACACCCAAGAACATGAGGCGTATGGGATCCCGTTCCCCGAGCTTGGCGAACGCTTCGATCGGCTTGAAGAACAGATGGACGTGATCACCGGGCTCTGGAACACTCCGCTTGGAGAAACGTTCACACACGCTGGCAAGCATTATCCGATCGTGGATTCGCCTGCCCTGCCCAAGCCGGTGCAGTCACCGATGCCGATCGTGGTCGGTGGTGGCGGAAAGAAGCGCACCCCGGCGCTCGCTGCCAAGCACGCCAGCGAGTTCAACACACCGTTCGTGGGACTCGATTTCTTCACCGAGCAGTGCGACCGGGTTCGTGCAGCGTGTGTTGACATCGGCCGCGACCCGGCATCAATGACTTTTTCGGCTGCGCTCGTTGCCTGCGTCGGGCTCGACGAGGAAGAGTTCGAGAGCCGTGCGGCGGAGATCGGTCGTGAGCCCAACGAGCTCCGTGAGAATGGTGCAGCGGGAACGCCTGACGAATTGCGCGCAACGGTCGATCGTTGGCAGGCAGCAGGGGCCCAACGGATCCACTTACAAGTACTTGACCTCTCGGACCTGGATCACCTCGACCTGATTGCTGCCACGCTCGCCTGACTGCGAGGCGGGTCAGCGAGTCGAGAGGCAACCGGGTTCTGGCGCTCAAACGTCGGCGATGA
>JBLFZD010000294.1:0-4847 GCA_047610085.1 Ilumatobacter sp. | reverse complement strand
AGGATCGTCCAGGGCTGCAGGCGGAATGAACGGCGAACCGCTCCAACGCCGCCAGCGACGTAGCGAAGCGAGATCGCTGCAGCCGCAGCGAGCCCCCCGACGAACCCACCGCCGGGTTGGTTGTGGCCAGCGAACAGGAAGTAGAGCGACAGCACGATGATCGACGGGTAAAGCAGCCGCACCGAGACGTCGAGGATGAGTGACCGCCTCACACGCTCACCTCCGCTCGTTCGCCGTTCCCGTCGGGGCCTGTTGCGACCGCCTCAGATGAAACCGTGTCGTCGTCGTCGCCATTGCGGCGGCCGCTCCGCGCCAACGCAACAGCGCCCACTGCAGCAACAAGAAGCACCGTGATCTCACCCATTGTGTCGACGCCACGGAAGTCAACGAGGATCACATTGACCACGTTCTTGCCGTCGCCATCAGGCTTCGAGCGTTCGACCATCTCGACCGAAATCGACTCCTGTTGCACGTCGCTCCGAGCGTTTGTCGAAACAATCGCAAAAACAAAGATCGATGCTCCCACGACGACCGAAGCGGCCAGCCGAAGTGGGCGGACCACCGCGGGCGCCAGGTCGATGAAACGGGTCGGCAAGAAGCGCAACACCAAGACGAAAAGCACCGTGCCGAGCGTCTCGATCGCAAACTGTGTGAGCGCGAGGTCCGGCGCTCCCTGCACTTCGTAGAGGCCAGCCATGGCGAATCCGACAGCGCCGAGCATGACGACTGCAGCGATTCGTCGTCGCACCAGTGCTGCGCCGACGGCTGAACCGATGATGATCGCGACAATCGGAATGTGCACCGGGTTCTCGACCCACTCGGGAAGCGAGTCGAGTTCACCGATCATGGGGATGACCGGAATCACGATCACCGTGGTGATCGTCACGAGAATGTAAGTAGGCAGCGAACCGTTCTGCACCGTCCGGGTCACCCGCCGAGCAACGACGTCGATCGTGCGAACGATTGCCGCAAACGCGTCATCGGTGGACGGAACCTTACGCAACGGCTTCGACATCGCCGCTTGCACCCGAGCAACGCGAGCGCGCAGCACGGTCATGACGGTGCCGGTTCCCATGATGATCAACGACAACACAAACGCCATGTTGAAACCTGCCCACAGCTTCACCGTCGAGGGAGACGCGTTCGGGTCGAGGCCGAGGGTGGCCGCCTTGGTCAGGTCGCTGATAACGACTGGAGCGAGGCCCACCACCACGGTGAATGCAGTCAGCACCATTGCGGGACTGGAGAACACAATCGGAGGTGCCGGCGCTTGGTTGCTCACACGCCCTTCGTCATCGCGTCCGAACAGCCCGACGACACCCAGCACAAAGCGCGCCGAGTACGCAAAGGTCAGGATCGAGCCGACCACGATCACGCCGAGCACAACACTCGAACCGGCGAATTCGCCGTACTCGAGATACGTGTCGATCCCCTTCTCCTTGGCGACGAAACCCAAGAGTGGCGGTACGCCCGCCATCGACGCGGCGCCGATCAGCGCCATCACCTTCACCGGCATCCATCCGGCACCGAACCCATGCATCTGACGAATGTCTCGGGTGCCGGCCTGATGATCGATTATCCCGACGAGCATGAACAGCGTCGCCTTGAAGGCCCCGTGAGCGAGCAGCAACACAATGCCGGCTTGAGCGATCTTGTACTCACCGGTACCGAACAGGAGCATCATGAAACCGAGCTGGCTGACCGTGCCATACGCGAGCAGCAGCTTGAGATCGTGCTGGCGCATCGCCCGCAGTCCGCCAATGATCATCGTTGCCGATCCAACGACGAGCACGAGCACCCGCCATTGACCCGACGTTGCGAGGATCGGCGAAAGACGTGCCACGAGGTACACGCCGGCCTTCACCATCGTTGCGGAGTGCAGGTAGGCGCTGATCGGCGTGGGAGCGACCATCGCACCGGGCAGCCAACTTCCAAACGGCACTTGGGCTGACTTCGTAAACGCCCCGAGTAGGACGCACACGATGCCAGCGCTGAGCGCTCCCCCTGACGGCGGCGAATCAATCATCTCCGAGATCCGGTATGTACCCGCGCTCTGCCCGACGATGATCAGGCCAGCGAGCAAGGCAAGCCCGCCGGCACCGGTGATGAAAATGGCCTGCAGGGCCGCCGCACGGGCACGCGGGTTGCGGTCATCGTTGCCGATCAGCAGGTAGCTCGTGATCGAGGTGAGTTCCCAGGCAATGAACAAAGCAATCAGGTGGTCGGCCCAGACCACCCCGAGCATTGCCGCAGCGAACACGGTCATGAGCCCCGCGAGACGGGCCTGACCCGCCTTGATGTGGGAGAAGTATCCGTAGGCGTAGATGCAGATGAGCACACCGATGCCCGAGACGAGCAGCGTCATCACCAGCGCAAACGCATCGAAACGCAGGTGGAGGTCAAGGTTCAGCCCGCTGATCCAGCCGATGGACTCGAAGGTCGGATCACCGGCGGTGGCGTGCCCCTCGGCATCGAGCGTGCTGGGGTCCCCCACCACCTTTGACCACTGGGATCCAGCCCACGCGAGCGTGGCAAGCGGCGCAAGCCCTGCCACCAGGAACGCTCGGCGACCCAGGCGGTCGCCCGACAGCAGAATCGCGCTACCGATCAGTAGGTGGAGGAGGAGCAGCAGGAACATGAGGACCGGGTCACTCACAATACGACCTGGGCACTCCTCCAGCCAGCATCACAACCGATCGCCTCGAAGGACGAACGTGACAGGAACCTTGGCTCCTGCGAATTCGCGTCGTTGACGACTTGTCGATTGAGCAGCCGACGACCTCGACTGCGCGGCCTGTGGGACAGCGACACAACGTCCCAGCTCGAACCGAGTTGCACCACGACCCCGTTCGACACGACCCTGCTGGCGGCGAAGTTGACGTTCGACGCCTTGCGACGAACCAGCACACCGAGTAGCTCTCAAAGGTGCATCAAACCCCGACGCGAAGAACGCCGTTGCGTCACACCGCAACAACAACAGCATCACGGGTGAATACCGGCCGACCGCAAACGTTTTCACGAAGCTACCAAGCGGTAACTACGGTGTCACCATGACTGAAATCGTGGGAAACATCAAGACGGTAGGCATCGTCGGCTCGGGCATCATGGGCGCTGGCCTTGTTGAAGTCGCCGCTCGCTCCGGGCGCACCGTCGTGCTCCGTTCGCGCACCCAGCAAGGCGCCGACGCCGCTGTCGCCAAGCTCACCAAGGGCCTCGAGCGTCAGGTCGAGAAAGGACGACTCGAAGCCGACGAACGAGACGCCATTCTCGGACGAATCACCGCAACGTCCGACCTCGCGGCCCTCGCCGACTGCGACCTCGTGGTCGAGTCGATCGTGGAAGACCTCACGATCAAGAAGGCCCTCTTTGCTGAACTCGACAGCATCGCCAAAGTCGGCGCCATTCTCTCAACAAACACCTCGACGCTGCCCGTTGTCGAACTCGCCATGGCCACCGATCGCCCCGAGCTCGTCTGCGGCATCCACTTCTTCAACCCCGCTCCAATGATGAAACTGGTCGAGGTTATTCGTCCAATCACCGCATCCGATGACACGGTCGCCGCCGCGCTGGCATTCGCCGAGTCGTGCGGCAAGGACGCTGTTGAAGTCGTCGACCGAGCCGGCTTCATCGTGAATGCACTGCTCTTCCCGTACCTCAACAATGCGGTGAAGATGTGGGAGAACGGCACCGCCTCGATCGATGCAATCGACACGGCCATGATGGGCGGTTGCAACTTCCCGATGGGACCCTTCGCCTTGCTTGACCTCGTCGGCCTCGACACCAGCCTCGCGATTCTCGAAGCGCTCCACGCAGAGTTCGGCGATGCCAACTTCATGGCCGCCACCTCACTCAAGCGCATGGTCACGGCGGGTCATCTCGGCCGGAAGTCCGGCCGCGGTTTTCGCACCTACTGAGCGTGACGGTGCATTCCACTGCACCGGCGCGGCGACCTCATGGCCTGAATCGTTTGTGAGGCTTTTGCGACCAGTTTGCCGTCACGCCCCGATTCGTGCTCTCGTAAGGACATGGAGATGGTTCGACCACGGGTGATGCCACCGCCCAGCAGGTTCACCATGCCCAGCCCCGCAAACGTCGAGCCCGGCGTCGACCTCGTGGCTCTCGGCGCCGACCTCGATCCGGGAACTTTGTTGACGGCCTACTGCAATGGACTGTTCCCCATGCCCGTCGACCCGGCCAAACGCCGATCGAAGTTGGCGTGGTACTCACCCGACCCGCGTGGCGTCTTGCCCCTCGATCAACTCCACGTGTCAAAGTCGCTCCGCCGAAGTCGGCGCCGCTACGAAGTACGAGTCAACACATCGTTTCGCACGGTGATGGCAGCGTGTGGCGACCCGGAGCGTGACGGCAGGTGGATCACCAACGAATTCCTCGACGCCTACTCGGTCATGTTCGACTTGGGGTGGGCGCACTCGTTCGAGGTCTGGAGTAACGAGGAACTCGTCGGAGGGCTGTACGGACTGCGTATCGGTGGCTTGTTCGCCGGTGAGGCAATGTTCCACACCGCGGACGACGCGTCCAAAGTTGCGCTCGTTGAACTCGTCGAATGGCTACAGGCCACCGACGCCAAACTGCTCGACGTTCAGTGGGCGACACCACACCTCAGCTCGCTCGGAGTGATCGAGATCCCCCGCAACGACTACCTCGATCGGCTCGCAATCGCCACCGAAGGGTTCGACACAATCGTCGACCCTGACGGCGCCTAAGCCTGTGACATCGCAACAACGCCCGGTCAACTCACGGGGAATGCGAGCCGGGCAGCGGCCGAATCAACATTGGGTCCTACAGTCAGTGACCGCATGCTGTTAGTGACCCTCACTGTTCTTTCC
>JBLFZD010000293.1:0-4884 GCA_047610085.1 Ilumatobacter sp. | reverse complement strand
GCGACGCAATGACGTCGTTTCTCAACCACGGTGGGCAAACACCTGCGGGCGAGCGACGGCTTGGTGACCTGGCAGGCGAGATCTCGGGCTGACCAAATGGGCCTGCTGAGGTCTGCTGAGGTCTGCTGAGGTCTGCGACCTGGCTACTGCTCCGAGAACGAGACAGGCATCGACGCTTCGGAGCGCACGTTGGCGTAGAAATCGTTGCCTTTGTCGTCGACGATGATGAACGCTGGGAAGTTCTCGACTTCGATCTTCCAGATGGCTTCCATCCCAAACTCGGGGTATTCGAGCACCTCGACCTTCTTGATGTTGTCGAGTGCCAGGCGTGCTGCAGGACCGCCAATCGAACCGAGATAGAAACCGCCGTTGTCTTTGCACGAATCGGTCACCTGCTTCGATCGGTTGCCTTTGGCCAACATCACCATGGAACCGCCAGCAGCTTGGAATTCGGGGACGTAGGAGTCCATCCGGCCCGCCGTAGTCGGCCCAAACGAGCCTGACGCATAGCCCTGAGGGGTTTTGGCCGGGCCGGCGTAGTACACGGCGTGGTCTTTCCAGTACTGCGGCATCTCTTCGCCAGCATCGAGGAGCTCCTTGATCTTGGCGTGAGCGATGTCGCGGGCAACGATCATTGGGCCGGTGAGCATGACCTGGGTCGTTACAGCGAGTTCGGCGAGAGTGGCGCGGATCTCGTCCATCGGCCGGTTGAGGTCGATGTGAACCTCTGCTGCATCGGGGAGGTCTTTGGTGCCGACAGCGGGCAAGAAGCGCGCAGGATCAGTTTCGAGTTGCTCGAGGAAGAGGCCGTCGGCCGTGATCTTGCCGAGCATTTGGCGGTCGGCCGAGCATGACACGGCCATCCCGACGGGACATGAGGCGCCGTGGCGTGGAAGGCGGATGATGCGGACGTCATGGCAGAAGTACTTGCCGCCGAACTGAGCGCCGACACCGGTGTTCTGCGCGAGTTCGAGGACCTTGGCTTCAAGGGCAAGATCGCGGAACGCGTGGCCTGACTCTGAGCCAGTCGTCGGCAGCGTGTCGAGGTAGTGAGCGCTCGCAAGCTTCGCAGTCTCGACGGCGATTTCCCCAGACGTGCCACCGATGACGATTGCAAGGTGGTAAGGAGGACAGGCCGATGTGCCGATCGCTTGAATTTTTTCGAAGATCCACGGCAGCAGTGTTGCCTCGTTTAACAGCGCCTTCGTTTCCTGGAAGAGGAAGCTCTTGTTGGCGGAACCGCCACCCTTGGCCATGAACAGGAACTTGAAGGTGTTGCCGTCGACGGCGTTGATCTTGATCTCGGCCGGCAGGTTTGTTCCCGTGTTTTTCTCGGTGTACATGTCGAGCGGTGCCATCTGGCTGTATCGCAGGTTCGATGTCAGGTACGTGTCAGCAATGCCGTTGGCAATCTGTTCCTCGTCGCCGCCGCCGGTGAACACGAATTGGCCCTTCTTGCCCTTCACGATTGCCGTGCCGGTGTCCTGGCACATCGGCAACACGCCACCTGCAGCGATCGATGCGTTTTTTAAAAGATCGAGTGCCACGAAGCGGTCGTTGTCAGACGCCTCGGGATCATCGAGAATCTTGGCGAGTTGTTCGAGGTGGCTGGTGCGGAGGTAGTGCGCGATATCGCGCATCGCTTCGGCCGTGAGGCTGCGGATTGCGTCCGGCTCCACCTTGAGGAAGGTGCCCTGTGGTGTCTCGAACGTCGAAACGCCCTCCGTGGAGACGAGCCGATACTCGGTTTCGTCACGCCCCAAAGGGAACATCTCGGTGTAGTCGATCTGCGCGTCAGCCATGGCGCTCAGGGTATGCGGTCACACTGTGCCTGGCACAGTGTGACCGGCCCACCTACTTGATCAGATACACGAAGTCGGTCTGCTCGTCGACGTCATCGAGGGCGATCGGTGTACCGCCCTTGAAGATCGAGTCGAGGAACGAGATGGCGAACGTGTTGGTGATTGCCTGTGCTCGCTCGATCGGCATGTCGTCGGCGTCGCAGCCTGCTTCGGTGCGTGCTTCGAGGGTGTCAACAACGATCTGTGCTGGAGCTTCGAGTGTCGGCAGGAACGCGAGGTACGCGCAGATGTCGGTAAACGTCTCGTGCTCGGCCGCCGTGAGGTCGAGGCGGTACGACAGGTCGCTCGACGTGAGCTCCCACGGGCGGGTGACGTTCGGGTCGATCGGCGTCGTGCCGTCATCGGTGGCGCCGACGACCAGCGTCGGAATGCCGATCGAGGCGAGCCGTTCGTCACTGAGTAGCGCTTCGCTGGCGGCCGGGGCGAGGGCGATGATCGCTCCGACGCGCTCGTCGGCCACGAACTCGCCATTTTCATTCTCGAAGCCGGACGCCATCGCGTACGCGGTGAAGCCGCCGAAGGAATGGCCGGTGACTGCAATCTGGCTTGGGTTGAGATTGGCGACGAAGCCGACCGTTTCGACGTTCTCGGGGTCGAGGAACGCATCGATCACACGGGTGACGTCGTTGGGTCGGTTGAATGCAGTGACCGCGCCGGGCGTCTCGCTGTCGGCCAGGCGGTCGACAGCGGTGTTCCCGATGTGATCGGCTGCGGCGACGATGTAGCCGTGGCTGGCAAGTGCTTCGGTGTAGTTCGAATGGATGAAGCGGAGGCCGCCGGAACCGTGGGAATAGATCACCAGCGGGAACGGACCATCGGTCGCGATGCTCTCGGCTGTGGCAGCGACTGCCGACGGCGATTCGTAGTACGTACCAGGGAGCAGGGTGTACTGCTGTGGCGGGAAGTCTCCGTCGATGTCTTGGGACAGAGGGAACCAGACGTCGACGGTGAGGTCGCGGCCGCCGCCGGTTGAGTCAGGGACCATGATCGTCTGGACGCCGACCTCGTAGGGGCCGAAGCCGTCGCCGAGCGTGATATCGGGCTCAGTCACCGGCAGATCAGTTTCGACCGGTGGCTCGGTTGTCGGCGGGTCGGTGTCGACGGGAGACTCAGTTGCTGGTGGCTCTGTCTCGACCGAAGATTGTGTGACCACCGGCAGCTCGGTTTCGACGCTGGACGGTGCATCTGTGGCCGGAACGCTGTCGGTGTCGGAACTGGCGCATGCAGCTGCCACCAGTGCAATGGCAGCAAGGATGGCTCCTCGGCTGGAACGGGCGAGAGTCCATGATGACATCATCGGCATCATCGTGCCACGAACAGGCCGCTCTTGAGTGGTCAGGCGCCTCTCGATGTGAACAGTCAACGACGCTGCACCGAAGTGCCAATGCGTGATCGCCCGGCCCTCGGTGGGCAGCGCGGCGACGGCTTATGTCGGGTCTGACTGCCAGGTGCTGTCAGAGGCAATAGAAAAGCCGTACAGCAATGTCGAAGAACTCGGGGTCGTCCCCTCGAACGTCATGCCGACGGTTGCCAGTTCAACGCCGGCAAAACCTGTGCCAACGGGTTCGGTCGTCGAGAGGTACCAGGCGACGCGCTCAAACATCTCCGCGAGGTGCACAAAGAGCTATCCACCACTGCCCATTGCAGCGTCGAGCTTGCCGCGAGCCGCCCACCGACGATCATGAAGAGGAAAATCATGACGCTCACTGATCGAACGTTGGTTTGTTGCAGCACCTCCATTGACGAGGTGAGTAGGTGGCGTCTCGAATATATGTCCATCACGTCCAGGGTGTTGGCTGTGATTCGGGACTCGATTTCAAGCCAATGTCTCGATGAGAAGACTCATTGCGCTGAGTGTGCAAATCACGAGAACTGCAGGCCGTACGAGTGCCGGATCGAGGTGGTTTCGGTAGCGCGAGGCGACGAGCATGCCGAGTGCGGTACTCGGTAAGACCAGCAGGGAAAGTTCGAGTTGGCGACGGTTCACCTGGCCCGCAACGGCCAACGCTGTCAGCGACATCACGGCGCCAACAGCGAAAAACGTGGAGATGGTCGCCCGCATGGTCGGTGGGTCAGCATGTTGGTACGTGAGTGCGATCGGAGGGCCTCCGACGCCGGTGGCCGTCGCCATGAAGCCCGAAGCGAACCCGGCAACGCCGAGGATTCCGTCACCGACGGCCAGTTTCCTTCCGCTCGCCGAGGCCGCCACAGCACACAGCACGGAGATGGCGACAAAGATGCTGAGCGCTTCGGTTGAGACGCGGGAGATGATGACCGCGCCGAGGATCACGCCGGGGACCCGTCCGCTCAGTGTCAGCGCAACGCCTCGCCGATCGATGTGTCTCCGTTCGGCCCACGCCACCGAGCCTGAGAGCGGAATGACCGCCACAATGATGGCAATGGGAATGAAGTCGGTGTCGGCGATCGCCAAAATTGGTGCAGCGATCATCCCGAGGCCGATACCAAGTGATGCCTGCACTGCGGCACCGATGACAACCACGACGACTGTCAACACCAACAGCCAATTCGACAGGCCAGCAACAGCAAGCACTCAGCGATCCTTCATGCGTTTAGGGACGGCGCTGGCCGGATCATCAGGCCACTGATGCTTTGGATAGCGGCCGGCCATCTCTTTACGAACCTCGTTCCACGACCCTGCCCAGAATCCCGGAAGATCGGCGGTGACTTGAATCGGGCGATTGGCAGGGGAGAGCAGCTGGAACCGGATTGGCCGGCCTCCAGCCGTCGGATGGACGGTGGTGCCAAACAGGTCTTGGACGCGTGCGGAGGCCGTTGGCTGCTCGCCGCTGTAGTCGATCTGGGCTGTTCCACCGGTGGGTAGCTTGATCGAGCGTGGTGCGAGTTCGTCGAGACCGGCACCTTGGGGCCAGGGCAGTTGCGAACGCAAAACAGTCGAAAGGTCCAGCTGTTCGAGGTCGGCGCGGCAGCGTGCGCCAGGGAGATAGGGCCCGAGCCATACGTCGAGCGTTGCGATCAGTGTTGCCTTCGACCAGTCGGGCCA
>JBLFZD010000292.1:0-4897 GCA_047610085.1 Ilumatobacter sp. | reverse complement strand
GCGTAGTGAACGTTATTGGTCGCCACACAGGCAACGCCAACACGTTGGGCGAGTTCATATAGCCCGTCGTTGCGGTCGGTGTCGGCCGGGTCTCCGTGGTCCCACAACTCGACCAGCACTCGATCACGCCCAAAGGCATCGACGAGACGTTCGAGTTCTCGCCGCGCCGCCACTGGGCCATCGTTGACCAGCGCTGCAGGCACTGCACCTTTCCGGCACCCGGTAAGCGCCCAACCGTGCGTTCCGCTCGGCCCGACCAGGCCGTCGTCACCCCCACCCACGATGTCATCGAACGCGAACTGCGGCGCGCCCTTCTCCCCCGCCAGATGACCCTGACTCAAGATGCGGGCCAGGCGGGCGTAGCCGACCGGCCCGTCGGCCAGGACCACCAGGTGCGTACCTGCCGGGTCGGGTGCGTGTGAATCGGGAACCAGCCCCGTATCAATTTGTAGTTGCGTGTCAGATTCGGAGCGCGCTACCCGATGGTCGAGCAGGCTCCCATCAGCTCGAGCGGTCAGCGTGATCTCGGTACCGAACACGGTCGGCAACCCAACTGCCTTGGCAGCTTCGGCAAAGCGGACCACGCCATAGAAACCGTTGTGATCGGTCACCGCTAAGGCCTCCAGCCCCAAGCGAGCCGCCTCGGTGGCCAGTTCTTCAGGATGCGACGCTCCATCGAGGAACGAGAAGTTCGAATGGCAGTGCAGTTCGGCATACGGCACGATTTCGTGCCGAGCCTCAGTGCTGATGGCCAAGCCTTCAGGTGCTTCAAATGGCTGCCGTTTACGACTCCACGCCGGCCCGTCGCCGCCACCGTTCGGCGAGGGTGACCCCGGGGCGCGCCCGTCGCGCCCGGTGCGTGGCGCTTGTGGAGTGCGGCCCCGGTCGGACAGCGTCGACTCGAGCTCGCTCCACGACCAGGACGGATTGTTGAATCCCATCCCCTTCATCATCGAACATATGTGCTACGAACACAAGTTCGATTGTATTGTTTCTGGTCAGGTGGTCAGTAATCGCCGAGAAGGTCACCCTGCATCCGACTGAGTGGTTCGTAGTAAATTCATCCCTGGATTCCGGGATTCGATTCACTGCGAATCGGGAGCCACCGCCACCAGATCACTACCGGGCGGTCCAGCCACCGTCGACGAGGAGGCTGTGGCCGGTCATGTAGCCGCCCGCTCGGCTCGCGAGGAGCAGCAGCGCGCCGTCGAGTTCATCGTCGCTACCCATACGCGGCAGCATTGCGTTTGCCTTCACAAATGCCTGGCTGGAGTCATCGGTGTCCATCTCGCCCGTCATCTCCGACTTGAACCAGCCCGGGCTCAGCGCGTTCACACGCACTCCCTTACGTCCCCACTGAGCCGCCAGCTCGCGAGTCATGTTGATCACTGCACCTTTGCTCGCGCAGTAGTGCGCCTGCTTGATCGGTGCCGAGGCGACATGGCCGAGCATCGAAGCCACGTTGATGATCGAGCCAGAACCCGCTGCCACCATCGACTCACCACACAACTTCGACAGATGCCAGATCGCGGTCACGTTGACCTCCATCGCAAACCGGAACTGTTCGAGCGTCTCGTCTTCAATTCGCGTCGCTGTGCCGACACCAGCGTTATTGACCAGCACGTCGACCCTGCCGAACTGTTCAAGCGTCGTTGCCACCAACCGCTCGCGATCCTCCGCTATCGACAGGTCTGCCCCCACCACGAGCGAACCGGGCAGCTCCGCTGCAAGCTCTTCGAGACGGTCGACGCGCCGAGCAGCGAGCACGACTGTGGCTCCCACAGCGTGCAATACCCGAGCGAAACGGGCACCCAACCCGGATGAAGCGCCGGTCACGATCGCAACCTGCCCGTTGAGGCCGAAAAGCGAGAGTGGGTCGAGCGCCACCGAGGTCGAATTGTCCGTCATGGCAACGGACCCTACGAACTCTCGTGGCTCCAACCCCAACGGGCCGAACGCGCGTCCGGCGCGCATCAAATGACACGGTCACGGTTCAGTCGAAGATCCGTCACGCAGCCGCCATATTCCACGGCAGTTCACCTCGCGATCTGACGACGATTCGCGCGAATTGGTGACAGTTTCCGCGCAACGTCGGCCAGTCGACGCACGAATGACGTTTGGGGCTCATGATGAAGTGCATGGAGATCAACCGCCGAACCTGGACCGCCGCCGTCAAGCTCGCCGTTGTCTTGTCGGTGCTCGCTGCCGCCGTCGCTTCTGCCATCTCGCTGCTCGGCGAGGTCCCCCAAGCAGCCGTCGTGCTGCCGGTCATCATCGTCGCCTTTGGCGCCAGCTGGATTCAGACCGAGCGGATCCGCCGCCGGGCCATCGCTGACATGATCATCGTTCCAGCCCGCCGCCTCGCCTGAAACGCCCTCTCCGGCTACCGACGCCACCTGGCGCTGTGCCACGATCGGCACTGTGACGGCGCAAGAGAATTCCAACCCATCGCTTGTCGTGCTCGTGCACGGCGCCTGGCACGGTGCCTGGTGCTGGGCAACGCTGCAGGCCGAACTCGACCGTCGCGGCATCGCATCGCTCGCCATCGACCTTCCCGGTCACGGTGCATCCACCGATCAGCTCGGCGATCTCCACGGAGACGCCGCAGCACTCTCCGCGCTACTCGACCAGCTCAACGAACGCAATGATCGACCCGTGGTCTTGGCCGGCCACAGCTACGGCGGCGCCGTCGTTACCCAGGCCGCCATCGACCGAACCGACATCGACCATCTCGTGTACCTGGCAGCGTTCGCCCTCGACGCGAATGAGTCGGTGATGAGTGCGCTCGGATCCATGGATCGGCGTGACGTGGCACTTGGCGCTTCCATGATCCCCACAGCGGACAAGAGCGCCACCACGCTCGACCCAGCAACCGCAGCCGTCGCGCTCTACAACCAATGCGATCCACGGGCCATCTCGGCCGCACTCCCCCGGCTCACCCCACAACCAATGGCGACAATGGTCCAAGAAACGACCGGCAATCCACGCCAGCACATCGAGTCAACGTATGTGGTTTGCGCCCAAGACCGAGCCGTGCACCCCGATCATCAGTCCGTCATGGCCCAACGCTGCACACATCGTGTCGACATCGACACCGACCACTCACTCTTCATCAGCGCCGTCAGCGCCACCGCCAACGTGCTCGAACAACTCGCTCGACCGACGGAGCCATCATGACCGACATGAAGGTTCGCATCGGTTACGGCCTCGGCACCCGCACCAACCTCCACGACGAGACCTACGGAGCGGTGGTCGACGCGTTGGAAGAACTCCACTTCGACTCGCTCTGGCTCTCGGAGAAGATCAGCGGCGAAGCACCCGACCCACTCGTTGCAATGGCGTACGGGGCTGGTCGTACCAAAAAGTTGAAATTCGGAATGTCGGTCATGGTGCTCCCCGGACGAAACCCCGTCGTACTCGCCAAAGAACTTGCGACGCTCGCACAGATGTCGGGCGGACGCCTGCTGCCCGCCTTCGGTTTGGGTGCGGTCGACCCGATCGAGCAGCAGGCCTTCGGCGTCGACCGTAAAGAACGTGCTCCACTGTTCAACGAGACACTCGAGGTGATGAGGAAGTGCTGGACCGGCGAACCGTTCACGCATGACGGTCCCCACTTCCAGTACGACGGCGTCTTCGTGCGGCCAGCACCGAAACGCATGGACGTGTGGCTGGGCGGGATCGCGCCCTCTGAGTTGAAACGGGTTGGACGGCTCGCCGACGGCTGGCTCCCATCGTTCGTGATGCCATCCGACGCGGCGGCAGGGCGAACCGAAATCGAGCGCGTGTGCGCCGAACACGATCGTGAAATCGAAGAAGATCACTACGGCGTGCTCATCCCGTATTCGTTCGGCCCGATCCCCGACGTGCTCGCGCAGTTGCTGACGAAGCGCCGCCCCGACCTCGATGACGTCACCGAGCTTGTTCCCAACTCATGGGAGTCACTCCAGGCCATGATCCAACAGTTCGTCGACGTCGGGACCACCAAGTTCGTCGTGCTCCCGATCAACGAACCCGGCAGCGCCGAGGCTTGGGTCGAGCACCTTGGCGAAGCAGCGGAGGCACTCCTCCCCCTGGAAGTCGGCTGATATGGACGACACCACCTCTCGACCGATCCTGTTCGACGCCCATGGCACCAGCGATGGCGCCGAACTGTGGGCACCCACCGAATACGCACGTGGCCCATGGGACCCTCGCCACTGCCACGGAGGTCCGGTCTCGGCACTGCTCGCTCGAGCGTGTGAACGCTTCGACGACGGATCGGACACCACGTGGCAAATCAGCCGGCTCACCGTCGAACTGGTGCGACCGGTACCGGTTGGTGAACCGCTCGCTCTCTCCGCCCACCTCGAACGTCCAGGCCGCAGGGTCTCGCTCGTCGCGGCATCGATGGTCACCGTCGACGGTGGCGTCGAAGTTGCCAAGGTCAGAGCACTCAGGATCCGCCACAACAACTTTGCGCTCTCCGCCCATCCGCTCGCCGACCCAGAAATCGACGGGCCGCCCGGCGCCGGTCGCCACGAGCGCGTCACCTGGTCCACCGATGCCAACGTGATTGCCTTCCACAGCCATGGTGCTGACCACCGAATCATCGACGGGAGCTGGAACGACCCCGGCCCCGTCAAGGTATGGATTCGGCTCGCCGCCGACCTGGTTGCTGGCGAAACGCCATCAGGCGTGCAACGAACTGCAGCCGCTGCCGACTTCGGCAATGGCGTGAGTAGCGCACTCGACTTCAACGAGTACATCTACATCAACCCCGACCTCACGATGCACCTTGCTCGCCCACCGGCTGGCGTATGGATCGGCATGTCGACGCACTCGGTGTACGGAACGCCCACAGAATCAACAGGATCGGGCTTCGCTGAATCCGCTCTCCACGACGAACGTGGCCGCCTCG
>JBLFZD010000291.1:0-4904 GCA_047610085.1 Ilumatobacter sp. | reverse complement strand
ACCCAAGACTTCCTGAACGACGACAGCACGGTGTCAGCCGCCGTTGGCGGCGAGGTCTCCGATGCCTCATGTGTCGAGCCCGAAAGCACCGATGTCGGCACGGTCTACACGTGTACCGCCGAAGTCGCAGGGCAGGGCACTGCCACCTTCGACGTGCGGATCGACGAAGAGGATTCGTTCCTCGTCGAAGACTTCAACTTCTGATCCGCTCCACGTGGCGTGTCTGAGCTGAGCTGATGTGAGTACACCACGAATGGAGATGGGGCGTTGCGCCCATCTCCATTCGTCGTTTTCTGGCCTGATATCTGAAATGAGCACCGGGTCACCTCCGACCCCGTGCGCCGCTCGTCGTGCCGGCCGCAGGTGCGTTCGTATTCGCAGCCGCGCAGGGTGTTCAGTCGCTGCCGGTCCGATAGTCACCGAATGCTTCGTCGCGTGACGTCAATGCGGTTGTGACACCTTCCGAGAACCGTTGGTGATACTCGATCGAGCTGGGTTGGTGAAAGCCGATCGCGTTAATGTCGGCGGTCGCCCGCATCCCGTTGCGCATCCCCATGGCTTCCATGGCTCGATGCACCACACGCTTGTTCAACGCCTGAAGATCTGCGGGGATCTTGGCGACCCGCTCAGCGACAGCCAGCACCTCTGCGTCGAGGGATTCGGCAGCGAACGCTCGGTTTGCGAAGCCTGACTCAACAGCCTCGACACCAGACATTGAATCACCGGTGAGCATTGCTTCCATCGCCTTGCGCATCCCCATGAGCCAGACGTGCCAACCCATGTCCGGGCTGCTCATTGAACGGACCGGCGGGTACCCGATCTCGGCATCCTCAGCGACGTAGACAAGGTCGCAGGCCGTGGCGAGTTCGGTGCCGCCCGCCAAGCAGTAGCCGTGGACTTGAGCAATTACTGGAATGCTCAGGTCCATCATCTCGAACCACCCCTGCAGTACGTGCCGCGCCCATCCACCATCGGCGCTACTGATCGTCCATGGCGGACGTTCGGTGGGATCTTGGGCAAGGTCATACCCCGCCGAGAAGCACGACCCGGCGCCGCGGATGATCACCACACTCACCGCCCGGTCGCGGTCGGCAGCTCGCAGCGCCTCGAACAATTCAGACCGAAGCTGATGCGAGAGAGCATTGCGTTTGGCCGGTCGGTTCAGCGTGAGACGTCGCACCTTCGGAGCTGGATCATCGACGACAACGGTTGGTTCCACCTCTGGTCCGGTCATGAACTCAACGGTAGCCATGGTGCCTGGTCGTCATCGGACCGGCGAAACAGCAGATGAGATTTACATCAGATGGGGCACGGTGACTACAGTCCGGTCGCAGGGAGCAGGACCTGCGTCACAGCAGGAATATCGCAAGGGGAAGAAAGCGCAACAGCTCGGCTCATGACATTACTTGACGTGCAAAATATCACGGTTCGATTTGGCGGGATCGTCGCGCTTAATGACCTCTCGTTCACCATCGATGAAGGTCAGATCTGTGGACTCATCGGTCCCAACGGAGCCGGCAAGACCACGTTGTTCAACGTGGTCAGCCGGATTTATGATCCCACCGAAGGCACGGTGTCGTTCGACGGGCAAAACCTCCTCGACTTCGCCCCTCACAAGATTAGCCGACTCGGCATTTACCGTACGTTCCAGAACCTGGCGCTCTGGCCAGGCATGACGGTGTTGGAAAACGTCATGGTCGGCGCTCATGCGAGGTCGAAGCAAAACATGGTTACCTCCGCATTCCGAATCGGCCTCAAGCGCGAGGAAGAGAGCCTCAAAGAGGAGGCCTGGGATGCACTCGACGAAATCGGCCTCACCCAGTTTGCATTCCAGCCAGCAGCGGGGCTCCCCTATGGCACGCTGAAGAGAATCGAACTCGCCCGGGCACTGATCGGCCGTCCGCGGATCTTGATGCTCGATGAGCCCGCTTCTGGACTCACCCATAATGAGGTCGAAGAACTCGGCGACCTCCTTAAGCAACTCGTGGCCAAACACAACCTCACTCTGCTCCTCGTCGAGCACCACATGGGCATGGTCATGGGCACCTGCGAAAAGGTTGTCGTCATGAACTTCGGCTCGAAGATCGCAGACGGCACGCCGTCCGAGATCCAGGCCAACCCCGATGTGATCGAGGCCTACCTCGGAGGAGACGACTAATGGCACTACTCGAAGCACGAGGCATCCATGCCGGCTACGGCCCCGTGGAAGTGCTCCGCGGTCTCGACTTCACCGTCGAAGAAGGCGAAGTTGTGGTGATCCTCGGCGCCAATGGTGCCGGCAAGACCACCACGCTGCGGGCGTTGTCGGGAATGATCAACACCCAGGGTTCGTTTCTCTATCGCGGAAACGAATTGGTCGGGAAGGATCCCGCCGACATCGTTCGGGCCGGCATCGCCCACGTTCCCCAGGGTCGCGGCACGTTCCCGGAACTCACCGTGGAAGACAATCTGTACGCCGGCGCCTACGCCCGCAAAGACAAAGAGATCAAAGCCGATATCGAATCGTGGTACGACGCATACCCCGTACTCGGCCAACGCCGCGATCAGCCAGCGGGCAGCCTCTCGGGCGGCGAGCAACAGATGCTTGCCGTCTCGCGGGCACTCATGTCTCGCCCCGACGTTCTCCTCCTCGACGAACCGTCACTCGGTCTCGCACCACTCATCGTGAAGGACTTGTTTGCCAAGTTCACTGAGCTCAACAAGCAGCAGGGCACCACCATGCTGGTGGTCGAGCAGAGCGCTCAATTGGCGCTCGGCATCGCCGACCGTGCCTACGTGCTCGAATCCGGTTCCATCGCCGTCGAAGGAACCGCTGAAGAACTCCGCAATGACGACTCGATCAGACGTGCCTACCTCGGCATCGAGATCGAGGACGACCACAACGATGATGCCTCCACCCCTTCCACCAACGGAGACACCGCCTAATGCAACTCCTCCTCGCCCGAACCATCGACGGGTTGTCTAATGGCGCAACGTATGCAGCCATTGCTCTGGCGCTGGTTCTCATCTACAAAGCGACGACGCTCATCAACTTTGCTCAAGGCTCTCTGGCGATGCTCGGTGGCTTCGTCACCTACGTACTCGCTGCTGAACAAGGAATTCCGATTTGGTTCGCACTCTTCATCGCCATGATCCTCAGCGGCATCTTCGCTGCAGGCATCGAGCGCACGTTGATCCGACCGTTCGATCCTGCTGATCACCTACCGCTTGTCATAATCACGCTCGGTTTGCTCTTAGCAGTCGACTCAATTGCCGGAGTGATTTGGCGCAACGACCCACGTGCCTTCCCCAGCCTGTTCCCCGACGGCAACGTGTTCACGTGGGGCACCACCCAGTTGCGCTGGTACGACGTCGGCGTCCTTGTGTCCGTATTGGTCATGGTGTTCCTGCTTGAGCTGCTCCTCAACCGGACCAAGATCGGCCTCGCTTTCCGAGCGGTGTCATCGAACCTCGAGTCGAGCCGGCTCGTCGGCATCAAGGTTGGCCAGACACTCATGTTCGGATGGGCGATCGCCGCAGCGGTCGGCACGTTGGCCGCCACGCTCTACATCTCGAGCCCGATCCGCCAAATCGAGCCCACCTTCATGCTGCGTGTGCTGATCTTCTCAACAGCAGCTGCAGCGCTCGGAGGTCTCGACAGCATCAAAGGTGCGCTCGTCGGCGGCTTGCTGATGGGTCTTCTTTCCGCCTACTTCGGCTACCTCTCCGGATGGAGCAAAGACTTGGGTTGGTTCCCCGACATCGGCAACGAACTCAACCTTGCAACAGCATTCGTGGTGTTGCTCGTGGTCCTGTTGGTCAAACCGGCCGGACTCTTTGGAACGAAAAGGATTGAACGAGTATGAGCCTCCTCACCGTCTCCCAGGGCTCAACCCGGCACCGCACGATCCAAGGCGCCAGCATGGTCCTGGTGGCATTCATCGCGATAGCCATTCCGTTCTTCTTCGATGAGACGTGGCAATTCAGCCCGCCGCTCATCGTGGGTGACTTCACGATTGGAATGAATCAGATCCTCACGGCGATGTCCTGGGCTGTGGCGATTCTCGGCCTGAACCTGCTGATTGGATTCACCGGCCAGATCTCGCTGGGTCACAGCTTCTTCGTCGGCACTGGCGCGTACACAACCGGTGTGTTGATGATCGACTACAACTGGTCGTTCCTGTCAACTTTGATCGTGGTGATTCCCTCGACCTTCGTACTCGGAATGATCGTGGGTATCCCGGCACTGCGCATCAAAGGCCTCTATCTCGCCCTGGTCACCCTCGTTTTGTCGGTGATCTTCCCGACGCTCGTGCGACTCGACGGCGTTGCCGAGTGGGGCAGCGACCCCGTCAAGGGCACGCGAGGTTCCAACGGGTTGAATGTCGATACCAAGTTCAACCCGCCGAATTGGTTCCCCATCGACGGACTGTCCGATCTTTTCCAGGGTATACCGCTCATCGGGTCGATATTTGGTGAGGGTGAACTCGGCCGCCGTGCTCCAGAACGCATCTGGACGTACTTCCTCGCACTCTCGATCCTCGTCGTCATGTTCTTCATTGCCCGCAACGTGATCAAGAGCCGCGTCGGTCGAGCATTCATCGCCATCCGCGACAACGAGACCGGCGCCGCGGTCTCGGGCGTCAACGTGCCGCTCTACAAGACGCTTGCCTTCGGCATGTCATCGGCCTTCGCCGGCGTGGGCGGAATGATGTATGCCTTCACCATCGGAGCACTCGCTCCCGACACGTTCGGCTTGAACCTGGCAATCTTCTTCATCGTCGGCCTTGTGCTCGGCGGGGTTGGGACATTCCCCGGAGCACTCATCGGCGGCCTCGCGATCGTCCTCATTCCCGAACTGTCGAGCCAATGGGCAACCGGCAACGAATCACTGTTCGGCTTGCAGGTCACCGGTGATCGACCCT
>JBLFZD010000290.1:0-4926 GCA_047610085.1 Ilumatobacter sp. | reverse complement strand
ATGGCAGCCGCCCGTCTCGACCTTGCGTCGGTGTTTGTCTACAACGGCTCGATCATGCCGGGTGAGCACAACGGCAAAGCCCTTGACATCACCTCGGTGTTCGAAGCAGTCGGCGCACATGCTGCAGGCACAATCGACGACCAGGAACTGTATGACATCGAAGTGAAGGCATGCCCGGGCGAGGGAGCCTGCGGCGGCATGTTCACCGCGAACACGATGAGCTCGATCGCCGAAGCGCTTGGTATGTCGCTTCCGGGCTCGGCTTCGCCGCCGGCCATCGACCCGCGCCGCGAAGTTGATGCGCGTCTCGCTGGTGAGGCCGTTGTCGGCCTCTTGCGGCTCGGCATCACGTCGCGTCAGATAATGACCAAGCCAGCCTTCGAGAACGCGATAGCGCTCACGTCGGCACTCGGTGGTTCGACGAACGCTGTCCTGCACCTTCTTGCCATCGCGAACGAAGCTGGTGTCGATCTCGAACTCGACGATTTCAACCGGATCGCCGACAAGGTTCCTCACATCGCGAACATGACACCTGGCGGCAAGTACCACATGAGTGACCTTGACAGGGTGGGCGGCGTGCCCGGCGTTCTCAAGCACCTGCTCGACAACGACATGTTGAACGGTGACTGCATCACGGTCACGGGCAAGACGATGGCCGAAAACCTCAACGCCATGGACATCGCCGAGCCTGACGGGGTGGTCGTCCATCCGGTCAGCGCGCCGATTCACAAGGAGGGTGGGATCAATATCCTCAGCGGTTCGCTCGCTCCACTGGGTTCGGTCGTCAAGGTTGCTGGGCTCACTGCGGCACAGATGCACTTCGAAGGCCCGGCCCGGGTCTACGACGACGAGTCCTTCGCGATGGAAGCAATCCTGGCTGGCGAGATCAATGCCGGTGACGTGATCGTCATTCGCTACGAAGGCCCCAAGGGTGGCCCTGGAATGCGTGAGATGCTCGCCATCACCGGCGCCCTCAAGGGCGCAGGACGCGGTGGTGACGTCGCGTTGATCACCGACGGGCGATTCTCGGGTGGTACCTGGGGCTTCTGCATCGGGCACGTTGCGCCTGAGGCGGCCGACGGCGGCCCGATTGCGTTCATCCAAGAGGGCGACTCGATCCTCATCGATGTGCCGAGCAAGCGGCTTGACCTGCTGGTCGATGATGCAACGCTCGCTGCCCGCAAGGACGGTTGGACACCGAACGCTCCGCGCTACACCACCGGTGTGCTGGGCAAATATGCGCGGCTCGTGCAAGGTGCCGAAACCGGCGCCATCACGAATCCGATCTGAACTCGGCAAACCGCGCAGCGTTTGCCGCTTGTGCGGGGTCAAGACTCGCGGTGCGCGGCGAATGTCTCGTCACCGCGAGGCCCGATGACCCTCACGCTCAGCTCGTTATCGATAATCGTTGCGATGGTGGAGACTGCGACGGGGTCGCTGGCTTTCCGAATCCGCCTGTTTGGACTTGAACAACCCGAGTCTCGAATGACATTCCGATCTGGCGGGAACTGGGTCCGCCGGTCGAGGTGATTGTTGATCGGCGTCGGGCCGCCCCTGGGGTGCAGCTCAGTCGCGAGTATCGAGTACCCGGTTGGCCGAGCCATCGGCGTTGATTGGGATGAAGGCGCCTTCGGTCAGGTAACCGGCGATATCGAGTACCACGTCAGTGCGCTGATTGGCGAACACACAGACCTGGCCGTCCGTGCCGGCTGCGATGATGACCCCATTGGCGATGTTGGCGTCCGGACGGAAGTTGATCGACGAATTTTCAGCCGGATCCGCGGCGCCGGCCGAAAAGATGTTGAGGAATCCACGCTTGCTCGACCTGACAGCCGTGCCATTCACAACGACCGCTTCACCGAGGGCGGCCTCGGTATCGACGCAGATGGTGCTTTGGGCTGCGAGCGTTCCGGTGTCACGAGTGTCGAGGACGCGCTTGGCCGTGTTGTCAGCGTTGGCTGAGCGGAAGCTCGTGACATCCACCGCCGCAATCAGATCGAGCAAGATGTGGGTTGTTGCACTCGGCGACATGCAGACTTCGCGGTCGACGCCGACCGTGACGGTGACACCGTTGGCGATGTTGCGCCCGGGAACGAAGTTGACCGCAGAATTGGCGACAGCAGCAGCTGCATCGGCGTCGGCTGAAACGCCCTTCGGGTACACGTTGACGAAGCCCCTGGATTCGGCAGCGACGGCGGTGACGTTCATAAACCATGCATCACCGACGTCGGCGGTGCCCACCGGTGAAATGCAAACCTGCTCGCCTCCGGTGAATTTGCTGGCGCTTCTGTCGACTGTGTCCTCACGTGAATCAAAGACTCGGAACGTCTGGGGGTCTCCGCTGTCCAGCGCGAAGGTGAAGAGGCGCGTGGGGCTGATGAAGCCCGCGACGTCGGCGAGGACGTCGGTTTGGGCGCTGCTGTAGACGCACACTTCGCCGCCGTCACCCACGGGGATCACAAGAGTGTTGGCGATGTTGGCGTCCGAGGTGAAGTTGAGGCTGGAGTTCTCGTCGATCCCGGCGCTTTCGCCCGGCCGATAAAAGTTCAAGAAGCCACTGCCGGAGGCACGAGCGGCGGTGCCGTTGAGCACGACGCCAGCACCTTCAGGCGCTCCGGACTCGAAGCAGATGTTGCTGGCAGCGCCGATGGGCGCAGCGACAACTGCGTCGTTGATGGTGATGGCACTAGCGGTCGCAAGGGCGACCCCGAGAAGAGCGCCACAGAGCCGGGGGAGGTGTCTTTGTGGTGCCATGGAGTAGATACTGTAAGTCACGTTGGCAGATGTCTACGGCGTACGTCCCCATCAGGTTGCCCGGTATCCCTTCCACGCTGGAGCCGACTCTGCGTCGGGGTCGGCGTCGTCTACGATGAAGCCATGACCAGCTCGAAAAGACGTTCGTTTCTTGCTTCAGTCGTGGGCTGGATCGTCGTCGCTCTGATCGTCTACTTTTTCTTCGGCTGGATCCTCGGAACGCTTCGTTTTGTCCTGCGAATCCTGGTGATCGTCGTCGTCATCGGTGGGCTTGCCAGGTTGTACTTCAAGCTCCGCAGCGACAATTGACCACACCGGAGCGCCCCAATGATGGGCGTTCGGTCAGTCGACGAGCGCCTGATACACAAGCTGTTGGAGCTGTGGCCGGATCGGGTACGTACTCGATGGCAACAGCTGTGTAAGGAACAGCGCGATCAGTTCTTCTTGAGGATCGCACCAGAACGCGGTCGACGCGGCACCGCCCCATGCGTAACTGCCTGCTGAGCCGATGATCTTGTGTTCGGCGCTGTCGAGTTCCACCGAGAAGCCAAGCCCAAATCCCATGCCGCTGAACTCGGTCTCGGCAAACAGCGGTCGGCCGAACGCCTCAAGTTCGGCGCCGCCGGGTAGGTGGTTGCGAGTCATGTAGGCGACGGTGCGGGACCCAAGGATGCGTACGCCATCGAGTTCGCCACAGTTCAACAACATCTGTGCGAAGCGCAGATAGTCGGCAGCCGTACCACACAGTCCGCCGCCTCCACCGAGCATGGTCGGCTTTGACGCGAGTGGGGAAGCGGGCATGATCGAGGCGTTCGACGAGGGCCCCTCACCGCGGGCGTTGCCGGTTGGCTTCGGGTAGTACAGCTCGGCGAAGCGGTCCCGTTTGTCACCCTCCACCCAGAACTCGGTATCGGTCATACCCAGTGGATCGAGAATGCGCTCGCGGAAGAACTCGTCAAGTGACTGGCCCGAGACGACCTCGACAATGCGGCCCAACACATCGGTCGACACGCCGTACAGCCATTCGGAGCCGGGTTGGAACGCAAGTGGCAGGCGAGCCCATGCATCGCATGCTCCTTCGAGGTCCATCCCCTTCGGCATGCCCCATTCGAATCCGGCTTGGCGGTAGAGCGCATCGGTCACGTGGCTGTTATGGAAACCGTACGTGAGCCCGGATGTGTGAGTGAGGAGGTGCCAGATCCGCATCGGCTCGGTTTGGGCCTCGGTGACCGGGGCAGCCGTCGAACCAGATCGGTAGACCCTGCTTTCGCCGAACGACGGGATGAACTTCGACACCGGGTCCTTGAGCTGGAAGCGGCCTTCCTCATACAGGATCATCGCGGCCACCGAGGTAATCGGCTTTGACATCGAGAACATCCGCACGATCGTGTCGCTTGACCACTCAGTGCTGTCAGCGAGGTTGCGCTGGCCGTAGGTGGATTCGTATGCCAACTCGCCGCGGCGCATGATGGCGACCTGCCAACCCGGCAGCCGACCGTCGTCGACGTACGGGCGGAAGTGTTCGTCGATGCGCTGGAGCCGGTTGGCATCGAACCCGAGAAACGAAGGGTCGGCGGTGACGTCGAGAGCGCTCATTTCCGCAGCCTGCCAAAGAAGTGATTGATTGATCGAATTCGTGGGAACCGTGAGCGGTTTCGAACCGTCCAACTCTTGCGACCGCATGGCTCAATCGTTCTAGATTGAGGCGTGAGCACAGGGGAGTTCGTGATGAGACGATGGACAGCAGTTTTCGTGGCCACAGTGATGTTGGCGACCGCATGCAGCGGCGACAGCGATTCAGGGCCGACCACTACGCAGCCGGGGGCGGTCAATACCCCCACCGACGGCAACCCGGACGCGGGTGGGGGCGCGCCCGGTGCGCCGGTGACTGAGTCGAGCTCGTCGTCGGGTTCGGTTCAACTCGGGTTGCGCCTCAGTGAAGGAACGGCCGCGGCAAGCGCGACCGAGCTGCTCAACGTTGCCGAGGGTGAGCTCCTGACGAACGCAGAGGTCGCCGCCGTGCTCGACCGGCTTCCCGAATGGGACGTTCCCGACACCGACGTGGCCGAGTTCAACCGACCCGTCGACTCGCTGCAACCGCCCGTCGTTGGTGACACGATCGACGCTCCATTCCCACCTGCTCCCATCGCTCCGAGCGCGCCGGACGTCGTC
>JBLFZD010000289.1:0-4944 GCA_047610085.1 Ilumatobacter sp. | reverse complement strand
TAGCTGGTGGCCTTGCGGTCACCGCCATCCACGTCAATCACGGTCTGCGACCATCGGGCGATGATGATGCGATCGCGGCTCGCCGTATTGCCGACCAACTTGGCGCCCGCTTTCGATGCGAACACGCCCAACTCTCCGACGGCCCCAACCTTGAGGCTCGGGCGCGAGCCGCACGACGTGAACTCGTCGGCGCCGATGCGCTCACCGGGCACACCGCCGATGATCAAGCCGAAACGCTGCTCCTTGCACTCCTCCGCGGGAGCGGGGCGACCGGACTGGCGGCAATGACACCGGGCCCCCGCCACCCGATCCTGGCGTTGCGACGCTCCGAGACCCATGCACTGTGCGAGCGGCTCAACCTGCAACCGGTGACCGACCCCACCAATACCGAACCACGGTTTCGACGCAATCGAGTCAGAGCTGAGCTGCTTCCGCTCCTCAACACGATCGCCGACCGTGACGTCGTGCCGCTCGTGGTCAGAACCGCGGACCACCTACGCCATGACGACGAGCTACTCCACAAGCTCTCCGCTTCACTCGACCCCACCGATGCGAAAGAGCTGAGCGACGCACCCGCTCCCCTTGCACACCGAGCGATCCGTTCGTGGCTCACACGAGACGGCTATCCGCCAGATGCCGCAGCCGTCGATCGTGTCCTCTCCGTCGCACGTGGCGACCACGAAGCCTGCGAGGTTGCGGGTGTGGGACGCGTATCTCGTTCGCAGCAGCGGCTCAGTGTCACATGATTCGTTTTCTCTACCGGCCTCAAAGGCACTAACGTTCGTTCCCGTTATGCACTCGTCGATCTTGAAACTCCACTTCACCCCGGGGGCCTACTAATGGCGCCTCGCCTTCGTGGCAAGTGGGCCCTCGGGATCACACCACGCAATTTCACCTGGGTCCTCAAAGACAAGATGGCTATCTGTGAACGTCCCGGTGGCGTTGGAGACAGTCATCGTCGTGTCCGCCGCCAAGAGGAGATCATTTGGCTGCGTGAAAATGGATTTGGCTGCGTCATCTCGATCATCGCTGCGCCGCACAATCTCCATAACTACGACGAGCTGCAACTGCCCTACCGGCACCGCCCGTTCAACACCGAGCACCCCGATCCGTACCTCAAGGCGCTCTACACCGAGATCCGTGAGCTCCTCAAGCACAATACGAAGCTGATGGTGCACGCTGAGGAACTTGGCGATCGATTGATCGGTGTGATGGGCGGATACATCCGGTGGTCTGGTCTGATCGAAGATCCCACACAGGCAATTCAAGTCACCGAGCGGATTGCGGGCCGCCAACTCGACCCGTTTGCACGTGAAATCATCATGCGCGCCGACAAGCTCCGCTAAAGCTGGCCTCGGCGCAGATCAAGGTGGCCCCGGATACTCCGCAGCTGCGACGCTGGTAGGGCTCGGTCACCGTTGATCAGGCGAAGTTCACGTTCGGGTCGCGCTGCAACAAGTTGTACGAGTTTTGGGGGATGTTGTTCGGTCGGTACTCGAAATGCAGGTGGTAGTTCGTGTTGTTCGAACTGCCCGATGTGCCGGTGTTGCCGACCGCTCCGATGACCTGGCCGATTTGCACTTCGTCTCCCTCGCTGAGCCCGTCGGCAAGGTGATCCAAGTGAAAGAACTTGTAGGTGATGTTGTTCTCGTCGTCGACCATCTTCCAGCCGTTGCCCGCGCCGTAGTTCAGGCCTGAGTCGTCGTAACGAGTCGTGATACGGCAGTTCGCCACCGCCCGAACAGGCAGGAGGTGATCGGCCATGATGTCGGTGCCCTCGTGGCTGCGGCAACACCCCCGGGGGGCATCAAAGTTGTCGGTGAGCATGCAGGTGTCATCAGCGCCGACAATGAGTGGAAAGAGAATCTCACCGCTTGCCAACGGGTTGACCGTGGTCGGCGGTGGCACCGTGGTCCTTGTTGTTGTAGTGACCGCGTGACGCACAGCGGGTTCGAGTGCTTTGCCCGGAGCGTTGAGTGCCCCACCCTTGGCACCAGCCGAACCAGAACCCATTCGTGCAAGGGCCACAATCGAGAGGCCAGCACCGCCACCGAGCAGCAACCGCCGCCGCGATATCGTTGCGCCAACGTCAAAGGATGGCGTGTCGGAGTGCGGGGTCTGGTCAGTCATCGGTACAAGTCGAGCCAGCGATCCATCGCTTGCTCATCTTCGTCATCGGCATCTACAGCCGGCGACTTGATACCAATCTATGACGACTCAGTGACAAACCGACATAAACTCGACATCAAATCGACACATTGCCCGAAGGTTGAGGGTTCTCCGTCACGCGCAGCCCGTGGGTTCGCCGACGCTCACACCAGCAATCGGGAGCGCAAAAAGCGGCACCGGGTCGATCGCTGAGGCGCTTAAGCCGTCGAGTCGCACCTCAAAGTGCAGATGCGCGGCGTTCGCATTGCCCGACGTGCCCATCGTCGCGATCACGTCGCCACGGCGAACCGCATCCCCCGGTTGCAAACCCGGCTCGAACTCGCCGATGTGGTGATATCGGTACGACACCCCGTCGGCATCTTTGAGAATCCACGCATTGCCCTGCGAACCACCCAGGGAGCGCTGGCCCTCAATCACTCCATCGATGCATGAAACCAGCCTGCGAGTCGCTGACGTGGTGGGGAAGACGTCGACCCCGTTGTGGGAACACGCGCCGGTCGAGACGCTATGACCGCCAAAGTTATTCAGCAGGATCAACCCGCCTCCGACCAACACCGGGAAGGTGAGCGAGCCGACAGGCGGCTGTCGCCCGACCCTCACCGCTCGTTCGAGCGCCGTCGCCGTCACGTCAATCGTGTCACCTTCGGCAGCGACCAAACGACTGATCGACACCGCTCCAGCAACGCCAACGAAGGCCCCAGCTGAAGCGAACAATTGTCGACGGGTCGTACTATCGTGGATCGTCATGGGTGGTCAGCGGGTGTTCGTCAGTGGGGTCGGCGGCGAACTCGGCACCCAGATCGCCAGTCTGCTCGAAGACGAACCGTGGGTTGGGGCACTGGCTGGTATCGATGCCGATCCGCCTCGCAGCCGTTTCAAGCGTACGACCTTTCACCGCATTCACCCCGACGAGCACGACCGAATCGTGAGCACCGTCATCGACTTCGACCCCCACGTCTTGGTGCACGTCGGCGTATGGGAACCCGATGCGCGCGCAAGCCCGAAACTCGCAGCCGAGTTGACCGACCGAGCTGCCACGTCGATCCTCGGCGCTGCCGCGGAATGCCCGTCGCTCGAACACGTCGTGGTACGCAGCGGCATCGAAATTTACGGGTCTGGTCGCGGGCGGCTCACCCGACCCGATGAGTTCGCTCCGGTCAGCCCCACCTCTGAATGGGGTAACACCGTTGCCAATATTGAACGGACCGCGGCGAGCGTCGGCGAACGAGTCGGCGTGACCGTTGGTGCGGTGCGGCTGGCTTCGGTCATTGGTCCGCACGTTCCTTCGCCGCTCGGGCGCTTGTTACGCCAGCCCGCCGTGCCGTTCAACGCGCTGGGAGATCCTTCGTTTGCCGTTATTCGCCAGCGTGACGCAGCGAGCGCCATCGTGGCAGCCGCCCGCAAGCATCTTGCCGAGCCGGTGAACGTCGTTGCGTCCGAGTCGATCACGGTGATGCAGGCCGCTCGACGCGGTCGCCGTCTACCAATGCCCACATTCGGTCCCCAGTGGCCAATCACGCGACGATTGAGCCATCTCGCCGGCGCACCGATTCCCGATCACGTGGCCGAACTCCTCATCCACGGTCGGCTCGCCGACAACGGCCGCATGCGCGAGCTGCTCGGCGTCGTACCCGAGCAAACCACACCCAAAGTGATCGATTCGCTCTACGGCTGGCCAAGTGTTGTCCGCCGCCCTGCTCGAAAACAGGTTGCATAATGGCCGAACTCGCCGATGTCCTCGCATTCCCGACCTTGAGCGCTCCAGCCGCAGCTCGCCCGGCTGCGCGATCGCTGGGCCGCACGGTCACTCGAACTCAGCAGCGGGTGAACGACACGATTGGCGCCGCGGTCAGCTCGATCAACGACGCCGCAACCGACGGTGTGCGCGCAGCGACCAGACGTCTGACCGAAGAGCCCTCGGGAGCTACCGACGACTGGGGACGCGACCCCGTACTGGTGCGCAACATGATGCTGCTCGCTCAGCTTCGTTGGGACGTCTCCACCGGCGGCGATCAACACCTCCCCAAGCGCGGCGGTGCGCTCATCGTGGTGAATGCTCCACGCTTTGCGAGTAGCTCCGTGTTCACTGCATTTGCGATCAGCGAAGCCGTCGACCGGCCGGTTCGATTCGTCGGCCGCCGCACCACCCCACTGGTCAGCTCACTCGATCAGCGCATCGGTGCGCTCCTTGACCATCCTGACGAGATCGCCGGGGCATTGCGCGCCGGCGAACTCGTCGTGCTTGGCGCGGGGACCACAACAGGCTTACGTAACGTCGGATCGGTTGACCACGCGATTATCGGCGCCGCTCTCGCCACGAAAACCCGCGTCTTTCCTGCTGCCACCACCTCAAGCCCGTTTGCTCGACGAGCTCGAGTCGAAGTCGGCCCGGCCTCACGCCCACCGCGCCGGCGCCGAGGCCCCCTCACTGAGCTCGAGCTCGCCGACAAAATCCGCGGCGACGTGCGCAAACTCCTCGACGAGATGGGCGACATCAACACCGGAACGCCGCTCGACTGGCTCCCCCTGAGCGGTATCGGAGCTCACTGATGACCTACGTACGTAGTGCTGACGGCACGCGCATTCACTATTCGAAGACGGGTCGCCCAGGCGGTCCGCCGGTTCTCTTTATCCAAGGCCTTGGTGCAGGTAAGGCCGGCTGGGCGCTGCAGCGAATGGCGACGGCCCCGTGGTACCAGGGCATCGCCCTCGACAACCGCGGCGCAGGGCGCAGCGACAAGCCACACACGCCCTATTCCCTTGAGCAGATGGCCG
>JBLFZD010000288.1:0-4970 GCA_047610085.1 Ilumatobacter sp. | reverse complement strand
GTGAACACCTTTCATCAGGAGAACCCAATGAGAACATCCATTACCCGACGGGCTGTACCCGCCATCACCATTGCCGCACTCGTCCTCGCCTCCTGTGGCAGCGACGCCGCCGAAGAGGTCATCGAAACCGACGAAGAAGCCGTTACTGAGGCCGTCGAGGAGACGACCGACGAAGCAGCAGCCGACGCCTGTTCGAACACGATCGAAGACGGCGTCCTCACCGCAGCAACCGGCAACCCGGCATTCTTCCCTTGGGTCATCGACGATGCCCCAGAGTCCGGCGAAGGATTCGAGGCCGCCGTTGTGCGCGCCGTTGCCGACGAAATGGGCTTCGAAGGCGACGCCCTGTCCTGGGTCCGAGCAGACTTCGACGCCGCCATCGAGCCCGGCGCCAAGGACTTTGACCTCAACATCCAGCAGTTCTCCATTACGCCCGAGCGCGCCGAGAACATCGACTTCACGCTGCCGTACTTCACGAGCAACCAGGCCATCGTCGGCCTCGAAGGTTCTGCTGCTGAGGGCGCCACGAGCATCGCTGACCTCAAGGACGTCAAGTTCGGAGCCCAGGCCGGTACCACCAGCCTGGCGTTCATCACCGACGTGATCCAGCCAACTCAGGACCCCTTCGTCTACGACGACAACGTCGCCGCCAAGGCCGCCCTCGAAGCCAACCAGATCGACGCTGCGGTCTTCGACCTCCCGACCGCCCTCTTCGTCTCGGCAGTCGAGATCGAAGGCAGCTCGGTCATCGGCCAGTTCCCGGCCGACTCGGGTGGCGACACCGACCAGTTCGGCATGGTGCTTGCGAAGGACAGCGGCCTCAAGCCCTGTATTGACGCCGCCATTCAGACCCTCACCGACGACGGCACCCTCGCTGCGCTCACCGAGCAGTGGTTGGCCGACAACACCGGCGCACCCGTCATCGCAGAATGACCAATGAATTCCGCCGGAGTCTGACTCCGGCGGAATCTTGAGGACAATGAACAATCTGACGCGCCGCCAGGCGTACGAAAAACGCCAACGGCGGCGATCACTTGTGATCGCTGGCTCCAGTACGACGATCGTCCTCGTGGCGCTCGTCGTACTCGTGCCGCGCTTGCCGCGGTGGGAGCGCGTCCGCAAATCGTTCTTTGACGGCGGCGTATTCGCCGACACGTTCCCCCGCCTTGTCGAGGCCTTCTGGCTCGACGTGAAGATCTTCCTCTGGTCGATGCCACTGATCTTCCTGCTGTCGCTGGCCGTCGCCATCACACGCAACACCCGCTCCCCTGCCCTGTTTCCGCTGCGCGCTGCAGCAGTGCTCTATACCGACATCTTTCGCGGCGTCCCAGTCATCCTCACGATCTTCCTGATCGGCTTCGGTGTGCCCGGGCTCTTCGATAGCCGCGCCTGGAGTAACCCGCTGATCTGGGGCAGCGTCGCCCTGGTGCTGTCGTACTCGGCCTACGTATCGGAGGAGATTCGCGCCGGCATCGAAGGCGTTCACGAAAGTCAGCGAGCCGCTGCCCGCTCTCTCGGCATGACCAGCACCCAGACAATGAGCGCGGTCGTACTGCCCCAGGCGCTTCGCCGCATCGTGCCGCCCATGATGAACAGCATCGTCTCGCTGCAAAAAGACGTGGCACTCGTCAGCCTCATCGGCCCGGTCGAGATCCTCCGCCAAGCCGGCATCGACAAATCAAAGTTCGCAAACTTCACGCCCTATGTCGCCGCCGCACTGATCTTCCTGACGCTCACCATTCCACTGACCCGTCTTGCCGACCATCTTCTCAGCCGCGAACGTCGCCGAACTGGAGCTACGTCGGTCTCATGAGCGCTCCCAAGATCTCGCTCCGCAACGTGCACAAGGCATTCGGCGAGAACACTGTTCTCGACGGCATCGATCTCGATGTGGCCAACGGTGAAGTCATCACACTGATCGGAGCCTCAGGTTCGGGCAAGTCAACGCTCCTGCGATGTACCAACCTGCTTGAACCAATCGACGATGGCTTCGTGCTGCTCGACGGCATTGACATCTCAGAGCCAGGTCTCGACGCCGACCCAGTCCGTCGCCGCATCGGCATGGTGTTTCAGAGTTTCAACCTGTTCCCGCACATGAGCGTCACCAAAAACGTCGCGATCGGCCCGCGCAAGGTGCTCGGCGTCGACAAAGCCACCGCCCGTGCTTCGGCAGTGGAGTTGCTGACCCGGCTCGGTCTGGCAGATCGAGCCGATGCCTACCCAGACCAGTTGTCAGGCGGACAACAACAGCGAGTTGCAATCGCTCGGTCCTTAGCAATGCAGCCCGAAGTGATGCTGCTCGACGAGATCACTTCAGCGCTCGACCCCGAACTGGTTGGCGAGGTGCTCGACGTGGTGCGCGACCTCAAGGCCGACGGCATGACTATGTTATTCGCCACTCACGAGATGACGTTTGCTCGTGAGATCAGCGATCGCGTATGCTTTTTACACAAAGGCCGAATCCTCGAGCAAGGTCCACCCGAGCAGATTTTCGGCGCCCCGCGTGCGAAGCGCACCCAGGAATTCCTCGAGCGAGTCATCGACTCCGGTCGGCTTTGACGAGGACCTCTCCCGACCTCCTCTTGCGGCGCATTGACTACCGTTCCGGTCATGGGGCGAAGCCGTGGATTCATCGCTGATGCACTCGCTGTTGCTGCAGCGACGGTCACCACCTTCGTAACACCTCATTCATCGGCGACCCCAACAGCGGTGGAAGCCGCAACAGCGACCAGTCGCTCAGTTGCGCTGAACCCCTGCCGCATCGCCGATGAACGCAGCAACACAGGGTTTCTTCCCGTCGACCGCGCGGACCAGCGCCGACGCCTGCGAGATACCGACTGAGGCCGTATCGATCGTCGTGTCGACCACCGTCGTGCGAGCCCACTCGAAAGGCTGGCTGATCACCTATCCATCATTGGCTTCGCGCCCGAACGCTGCGACGCTGAACTGGAATCAAGGAACCACGCACGCCAACACCGCCAGGGTTGCACTCGGCGCGGACCGCCAAAATGCTGTTTATCGCTACGGCGGATTCGGGAATGGCGATGCCGTTATCAATGTTGTCGGCGCGTTCGTTCCCGCTGACTCAGCGACGAGTGGCCGCTTCGTCTCCGCGCCGGTGCCTGAGCGACTTCTCGATACCCGCGACGAGGACGGCACAGCGGTCGGGCCAGACACCGCTGTGCGCATTCCCCTGCCACCGGGAGTCCCGACCGACGCATCAGCGCTCGCGATCAACCCGCAGCGCCTCGGTGACACACGGGCCGAGACCTATCCGCTCTACCCAGACGGAACCGTCGAGATTTCGCTCCCCGACAGAGCCGGTCAACCTGCCGCTGTCGCCGTACCGACAAAGGGGGCCACGGCGCCGCCCAGGTCTACGCACTCCACAACGACGTCATCCGATTCCATGCCGCAAACAACCACGACGTCTTCGCAATGGAGTGGGGCCTCATCGTGCGCCACGCACCGTTCTGGGTGTACCCGGACGGCATCCACCTCGATCGGTACGGGGGCATGGCAACGCTGACTTCATTTCGCGGGCTGTCGCTCAGGTCACCGGCCAGCCGTGTCCCGTGCCAGTCGTCCTCGGCGGTTCAACGACGGGCACGTGCCCGGACCCGAGCTTGGGTCCCACCGGTTGACATCGCTGCCCTCTACGGCGTCTGAATCAGCCCGAGACGCCGCACACGAGATCACGGTTCAGGCACAGCGCAACTTCGCGTTCGAGTTTGTCCTGATCCCAGGTGTTCCAGAAGTCCGCGTGGGCCGACTCGACGCCACCCGAGCTCAGGCTGAGGCCAACGGGATCGACGGATGGAAAGTCGATCGCCATCTGCAACTGCGGCAATGCAACCGGATGAGTCTCTGGGCATCCGTCGTCGGAGTAGCGCACGTGCGCACCTGAACCAAATGCAGTGAGCCGGCTGCCGTCCCAACAGTCCGGGAACGTGATCCACAACCGCAGCGTGGTCTGAGTGGAGCACTCCGGCGGCGCATCGGAACGGTTCGCGCTCGAACCACACGACCAGGAAATCACGTCCTGACCCTGCGGCTCATCAGCTGACGAGTTCCCTGCGACCATCATGAACTCACGCGGATACGCAACAACGTCCTGAGGGGCCACGCCATTGCCAGGCCGGTAGTACGCGGTCAGACCGAGCGAATCGATTCGTGTTCCGTCAGGCAACAACAATGTGGGCGACCAGTACGACGCTGTGTCAAGGCGTTGATCACAGCTGGTGTCGGCCCCGATTGCTCGTTCGTATTCTGGGTTCGAGTCAGTTGTCGTGTTGCCAAAAAACTGGTGCTGATGGCTCTTGTTCGGTTGCCACGGCAAGACGATCGGGTCGTCGAAACCGATGTGGCTCACTTCACAGTGCACGATGAATTGGGCCACACGTCCCTGCGGCCCGACGCGACCTGGGTCCGGGTCCACGCCCTCATTTGCATCGCCCGAACCACCAGCGCTCCCACCGCATGCAGCAACCATCAGAGCCAGACATACAACCCAGACACTCCCACGCCCCAACACAAAATGCATCCTACGAATCCCCCGTGCCCCACCCCCTGCCAAGTCGGGTATTTGCGTTGCGTCGGGTCTTTCAGCGCGGACATCCCGCGCTCAAATACCCGACGCAACCGACCCAGGTCAGGCGGCGAGGTCCCGGCTGCGGACATTGAAGATCCCAACGAGTTCGTTGATCGTCCGATCAAGGTCAGCCAAGTCGAGACCCGTGACACGATCAATGCTCCACCCGAGCAACTTGGCCTGACGGTCTCGTTGCTTGTCACTGGTCGAACCGATCAACCCGAGGTGGTGCGGATGTACATCAACTTCGATCCCCCATCGAAGGTCTGGGACAGCCAGATCAAGGCGAGCACGGCGACCGTTCGGGAGATCGAGCCACTGTCTGTTTGCCTCGATTGGCACCCCGCGCAACCGGAGGGCCTCAGCAACGACGAACTCC
>JBLFZD010000287.1:0-4977 GCA_047610085.1 Ilumatobacter sp. | reverse complement strand
GTCTCCTCCGATCCGATCCCGAAACTGTTCAGCGGTCTCCACGTTGGCGGATACGTACTCGGAGGTGTCAAACACGAAGTCTTGGCCGATGAGCGACCGGTCGGCAAACGTACCGACGATGGTTGCCTCGACGCTGTTGCCGTTGGCGAAGCTCGTCGTCACGACATCTCCGACCATGAGTCCAGCAGATGCGGCATGGTCACTTGCCACGATGACTGGGTGTGTCGTTGCCGTGTCGCATCCACCACCTGCATATCGAGGTCGAGGAGTGCTCCGACCTGAGTGAAGTCAGCAGCAACGACGTCATCGACATCTTCGGTTTGTGTCGTGACGATGTAGTCCGTCAGCACGGCGCGCTCCATGGTGGACGCGATATTCGACTTGACCGATGCGCCGACGACCAGCGACGCCGAGGCCAATAACTACGCCAGCAATGATCGTCTGATCTGCTTCGGGTCGGCACCGATCGTGCGGAGTAGGGCGAGTTCACGGACGCCGGTGAGGCCGTCGATGCCGAAGAGTTCACCTGATTCAGCGGTGTCCATCTGCATCAAGGTGGCGCCAACAGTGTCATTGTTTGGCCTGAACGAAGATGCCCCGGACAGTACGAGGTCGTGCCGGCCGGTGGGAGTGACGCACGGCATGAGTGTCATTGCGGTGCAGGCTGTTGCGGCACAAGAGATCGCGCCAAGCAATCCCGACGCAGCAATCGCATTAATGCAAATGATCGAGGCGACCATTGAACATTGTCCCGATGCTGGCTTCGAGACGGAGTTCAGGGTGCGTGGCGAAGAACCTGCGCTAGCACCTGGACTTGAGCACCTGGACTTGAGCACCTGGACTTGAGCACCTGGACTTGAGTTGACGGTGTACCGGATCGTGCAGGAAGCGCTGACCAACGTGCTGAAACACGGCGGGCCAGCTGCGATGGCATCGGTCGAATTGAGCTACGGCAACACAACGTTGGACGTCAAAATTTCTGACACAGGACGAGGGGTCATTGCCGACCTCGATGGAACGAACACGGGCAATGGTCTGGTCGGCATGCGTGAACGAGTCGAGCTCTCCGATGGGACAATGGCCGCCGGCCCGCAGCCCGGTGGCGGGTACGTCCTAACTGCAATGATTCCGCTCGACAGCCAGATGCGCCGTTCGCGAGTCGTGTCCGCCGAGCAGCCAACACCGCCGAGCAGCATGACGATCACTGTCGCCGTCGTTGATGACCAAGCCCTGATGCGCGATGCGTACACCATGATTTTGAATGTGCAGGACGACCTGCGCGTGGTTGGCGACGCCGAAAGCGGCCAGGCTGGGGTCGACCTCTGTCGACGGACCAACCCTGACATCGTGCTGATGGACGTACGGATGCCCAACATGGATGGCATCGAAGCGGCCAAGATCATCTGCAACGACCCGCACATCTCGACCAAGGTCTTGATGCTCACCACATTCGACCTCGATGAATACGTCTACGCGGCATGCGAGCTGGCGCCAACGGTTTCTTACTCAAGGACACATCTGCCAAGGAACTCGCCGACGCGGTGCGGATCATTGCCCAAGGCAATGCCCTGCTCGCACCATCGGTCACCAAGCGTCTTATTGAAGAGTTCGCGAACCGAACCGAACCCCACGACAACCAAGTGCTCCTCCCAGCCGACCTCACTGAACGCGAACGCGAACACGAACCATTGCAACTGCTTGCCCGCGGCATGAGCAACCGCGAGATCGCCGACCAGATGTTTGTCGGCGAGGCAACGGCAAAGACTCACGTCAGCCGGCTCCTCGCCAAATTTGGCGTTCGTTATCGGGTGCAAGCCGTCGTGCTTGCCTACGAGAGTGGCATCGTGCAACCCGGCTCGGGACTATCACCAGATTGACGCCAGCCGGGCGTCAGCGATCGGGGCGTGATGCACTTTCGACGTCTTCGAAGAGACGAACAAAATTTCCACCCAGCACCTTGTCGACCTCGTGGTCGTCGAGCCCTCGGTAGTGGAGCAGCTCTGCGACCTCGGGAAACTGAGAGTACGAGGTGAGCACCGGACGGTAGTTCGCATCGAGGTCGGTACCAATCGCGACATGGTCAACGCCGACGACATCGATCAAACGGCAGATTTCGTCGGCATATTCACTGAGTGACGACAGCGCCATACCCGAGGGCCAGGCACCGATGATTCCGCCAGCCTCGGCGACGACGAGTGCGTGTTCTTCCGTCAGCAGCCGGGCGTGCTCCGCCCCGGGGCTTGCGAGGTGGCTGTGCGAGACCATGATCGGGCTGATCGATTCGTTGAGTGCGTCGACCGTGGCGTTGAAGGTTGCGTGCGCGAGATCGATGATCATGCCGAGTCGGTTCATCTCGCGAACAATCTCGCATCCGAACGGGGTCAGCCCATCGTGAACGCTGTCCTCGGTCTGGATGTCGCCAAGTTCGTTGATCCGGTAATGGACGAGCGTGATTGCTCGCACTCCGTCGCGGTACGCCTCATCAAGGCCATCGGCGGACCCGTCGAGAAAGTCGCCACCCTCGCAGCTCAAGAACACTCCAGGTTTGCCCTCGGCATGCGTCGCGGCGATGTCGGCAGATCGCAGCACGGCGGTCACATCGTCACGGCGCTGTACTGCCGAGGTCGCACGAACCTGTCGCCGGTGGTCCGCCAGTGCCTCGCCGGGCTCGAAGTCTCGAAACGCGCCGAGACCGCCTGTGGCGTTGGGTCCAATGACGGCCAGGTCGGCGACCGTGGATGCGTTGACGACCGACACCTCGCCAGCAGCCGCTGAGCCAACTTGCTCGACGGAGCGGTCGCCACCCATGGAGCGGACCCATGCCTGGTCCTTCGGTAATTCGCCAAGGAAGCCGCAACCGGGGTGGGAGTGGATGTCGACCCACGGGCCGTGATCACACGCGCTGCGTTCAGACACCATGTGACGATAACACTGAGCTTCGTGCCAGAATACTTCCGGCGGGTTGCACCTGGCGGGCCCAGGCTCAGACCAAAGGAAGACACATGCCCCAACCGAGCGCACTGGAATTGGCCCACGCATTGTTCGCCGCTTTGGCGGGTCGCGACCCGGCGGAGATCAGTGGACTGTTCACCGAGGATTGCGTTTGCGTCGACCCGCACTATCCCGAGATCGAGATGCGCGGTCGCGCAGCTTTTGACCGCGGGATGGAATGGGGTCTCGGCTCGATCGAGCAATTCGGATTTTCCATCGTGCAGGCGTTTGAATCCGACGATCGAATGAATGTGGCGATCGAGGTTGACACTCACCATGTGTTGAAAGGCGGCAAGCGACTGGACTTCCCACAGGTTTTCATCGTTGAGGCTCGAGCCGGCCACATTGCGTCGCTGCGCGCCTACGAGCCGTATCGGCCCAACGGCATCGGTGGGTTTCTTCTTCGGCTCTCGCACATCAAGGCGCGTCTCGCCTGGCAGCGGAGGTAGCCGGCGCGATCGGCTGGGCGAGATCAGTATTTCGCTACAGCGGCAAGAGCTCGACTTCAGCCTCGATCTCGATGGCGAAGTTCATGGGGAGTCCAGCGACGCCGATGGCTGAGCGGGCGTGACGGCCGACGTCCGAGCCGAACGCGTTGACGATCAAGTCACTGAATCCGTTGATCACGATGTGTTGGTCGGCGTAGCCCTCAGCTGAGTTGACCATCCCGAAGACACGGAGCCATCCGGCAATGCGATCGAAGGAGCCAATCTCAGCTCGGAGGTTCGCGAGCATCGACAGGCCGATGTCGCGTGCTGCGAGCTGTCCCTGCTCGGTTGTCAGATCGAGGCCGAGCTTGCCGTACGGGCCAGCGATAGACCCATCGGCGTGCTGTTTCGGGTGCCCCGAGATCAACGCGCGATTCCCGCGAACGTTGACGAAGGAGAATGGTAGATGCAGCCCCTCTGGCACGTTGGTCGGTGCCGGCAGCACCAGGCCCATTTCGCTCAGACGGTCTTCCGGAGTTCTCACGTTCGCCTCCTTGGCTGGTGGGTCGATGCACCTCGTCTGACGCGAGCGCTTCTGCCCTCCAACATAGGGCCACGGGCTGCCGAACGCAGCGAACCACACCCCGTCGTCGCCTCACGGAAGCGACACTGGTTGGGTCGATGAGTTCTTGCCTGCTTTGAGGAGCAGCCAGAGTCCGAGCCACCCTTCACCAACGATGGACGGCACGGCGACGATCACGAGGAACAGGGATTCGTAGTCGTTGTAGTTGCCGAGCAGTGCGTTGGCCGTGGTGTCGATCACGTAGCCCGTGCCGGCGGCGAGTAGCACGTAGCCGAGTGCCTTGGGGGCGTCACCCGAGCGGATGACGAGGGAGCCGAGGAACATCAGATGGATGCCGAAGCCGACCAGGCCAATCAACCAGGTCGCATTGAATGTGTCGAGCGCAACAAGTGCTTGGGCCTTCAGCTGTTCGCTGTCGAAGGCGGTGAGGAAATCCGATCCGCTGAGGAGTTGCAATGCTTGAAAGAAGAACACGGCGGCGACGCCAAGGAACACGGTGTAGACGATTCTGAACCAAGCCGCAAGCAAGGACAGGTCACGGTCGGTGTTCCGGAACACGATGTAGAGCGCCCATGCAACGATGACATCGAGGACGAAGACGATCAGGAAGCTGACCAGGCCGAGACGGAACAGCCCTTCGGACTCCACGATGTTGGCAGCCGTCGCTTGTGCGTCGCCACTGACGATGAGGCCCTCTCGAACGAAGAAGTTGGCAAAGATGCCGAGGACAAACAGCAGGACGTAGCTGACTCCAGCAATCTTGGCGGCCCGTCGCGGTGACGTGTCGGTGTGTGTCGGCGGACCTGCTGTGGTCGCCTGGGTGTTGGTGTTGGTGTTGGTGTTGGTGTGGGTGGTCATTGTCATGCTCTGTTTTGGAATGTCGGTTCAAAATTTCGTGCGGATTGGTTCATCAGGCAGTGTCGCTACGGCGGAACATCGCGATGCCGATGAGGAGTGCAGCCAGGGTGTAGCCGC
>JBLFZD010000286.1:0-5016 GCA_047610085.1 Ilumatobacter sp. | reverse complement strand
GCCGCTCGACGTCGACACGATCCTTGAATCTGTCATCAAGACCGGCCGCTGCCTGATCGTGCACGAAGCGACCCTCACCTCCGGCTTCGGTGCCGAACTCAGCGCCACGGTCCAAGAGCGCGCCTTCCACCACCTCGAGGCCCCGATCGAGCGTGTCTGTGGGTGGGACACGCCCTACCCTCACGGGCTCGAATGGTCTTACTTTCCTGGCCCGGAACGTGTCGGGCGAGCGATGCAGAAGGTGATGGCGCAATGAGCGTGTATGGCGTCAAGCTCCCCGACGTCGGTGAGGGGGTCGCCGAAGCAGAACTTGTGGAATGGCTCGTCGAGGTCGGGGATCACGTCGACGAGGAGACGCCCCTCGCGGAGGTCCTGACCGACAAGGCCACCGTAGAGATCTCTTCACCGGTCAACGGTCTCGTGACGTTCCTCTCCGGCAATCCGGGAGACTTGATCGCTGTTGGTACCGAATTCGTGGGCATCGAGATCGAAGGATCAGACGAGCAGACCATCGAAGACGAAGACGAAGCGATCTTTGCGTCCGCCCCGCCGAAGGCGTCGGCCTCACGACCGACTGCAGCACCTGCGGTTCGCAACCGGGCGCGAACCCTCGGTATCGACCTCGGCACGGTCACCGGGACCGGTCCTGATGGCCGGATCGTGCATGCTGATCTCGACCGACGGATCGTAAGTGAGCAGGCTGGCGTTCACTCCAGGGCCTCGGCCGAGGCAGGTGGCGGTGTGCATATCGAGTCCATCCGCGGTCTCCGTCGACGCATCGCTGAGCGGCTGAGCCAGGCATCGATCGAGATCCCACACATCACGTATGTCGACGAGGTCGATGCGACCGAGCTCGAGAAGGTCCGTAGCTCGCTGAACCGCCGCGCACTGCCTGATGCGCCGCGCCTCACGCTGCTGCCATTCGTCGTCCGATCGCTTGCCATCGCATGTAGCGAACAGTCGCGGCTCAATGCCCACTACAACGCGGGCGACCAGGAGCTCTCGATCTTCGACGACCTGAACGTCGGCATTGCCACGCAGACGCCGGATGGGCTTCTCGTCCCGGTAGTGCGAAGCGCCGAACGTCTTGCACTCACCGAAATCGCCTCCGAGATTGCACGTCTGGCGGCGGCGGCCCGAGATGGCACGGCAACCAGGGATGAGCTGAGCGGCTCAACCATCACGATCACATCGTTGGGCGCGATGGGCGGGCTGATGACGACGCCGATCATCAACCGGCCCGAAGTCGCGATCATCGGCATCAATAAGATGGAGATCCGACCGATGTGGAGCGACGGGGCCTTCGTCCCACGATCGATGTTCAACCTTTCCTGCAGCTTTGACCATCGAATCGTCGACGGGTGGGACGCAGCGATTTTCGTGCAGCGACTCAAGGAACTCCTGGAAGTGCCGGCGCTGCTGTTTGCAGACGACGGATCATAAACGACAGGTCCGCGTCGTCGCCTCCTCACCCCTGTGGCAGATGCGCACCACGAGTCTCATGCCGGAACGGATCGTGACGTTCAGGCGCTGTTCGGCTGGCCACGCACGTGGGTTTCGATGCCTTCGAGCAGTGCGACCACGTCACCCGCCGCTGACCGAATCTGCACATCGCAGACGACCTTGTGAGCCGTCGTCTGACGCCCGATGAGGGTCACCACGTGCTGGCCTGGGGTCGGTTCTGAGAACAGCCGAATTGAACCGATGGCGGTTGGAAGCGACGCCAACCCGAGTTGCCGCTCCGTCCACAGCAGAGCAAGCTGGAGGGCGCCGTCGAGTAATGCCGGATCTGAGGCCCAGGCTTCGGCGCTCCACCCCACTGCCAAGACCCCCCAGCAGTAGGCGTCCATTCCGCGCTCGGACACACCCGTGATTTCTTCGATCACCCGGAAGGCGGGGCCGTGGAACAGCACGTCACCGAAGTACGTCTCGGCTGTCCACGGCTCGCTCCCGGCGCCAGCACCGTCGTTGGGCTCCAGCGGTCCGTCGAATGGGGGAGTGGTCGAACACATCTGTGCGGCACCTCGATAATGAGCTCGCCCTGTCGTTGGGTTAACCAGGTGGAGAGTGAGCAGTACGCCCTCATTGTTCTGCTCGGCGTTCACAACTTCGGCGATGAGGTCGAGGCTGCCACCCTGGAAGTACCGCTCTGCAACCAAGCCGTTCAGCACGCGCAGATCGGTCAGGCGAGCGAGGAACAGATCCGGGCAGTGAGCAGCGGCAAGGCGGGCAAACCACTCAACAACAAAGACGACCGGTACGACGGGTACGCCGTTCACCGCGTGGTCAATCAGTTGCGGATACGTCGCAACGTCGACAGTGATCGGGAGTTTGGAGGGGCCTGTGCCGAGCGTGCTGTGAGCTGTTGTCGACGCTGCAACGCCGATGGCGTCAACCGGCGCCCCCGACACGATGCGCATGCCCATATTCGAGACCTCGTAAATCCGCAAGCCGTCGCACCACAGCGAACCTGCGCCGATCACGAATGGGCCGGCATCATCGATACCGACCTCGGTGACCTCCATCACCGTCGTGATCATCGTGTTCTTGGGCGTCACCTGGCCGCGGTACTTCCATACCATCGGCGCACCGAGCAGCATTGGTTCGAACCGGGCATCGTCGACGCCGGCGTCCATTCCCGTGTCGAGCATGAAGTACTGCAGCAACTGTAGGAGTGCTTCGACGCCGAGCGATCCCGGCTGCACAGGGTCCTGGAAGAAGTGGGCCTTAAAGAACCACTCAGAAATATCGACATCTTTCTCGCCGACGAGAACACCCAGACCGGCATCGCCCTGCGCCGGGACGTGAACAACTCGGTCAACCATCAGGAGCATCTCGTTGGCAAGGCGAACACTGCCGGAACAGAACCGTTCCGGCCGATTGGTCATGTTCGTCATCTCGAGGGCTTGTTTCGCAATCAGCTCACTCAATGCCTCATGGTCACTGGTGACCGGCAAGCCGACCTGGTCTTCGAAGGCCTCAGGTGGGAAGAAACCAAAGACGGTTTGCATCGTGTAAACCAAACGGTCGCCGAGCGAGCATGTCACTTCGAACCCTTCGACGATCATGCCGCCGGCTCTTGAGACGCTCGTGAGCTTGACGTGCGTTGACAGGGTGCCCGAGGTCCTCGTGAGCTCGTCGAGAACGGTGCCTGTGCCGTCGAGGTTGCGGAACAGCAGGTCCTGCTCGACATCATTGGCCGAGCCCACCGCAGACGCCACCCAACCGCATGGTTGCAGTGCCGCCTCGAGCAGCACGGCAAACGGCATCGTCTCGGCACCGTTCTCGTCGAAATACCAGGCGTTGTCAGGGATGTCGTATTCACAGACGATCTCGAGACCGGCTTTGCAATCGTTGAGGTCGCCGTCGATCTGGGTGATGCGACTGATGAAGTGATACGGCTCACCGGGCAAACGCGGTGATCGGCGCGTTTCGTCGAAGGACTCGTACATCGACCCGAACGCGTCGGTGGGCTGCCCCCAGGCGCACGAGATCATCGCCTTCCAGTCGAAGGGGAATCCGTCAGCGTCGGTCGCTACCTCGACCGGTTCAACAACGTGCTGCCAGACTTCGGGCATCGAGGTGAGCGGCCAGCCGGGCACGAGTTCGACCCCCACGCGATGTGCGTGGAATGCGGCCTTGCCGTCGACGAAGCCGAGAACATCGCAGATGATTGTCGGATGCGGCCCGTCCCAGATTTCCTCGACGTAGAGCTCATACGCGACCCGATCGGTCTGTGGGTTGATCTCGCCACGACACTTCAAATCGAACGGCTGCTCGGGCAGCGGCTGGAAACGCCAGCCGTCGACACGAGTCGTGTAGCCAAGTGCGGCGAGATACAACGACATTGCCTCGATGCACGATTCGACCATGAAGTTTCCGGGCATGCAGGGGTCGTTCTTGAAGTGCCCATCAAAGAACCATGCGTCGCTTGAGATGGCCGACTCACACCGCATGAAGCCGCGACCCCACGGCCCACCCGTCGGGTTGAAGTCGGTGACCTCGTCGATGAAGAGCTGTTTGCCTGCCTGGATCTTGGGTGTCCGTGTGTGAGTTTCGGTCCACTCGAAACCCGGGCCGAAGCAGTCGACGATGCGGCCCTCGCTGAATGCGCGCACCTCGTCTGCACTGAAGCTTGTCTTTTCGCAGATGACGGCAGGGGCATCAACGCGTGCGTCGGGGTCGAGTTCGGCCTGTGCTGATTCCGGAGTCCACAGCGCTCCGAGTGCATCGGCAAGTTCTTGGTGCGTGAAGAACCCGGCTTGGGCGTCGCGAACCGTGAGTCGTGGCTCACCGTTGACGAGACAGTCGTACTCGAAGAAAAACAATCGGATGTCGCCGTGCTTTGCATGACCTGTGATCCGAATTTCGTACTCAAGGGTCTCACCGACGGCTGGTAGGTCGCCGTGATACGTCAGCGTGCAGCCGAGAAGCCGGTACGAGCGTTCGCCCTTGTTGAGAAGGTCAATTCCCATGTAGCTGATCAACATCAGATCGGCTTGACCGGACTCGATCATGAACCCCGCTGGCATGTACCCATCATTGAGGTACCAGGCGCCGGGCTCGACGTCGGTCTCGGTCCAAATCGTGCCGTTGCCGAGCACACCGGGTTCAGCGATCAGACCGGTGACGCGGTCAGCAAGCAACAGCGGAGGCTCTGGCATCCGACACTGAAGGGCGTGCTGATCTTGGGGAGCGAACATTGTTCCAAAGAGTTCGGAAATCCGACCCGAAGAGTGGATCTCGAGCTCCGCCTTGTTCCACGTTGGGCCGGTTGGGTTGTGGCTGCGGCCGGGACTCGAAGGCGGGGGTGACGCTGGTGGTTGGGGGCTCGGCGCAACAACGGGAATCTCGACCGCCTGTGGTGACGCCACGATCACGGTCGACGAAATCGGTGGCTGCCGGGTTGGCGCGTGGACCTGAACGAGGAGCCCAAGCGATGCGGACTGCGACGCAAGGAACTGCTCGTGGATCGAAGATTGCTGAGCGATGAAGCCTTGGTGCATGTCACCAAGC
>JBLFZD010000285.1:0-5040 GCA_047610085.1 Ilumatobacter sp. | reverse complement strand
TCAGACGAGCGGCATGTGGCCCATCGGCGTGCCGCGCAATCGACAATGCAACGGCGACAGCACCGATCGCACTCGCCGACATGATCACGCCGACATAACCGTCGGTGAGATCGAACGTGTCCTTCACGAGCGCAGGGATAAACGCCACGTAGTTGAAGCCGAACATGATGACGAAGAACGAACTCACGAGCAGACGTCGGAGCGAGGGGAACGCAGCGACATAGCGAACGCCGTCGAGGATGTCGATGAATGGATTCTTTCCCGAGGCCTGCTGTGTAGCGGCTCCTTCCGGGCATCGCAGGAGTTGCACGAACGCAGCGACCGACATGACTGAGCTGACGAGGTACGCACCACCGATCCCAAAGAATGCTATTCCCGCGAGCATTCCGGCAAAAGCAGGCGCAAACACTCGAGTGCCGTTCAAGCTGAGCATCGACAGCGTAATCGCGTTGCCCAACTGGTCACGCCCGACCAATTTAGCTGCAAACGCGACTCGCGCTGGTCCATAGAATCCGAACGCCAAACCCTGGGCCACCGAAGCGACAAGCAGCATCCAAAACTCAACGATGCTCGTCACGACCACGAGGCCCATGCCGAGCGCCCCACCAAACAGAACCGCCTGGCTCACGACGAGCACCTGCCGGTTGGGTAACCGATCAGATGCGACGCCGCCAAGCGGGGTGGCGACCAACATCGAAATACCGAAGCAGAGGTAGACGAGCCCAAGTGCACCTTCACGCTCGGTGAGATCCCAGGCGAGCACACCGCGCAGTAAAAACTGCATTTGCACCGACATGAACGCAAACGTTCCAGCGATCCACAACCGCCGATAACCCGGAATTGACAGCGAGGAGAAGGCTCCGGGGGAGGGCGGTGGTCCCGCTCTCGCTTCATCCCGATCGGCGTCCATCGGACCACCTTGCCCGATCACCGTCGAATCCATCGGATCAGACGCCGAGCGTTGGCGTCTGTCAGTCGTCGGCAGTGCGGCGAGGGCGCCTGACCGGAATGGGAATCAAGGCCGGCTCAGGCTCGCGCTGACCGGCCACGATGCCTCCGAAAACCGCGGCAGCGGCTCCAACAGCAATGATGATCGTAATGAGCACATCTCGACCGTACCCGATCGGGTACCGGTTGGACAGTTGCGCTCACATGTTCATCAGCTGTTACGTAATGGCAGACTCTTTACATGACCGATCTTGAGACAATGCCAGAGGTTGATTTTGACGTCGACACCGACACCGAAACCGAGATAAGCGAGCCGACCTCAGCACACATCGTGAAGGCAGGGCCTGGCGAGAACGGCGCGGCGATCGTGCTCGAAGCGCGAATCATGGGCACGCCCATCGAGGCACTGTGTGGATTTGTTTGGGTGCCGTCGAAGGACCCCAAACAGCTCCCGGTTTGCCAGAAATGTAAAGACGTGTATGAGATGTACAAGTCGTTTAGCAACAACGTAAATCGCGACATCCCAATCGAATAACTCGACTTCGAGCGGCAATCGATCCGTCCGCCTCGCCAGCAGCCGGAGTTCTTTGCGACGCTGTGCCAATGATCATCGTTGCCGGAGACATTTTCATCCCAGCCGACAAGCGCGACGCCTGCCTCGCTGCAAGCGCCGCATTGCAACAAGCATCGCGAGACGACGAGCCGGGCTGCATGGCCTATTCGTTCGGAACCGACCCCTGCCGTGACGACGTGATCGTCGTGTACGAACTGTGGGATACAGCGGAGAACCTCGCTGCTCACTTCTTGCATCCGAACTATATGAACATGCGGGCCAAGCTTGGCGAGATGGGGATCACCGGCGCCGAGGTGCTCAAACACCGGGTCGACGCCAGCGCTCCGGTCTACAACACCGATGGCATCGCCACAACTGACTTCTGATCGCCTCTCGGCCGGTACCGTCCGGGCGTGAGTGAACTCAGAATCCGTCAAGCTGTTCGGGCAATTCTCGTCACGCCCGACCACTCGGTTCTACTCGTCCGATTCGAGTTCCCGACCGCCACCGTCTGGGCATTGCCGGGCGGCGGCCTCGACCCTGGCGAGAGCCACGACGTTGCGTTGCACCGTGAGCTCCACGAAGAGGTGGGTCTGACCGGCATGACGCTCGGCCCACATGTCTGGACCCGTGAGCATGTCATCCCCTTCGTCGACGGAACGTGGGACGGACAGCGCGACCAATGTCACCTCGTGCCGGTTGCGGACCAATTCGAGCCAACGCCTGGAATGACCTGGGAGCAACTCCGAGAGGAACGGCTCCACGAGTTGCGCTGGTGGAGCCTCGATGAAATCGACGGAGCGACGAGGGACGGCACACGCTTCGCTCCGCAGCGACTTGGAGAACTGCTTCGCTCCCTCCGCGACGACGGCACGCCAATCAGCCCGATTGACACCGGCCTCTAGCCGCCCTTTCGGCCGTGATGGCTGGTGCGCACGATTGCAGACTGCTGAGCAATTCCGAGCAACCGTCCATCTTCGCTCCACAACTTGGCGGTCGAGTGGCCGACTGAACGGTGGAAGCCTTCGGCGGCTATTTCGATCAACACCCATTCGCTCGGGCGTGGGTCAACAATCCGCAACGTGTTGTCCAGGCTTGTCCCGCCAACCGGAAGCCCGAGCGCTGCACACACTGCAAGCGGGCCGAGGTCGGCAACAAAACCCTGCGTCGCGGCACTCCCGATGCTCGCATCGTCGAGCCGACACCACATCGCAAGGAGACCGGTCTGAGGCTCCCCAACCGCTTCGGAGGCGAAGTTGCCCGCTGCGGTTCGCCGCTCGAAGTGGTCGAAGAAGGATGGCTTCTCCACCACGTCGAAAAAGTCAGCGAAGGGCATCGAGTCATCCGGTGATGGAACAGCAGGCATCTCGCTGAACGCGCGCTCGTCACCTGCGGGCCGAACGTTGTGAGCACACAGCGACGTCAGCATGACCATTCCATCGACGCTCACCGTCACCTGCGTCTGCGACGTCGCTCGCCCCGTCACGGCGAGGTCCACCTCGATGTCAGCGACGAGTCCCGGCGTGGGGGAACCGAGGAACTGCGTCGTGATCCACTGCAACGGCCGACCGCTCGCTCGCTCTGCCGCCTCGATACACGCCGCGATCCCGGAGCCCCCGTACAGGAACTCGAACGGAGTGCACAGATCCTGACGAACCGGGAGGCGAAAAGACGTCGGAGACGAGCCATCTTCAAGTTGGAGCAGCTCGTAAGTGGGTAGATCAAACATTTCGTGGTCGGTCACCGGAACAGAGTGACAGCACGTAGCTCCATGGAAAAATCGTCAGTATGTGGCAGGCTCGACTGCGTGAAGATCACAGATGTCACCACGTTCGTTATCAAAAACCCACCTCCCTCCTTCGGCGGTAAGTACTTCATCGTCGTCAAGCTCACGACCGATACGGGAATCGTCGGCTACGGCGAAATCTACGCGGCCACGTTCGGACCGCATCTGATTGCTGCGCTCGTTGACGATGTCGCCGCGCGCTGGGTGATCGATCAAGACCCGAACCGGATCGAGCTGATGTGGCGCCGGATCTACTCGAGCGGGTACTCCCTGCGTCCCGACCCGACTCTGGTCGGCATCATGAGTGGGCTCGAGATGGCGTGCTGGGACATCGTCGGAAAGGACGCCGGCAAGCCGATCTATGACCTGCTCGGCGGCCGCGTCCACGAAAAGCTACGCACCTACACATACCTCTACCCGAGTGCTGGATACCGCGAGGTTTACACCAACCCCGATCATGCCGCAGCACGGGCCGTGAACGAAGTCGAACGGGGGTTCACCGCACTCAAGTTTGATCCAGCTGGCCCATACACAGCGTTCGATGGCCACATGCCAAGCCAAGACGACGTCGTTGCCTCGGCGCAGATGATGGCGACCTTGCGGGGGGCGGTCGGCCCGAAAGCCGACCTGTTATTCGGCACCCACGGCCAGTTCACTGCTGCCGGGGCCATCCGACTCGCCCGCGAGCTCGAGCCGTTCGACCCACTGTGGTTCGAAGAGCCGTGCGCCCCCGACCTGCCTCACGAGATGGCTCGCGTTGCGGCACACACGTCAATCCCAATCGCCACAGGCGAGCGCCTCACCACCATCTCGGAGTTCGCAGCGCTCGGGCGTCATCAGGCCGCCGGAATCTGGCAGCCGAACTTGGGCCGATGCGGCGGAATTCTGGCTGGCAAGAAGATCGCAGCGATCGCCGAGGCGAATGGCTGCCAGATCGCGCCACACCTGTATTCGGGTCCGATCCTCGGCGCTGCGAACGTTCAGCTCGCTGCGACGTTGCCGAACCTGTTGATCATCGAAGGGATCCGCGAGTGGGGCGGCTTCCACGCCGACCTGTTGAAGACCCCCATCCAATGGGAGAACGGTTATGTCATCCCCTCCACGGAGCCCGGCCTCGGTGTCGAGTTGAACGAGGAGGTCGCGCTCGCCAACCCGTGGCCCGACACGGCAGGCGGCCCGCTCCACCTGTCGATGGAGCCAGACCCGGTCCGTTGATCGCTGCAGCGTGAGGCGTTCCAGACGGCGGCAATACGCTCACGAGCGATGATCTACGAGGAGCCAAAGTTCTTACCCTGGGATGGGCAACGTGTTCCGATCACTTTCGTCGGTGGTTACCTCGGCGCCGGTAAGACCACGGCGATCAACGAGGTGTTGGCCGAAGCCGACCGTCCAATCGCCGTGATCGTCAACGATGTCGGGGCCATCAACATCGATGCAAAGCTCATCCGCAAGCGGTCGGGCGACACGATCGAACTCACCGACGGCTGCGTGTGCTGTTCCTCCATCGAGGGCTTTGGTGCAGCGTTTGATCAGATTCGAGCGAGGGAGACTCCACCTGAACACGTCATCGTCGAGCTCAGCGGCGTCGCCGAGCCAGGCAACGTGCTCCCCTGGGGGCAGTCGGCAGGTTTCATGCTCGATGGTGTGGTCATCGTCGCTGCGGTCGATCAACTCGTCGATGAGTCGATGCCGGAATGGATCCGCATCCATGTCGATCGTCAGGTCTCAGAGGCCGACTTGATTGTGCTCACCA
>JBLFZD010000284.1:0-5053 GCA_047610085.1 Ilumatobacter sp. | reverse complement strand
TCAGCACCTGACGCTGCCACCTGGTGCGGGACGCGTTCGCTCGACGCCGTCACTCAGTTCTGTCCACGGTGACCAACCAAGATGGATCCGAGCCCGAACCGGTGACACCGCGAAGCGCGGCAGGTCATCATGTCGCGACGGGCCCGCTTCGGGCGCTTCACCTGTTGATCCGGAAATGACCGACCAGAGGTCGCGAAGGGTCGTCTGCGACCCGGTTCCCGCATTGATAACCAAACCACTTCCACGCTCACTAGCTCGCACCAAAGCATCGACGGCATCGTCGATAAACAACAGGTCCCGGGTTTGGCGGCCGTCACCGTCGAATCGTGCGACCTCGCCTGCAGCGTGGGCCGCCACAAAGGCAGCGACCACTCCCCCGTCGCTTCGTTGGCGGGGGCCGTACACCGTGGACAATGCGAGTGCAGTGAACTCGATCATGTCCCGCTCGCGATACGTCGACATCAAGTCAACGACGGCTCGAGCGGCCACACCGCGGACGCCGCGAGGGGCGATCTCGGATTCCTTTACGGGCAATGCCGATGCCGCTGGCTGCCCGTACAACGCTGCTGCAGGCACGGCGCAGACCACCTTGCCCACGCCGTGACGGCGTGCAGCTTCCATCGTTGCAAGCGCTGCAACGAAACCGCGGCCTTGAGCACGAGCAGTTCGATCAGCCCGAGGGAACAACGCCAACTGATACACCAATTCGGGTTGACGCATACCAAACAACGAATCGGCCTCTGACGACAAAGCGTCGATGTGGTGGATCTTGAGCGACCCACCAATCGGAGCGGATCCGGCCGCTCGGGCATCGGCAAGGTTTGCAAGCGACCCGGTGGACAGATCGTCGATCACATCGACGTCGTGCCCTTCAGCCAGGAGCCGATCGACAAGATGCGAGCCAATGAAGCCTGCTCCCCCAATGACCGCAATCCGCATTCATGCAGGCTACGAGCACCTACCGGCAAGCGTCACACGGCGGGGGCGGTGTCGAACGCAAGATGATCGCCCTCAGCGACGACACCATCGGCACCGATGATCGCTTCGATCACCGTTGCGTCTGCGCCAACACGGCCCATCACCAATGATGACTCCACCTGGGCCCCCCTACCAATGAACGCTCCCGGCAAAATCACCGAATCGACCACGGTTGTGGTTCCACCCTCGATGACGGCACCTGCGCCGACGATGCAATTCATCACCGTCGCCGATGGATCGACCTCAGCGCCCTCCGCTATTGCTTCACACGATTCAGTACCACGTGTCGAATCCAAAAGATCGAGGTTGGCCGCTCGGTAGAGATCGGGCACGCCGGCATCAATCCAGTAGTCGTCGGTCGAGTAGCCGTGGATTGTTCCTTGGGCCACCAGCTTGGGGAACGTGTCACGTTCGATCGACACTCGTTCCCCTGCGGGGATGAGACCAAGCACCGACGGTTCAAAAACGTACGTGCCGGCATTGATGAGGTTGCTGGGCTCCGTCCCACGCTCGGGCTTCTCAACGAACTGTCGAATCAACCCCGAGTCAGCAAGTTCAACCACGCCGAAGGCAGACGGATCGTTCACGCCGATCAGGTGCAGTGTTGCCTCGGCGTCGGCTGCACGGTGTGCAGCGATGAGCTCAGCGACGTTCAGATCGGTCATGACATCGCCATTAGCGACAACGAACGTCGAGTTGATTTCCAGTTGCTCCGCCGCGAACTTGATCGCCCCAGCCGTGTCAAGCGGCTCGGGTTCCACTGCATATGTGAGGGCAACATCGCCACAGCGACCGTCAGGAAATGCGCTGATAAACGGCTCAGGCTTGAACCCAAGGGCCAGCACCACGTGGGTCACTCCGCCTCGGCCAAGCCGGTTGATGAGCCGTTCGATCATCGGCACATGGCCGATGGGCAGCATTGGCTTCGGAACCTCGTTGGTCAGCGGCCGCAGCCGAGTACCAAAACCTCCGACGAGAACGACAGCCTGCATCAGCCCTCTGACGTGGACGGCTCGTCGTTCTCAAGGTCTGTGAGAACGTCGCTGATGTCAATATCGGTGATATCGCCGTCTTCGCCCACCGTTGCGCCCGGGAAAAGTTGATCGGCGCTGCGCTGATTGCTGTCATTCAGCACGTTCTCATCGAAGTCTTCGGTCCACGGGGGCTTGCCAACGTCGGTGTCGTCGGGCACGAATGCGATCGACACCACCATGGCGTCCTGGTTCAGCGGGATGCCCTCAAAGCCGGCGATGAATGTCGTTCCAGCACCGGTGTCAGAGATGTTGTCCCAACGGGTGACCTGGAGACGGCCCGTCTCTTCTTCACCGTCAATGGTGCAGGTTGATTCACCAGATTCGAAGCGACCATCTTCACGGAACTGCTCGGGCAGTTGCGCTCGCTGGTCTTCGGGGAACTGGAGCACGTCATTCGACATTTCAACGCCGTAGACGCCGGTGAACACCCCGAGCGTGGCGCGGCGGCCAACCGCAGCCGAGGAGAACGGGTGCCAATGAATGAGGCCATCGTCATGGCTGTGAATGCCGGTGCGGGCGTACTCGACATTGGTCGGGCGGCCGCTGGCGTCCTGCGCTTCGCCGTCACCATCGAGCTGCACCCAGGTGTCACAGAGGAAGAATCCGTACGAGTGATGCCAGTGGTCGTTGATGGTCGGTGCGGACGCATCGGCAGCAGGTCGCGATTGACGTGAATACACGACAAGCGCTGAGCCAAGGACGCAAACGAGCGCGACGATGAGCGGGAAGAGCTTTCCGCCTTGAAAGCGAACCTTCTGCCCTTTGCCCTTCTGAGCGAGCCGAGCGGCCTTCTTGGTGGATGACGAGGAGGTTGCCACGAGTCGGCAGGCTAGCGGTCACCCACCGATTTGAGAGCGCAGGTGCCGTGGTCGGGGTCCAACCAAGGTCACGTGCGCAATTCAGCGATGAGGTCGCTGTAGGCCTGCCCCACTGCCGCCGGCGATGCATTTGCCACTGCCCACGTTCGCCCAGCAGCACCTAAAGCTGATGCGGCGTTGAAGTCCTCGAGCAATTCCGCCAGCCCAGCGATGAACGCCGCTGGGTCGTCTGGGGAAACAGCAACGCCGCCTCCCGACTCGGCAAGAATTCGAGGAACTGCAGTGTCAGGATCGATCGCTGCGAGCACGGGGCGCCCGGCCGCCATGATCGAGTAGGTCTTCGACGGCACCGAAACCCGCCCCAAACCGGCCTTTAACGGAACGACGTGGATGTCTCCGGTGGCCAAGAGTTCGGGCAACCGGTCACTTTCGATGTAGCCGCGGAAGACGACGTTGTCGAGGTGGGCAGCATCCGATTCAAGGGAGGCTCGAGCGGCTCCGTCACCGTTGATCAGGAATTTCACGTCGGGGAAGGCTGCCGCCGCGGCGACCACCAACTCGAGGGACTGCGAGAAGCCGACGTTGCCGGCGTACAAAACAACCGGACCATTACCGAGACCAAGTTCGGCCCGATACGGAGTGAGCCGGCCCCCGGGGACGATCGCGCCGGTGTCGACAAAATTCGGAATCTCTCGGACCCGACCGGCGTGCGACACAGACATTTTGGCTCGCACGTTGTCGGCCAGGTCACTCGACAGAACCGTGACCGCATCAGACAGCCGGTAGCTCAGCCGCTCCAGCCAGCTCGACATTGCGATGATTCGCGGACTTGAGATCGCTCCGGTCTCTACCGCAGCGTCTGGGAACACATCTTGAATGTTGAAGATGAGCGGTGCCCGCCTGAGCGTCGCAACGATCCAGCCGGTCAGGCCGAGGGTGAGCGGTGGCGACATTGCGATTACCACATCGGCACGCCGAAACCAGCCCCCCGCCCGCACGCCTTGCAGGCCGGCCAATGCCGAGTATGCAACAAAGCCGACCGCTCGTCGCGCCAGATTACTCTTGTCATCACCGGGAAAGGGATGCACCCGGGTGATCGACCCCCACTCGGTCGTCTCACGCCGGACCCAGGAACCCGTCCATCCGTCAGCGATCGCGTGATCGCGATACCAAGGCAATGCGGTCACGACGTGCACGGTGTGGCCAAGCGCTGCGAGTTCATCAACGATGCGCGTCATCACCGTGCCGGTCGGCGCGTTGTCGGGCACGAAGTGAGGGCACAGCACCACCACCCCACAACCTGTCGAATCTGTGCGGCGGCCGAACATCATCGACTCCGAACGAGTGCGAGTCGATATGCCGCAGCGAGACCTTCGCCCGACTTCGCGGCCGTGAATTCCATAGCGCGCCGCCGACCACTCTCACGCAGGGCTTCGCTGTGGTCGCCGACATGATCAAGCGCGCCCGCCCACGCGTCCCGGTCGAGCGGCAACACCAGACCGGCGTCACCAACGACTTCTACCAGAGCCTCTTGATTACTACAGATCACCGGGGTGCCCAGTGCCATGGCTTCCACGACCGGTGCACCAAAACCTTCGTATTCGCTCGGGAAAACCAGCGCGTGGGCCAAGCTAATCAGCCCATCTCGATCGTCATCACTTACCCGACCGGGACGGATGACCCGCTGCTGGAGACCAAGCCTGCGTATCTGGTCGAGCACCTCGGCCTCGGCCGCTCCGGCTCCACCGAGCACGACGAGGCGAAGGTCGGGGTCGTCCCAGTGCTGGGCCATAACGTCGAGAAGAAACCGGTGGCCCTTGTGGGGATGTGTCATCGCAGGGAAGACCACGACCCGCCCGTTGCCCAAGCCGTAGTCACGGCGCAAGTCAGACTCGGAGCGAGCCGTCGCACCGATCTCGGATTCCACGCCGTGGCGTACGACAACAACGGCGTCGGGATCAACGTCAAAACGTTCAATCACCGTGCCACGGACGTATTCCGTCGGCACCGCAATGACCTCAGCACGCGCTACAGATCGAGGCATCGTCGCCTTGAGATATCGCAACTTGGTCCTACTGAGATACTGCGGAAAGGTCTCGTACTGCAGGTCGTGAATCGTGAGCACGATCGGGCCACCGCCAGCGCCCGGGGCGGTCCCGCCCCCGTGGTGAACGATGTCGGCCGACTTGGTCCGCCGCGCCAACCAAGTGTGTTCGCTGAGCA
>JBLFZD010000283.1:0-5054 GCA_047610085.1 Ilumatobacter sp. | reverse complement strand
GGAACCAGGCGGCCGGGGGCCTGCTCACCCCGATGGTCGCGCAGCGCCCTGCCGGCGTCCTGATGGGATGGGAAAGCACGATCCATCCGTTCAGCGTCTATGCCGGATACCGGGCCGTCGCCGACCTCCCACCCGAAAAACGGCGCTCCCGCCTCGCCGATCCTGACGTGCGTGCATCGATCCTCGACGACCCGCCCGACGTGCAGTCGTTCGATGGACTGCTTGCGCTGATCTGCAGGGGCTTCGACAACCAGTACCCGCTCGGCGACCCACCCGACTACGAACCCGGGCCGGAAGCCAGCATCGCAGCCATCGCCGATCGGGCGGGTGTCTCGCGGTTCGAAGCTGCTTACGACGCCATGATGGATCAGGACGGTCGCGGGCTGATCTACATGCCGTTCCTCGACTACATCGACGGCAATTTCGACAATCTCCGCGAGATGATGACCCACCCGTTGTCGGTGTTCGGTCTGTCAGATGGAGGCGCCCATTGCGGTCTGGTCTGCGATGCCAGCATGCCCACCTACCTGTTGACCCATTGGGCGCGCGATCGCACCCGCGGCGAACGGGTTCCGATCGAGCGACTGGTCGCAAAGCAGACTCGCGAGACGGCGGCGATCTACGGCCTCGATGACCGCGGCCTTCTGGCGCCGGGTATGAAGGCCGACGTCAACGTCATCGACTTCGACGGTATGTACCTCCACGCACCGGAGATGGTTTATGACTTACCGGCCAGCGGGCGGCGACTGATCCAGCGCGTCGATGGCTACGACGTCACGATCTGCAGCGGAGAGGTGATCTATGAGGCGGGTGTCGCCACCGGTGCGCTCCCGGGCAAGCTGATTCGAGGTCCTCAGGTTGCGCCGGCCTGTGAGCGCTCCTGAGTGGTGCCGGTTGGCTGACTGGACCGAGTCTGATACGTGAATCAGATCCGGTGTCGGGGGTGGAATCGTGCCGAAATCGGGTGTCCCGGGCGCGGTGTTCGAGGGTCTTCGGCGATGTCTGTGTAGCAGTGATCTACCATTTGGGGAGCACCGGGCTGTGTTGGCCTGTCTGGCTGGTGTTGGGCCGTTCGGACATCGCCCCAGCTAGATAGCATCATTTGAGCACGGATCGTCGCAAATCGGCACAGCCTGCCAGCCTGACCCCAGATTTGGGAGTAAAACGACGGGACGTTGATTCGCCCCACCCCGGGTGGCGGTTGACGGTGATAATGGCTGCGCCCCGGATAGCTCGCTGTTGACGCTGTTGACGCTGTAGATGTCGCATTATCCGAATCACAGCGGCCGCAACTATTTGGGTCGCAGCAACACCACACCGAGGAGTGCACGATGACGACATCGACTCAAGGATCGTCGACGGCCCGAAGCACGCACAACACGCAGTTGGACGGTTGATGGTCGACACCGACACCGCTCGCTGCGAAGTGGCCGTGACAGTGGAAGGCGCCGAGCAACTCGACGCACTGCGATGAGCGCTTGTTGCGGACCGGCCCGACCAGCCGACACAGCCCACACCTCGAGCGTGCAGCCTGGCCAACAGGCCAGCGGCTGTCAGGTACCAGCCCAGGGGCTCGTCGTCATCAAGGCTGGAACGTTCCAAATGGGGAGCAGCGACGGCCAAGGCGATCCGTTCGACGGCGAGGGACCAGCCCACGACGTCGACTTGTCCGCATACGCAGTTGCGCGGCACACGGTCACGAACGCTGCGTTCGCCACGTTCGCTGGCTCCACCGGCCATACGACGACGGCCGAGCGGATTGGGAATTCTTTTGTGTTTGCCGGCCTTCTCCCCGACGGCTTTGCTCCCACGCAGGGTCTTGCGGCCGCGCCGTGGTGGCGACTCGTCGACGGCGCCGATTGGCGGCATCCCGAGGGTCCCCAGAGCGACATTGTTGGACGCAAGAACCACCCGGTGGTGCACGTCAGCTGGTTCGATGCTGTTGCGTACTGTCAATGGAGTGGCACCACGCTGCCCACCGAAGCACAGTGGGAGTGTGCGGCACGTGGCGGTATCAACGGGGAGCATTACCCGTGGGGTCGCGAGCGCGAGCCCGATGGTGTTCACCTGATGAACGTGTACCAGGGAACGTTTCCGACCGCCGACACGGGCGATGACGGCTGGGTCGGGACGTGCCCGGTCGGGTCGTTTCCCCCGAACGGGTTTGGGTTGCACGAGATGACCGGCAACGTGTGGGAATGGTGTTCGGACTGGTTCGATCCGAGCTACTACCTGCACTCACCCAAGAGTGAACCCAGCGGCCCCGATCAGGGCATGGCGCGGGTAATGCGGGGCGGTTCGTACTTGTGCCACGAGAGCTATTGCGTGCGTTACCGGGTCGGAGCGCGCAGCAGAAACGCTCCAGACAGCACCTCAGGCAACATTGGTTTTCGCGTGGTCGCCATGACAGTCTGACCTCCCAGTTGGGCCTTTCGACGACGTCAGATGCGCCGTGCGAGCCCGGTCTGAGCCGATCTCGAGGTAGCAGCAACTCGTCATGGCTTCGTGGGAAGCGATCACTCCGTGTGTTGCACTCGCCGACGTCGAACAACCATCATCGAGATGACGAACGCAGCCAGCAAAGCGATGGCTGCGAAAACCAGGACAAGCACAGATAGACCGCCGCTCTTGGCGTCGATTGGCGTCGCAGGTACAGCGGGCAAGACGCCTGCTGCGGGAAAGGTGAGCTCGGCGACCGACGAGCGTTCGACGAGGCCGCTGCGCAGGGTGATCTCAGCGTCCCATGGTCCGGCAGGCAACTCGGTGTCGATCGTTATGGTCACGGGTCCGGAGACGCCGATGGCCAGTGTTGCGCCGAGCTCCGCGGGGTACGGCCCTGCCTGCAAATCGCCGGACGTGCTGCGAAGGTTGAGTTCTCCGGAGATGTCGAGGGCCCGGCCGCCGGTGTTGGTGACGTTGGCGACGACGGTTCGCACACCTTCGAGTGACCGTTTGGCTGCGAGGGATGTGATTTCGAAGTCGGCTGCGGGCGGGCCACCGGATCCGATCGACAAGTACAAGCGGATGCCTACTCGGTTGATCCGTACGACCCCGTTTTCGCTGGCTGGGGTTCGGGCTTGGGCCCAGACGACGGCGTAGTGCTCTCCGGGAGCTGCGTCGTTTGGCACCGTGATTGTCACGGTCGCAGTGGCGACTTGATTGGACGTCATGGCGATGTCGTTGGGTGTCACCGATGTCCAGGTCGACAGGTCGTTGGGTGTTTCGCCAGGTTCTCCGAGGAACGAGCCGTTGGTGATGGTCGCGGCTGCGGGGTAGAGGTAGACCTGAGCGGGTGCGTTTCTGGTCGACACTTCGATGCGGCGTTGGAATTCTGTGCCGGGTGCGACGTGATCGATGATGTAAATCTGCGCTCGTGGGTCATCTATTGAGTCGGCGGGTTGGTCGAGGAGGCGAAGGCCGACGGTGCCCGCTTCTGTATTCGGCAGAGGAGCCGGCGCGGCAGGCGGTGCGGCCGTAACCGTCAAGGTGAATGCTGGTGTGATGAGCACGGCAGCGAGACCGAAGAGCAGCCAGGAGCCGAGCCGGCGTGGGCTTCGGCGTGATTGTCCGTCGGTCCCCTGCAGAGTCATCATTCGATTTACACCAACGAGTGAGTAATGGTGGCACTGTAGGTGCCGGCGGCCATTCCGCCTGGGACAGCGACGTTGATCGTGGGGTTCCACGTGGCCGAGTTGTCGCCGGTGATGCCGGTTGCGGTCACGACCGGGGCGACGCCAACGATGCTGTTAGGGTCATTTGCTGTGTAGGTGGCGGTGCCGACTTTGGTGATCAACCCAGCGGTGTAGCCGACGAAGGCAGCGCCGATGGTCGGACCAGCAGCCGGCGTGAACGCGGTGGAGATAGCACTCGCGACCCAACCTGAGCCAGCGGCAGCGCTGCGAGCATCGCTGACCTGCACCTCACCGAGCTGGCCGCTGATGGTCACTCCGCCAACGGCGTTCGCCTCGGATCCGAGGCTGCCTGCGTCAGACGGCACGGTGATGGCGAGCGCCCCTCCGGTGATGGTCACGGTCGCGGTGGTGGTGCCGGTTGTTGCAGCAGAAACGGGGGCGACAACGGCGAATGCCACAGCGCTCGACGTTAGGGCGGCGAGAGCGCAGAAACGGAAAAGTTGCTTGGGGCCCGCCACGCGGTGCGTTGCAATAGTTTTGAGGACGTCTGACATATGGGGACTTCCTTTCTTAGACGAGCGGCTATGTAGGTCTTTTGACCGGGCCGCTGAAGCGCTGACACGCATCTGTGACCATCCAAACCGTCCCCGATGAAGCCCACATACGTTTAAGATAAAGATCAGATCAAGATGTCGGAGATCGTCGAACCGTTCGCGGTTCGCAGTGCCGTGGAAGATTCCACACGGCATGGCGTACGCCGAACTCGTTGGCGTGCCAGCGGCGAGCCGGCCACTGCGATCTCAGGAACGCTGGCTCTGGTGACAAGCGGGTTGCGTGGTTTTTTTGGGGGGCAGCCGATTGGGATCGATTGCCGACTTGCCGTTGTGCCCCGTACAGCTGGGGTACCTCAACGGCTTGCCGACCGTGATGGTTGTCAGCCCAGTCTCAGAGCTTGGTGGCTTCTCAGGCTCGGGCGATACGCCGGCCGAGCAGACTTGGGACGTCGCGGTAGACGTTGCTGACCGATGAGCGAACGTGGGCGTGTGAATAATCGGCCTGGCATCTTGATTTTGATCTCGATCTTGGTGTTGAGTCGCGTTACATCATCTGTCCACAGGGATCGTCGACCAGACGCCGGCGAGCTACTAGCGTGCGGGTCGACGATTACCGCTGAAACTCACAAGAACCGAAAACACCACGGATCAATTCATCGCCACCTGAAAGACTACCCTCACGAGGTACACGGACTTCTCGGGTCGCGCATCTGTCGGTGGATTCTGGAGCTTTGTCGCCGACAACGTTGTCATCGTGAGCCACGAGTTCGAATCTCGCGAACCCGGCGATGGTCCCACTTCAGCCATCCGATCCTTTGCTGGGGCCGGGACAAAACTGAGAGGTTCGCCACGCGACCGGGTCCGGTGT
>JBLFZD010000282.1:0-5057 GCA_047610085.1 Ilumatobacter sp. | reverse complement strand
GGCGGTATCCAAGTGGGGCGCTTCGTTGCGGATCGGCATCACGATGTCGACGTCGGGCCACGAAGCGTGATCGCGCCACGTCGAAGACGCCGGGAGCGCCGCTGTTGCATCAGACACGACGCGAGAGCACGACCCACACGGTGCGCAGCAGGATTTGGACGTCGATGACCAGCGACCAATTGACCAGATATTGAATGTCGTAACCCAGTTTAAATTCGGCGTCGGTGCCATAGTGGCCTTCCACCTGGGCAAGTCCGGTGAGACCTGGGGGCAATTCGTTGCGGCGCACGTATCCGGGCACGCGACGCTTGATCTCGTCGACCAATTCGGGGCGTTCGGGCCGTGGCCCAACAAGCGACATTTCGCCCTTCAACACGTTCCACAACTGCGGGAGCTCATCGGCGCGCATGCCGCGCATCCAGCTCAGCGCCGGCACGATCCGGTCATCGTCAAGCGAGGCCAGGCGAGCACGCCCGTCCTCTTCGGCGTCCTCGACCATCGTGCGAAACTTGTGGCATTCGAAGTTCTTGCCGTCACGTCCGACTCGGGTCTGCTGGTACAGCACCGGCCCGCTGGACGCGACCCTCACGTACAACCCGACCAGCGCCACAACCGGCACCCAGAATGGAGCAAAGCCAATGGTGACGAGCAGGTCGAAGATCCGCTTGAGCTTGACCTTGTGCACCGGCACGGTGTGGGAGCGAAGCATCACGAATGGCATGCCGCCGATCTCACGCACGGACCGCAAACCAAGCAGTGTCTCGCGGGCGCCCACTCGCTGAAGGAAGCCGACGCCCGCGAGTTCGAGTGAGTTCAGCGGTTCGGGGTACACCGACCCGAACGCGGTGACGTCAAGCAGCAGGACATCGGTCGCATCGTGCGCGACGACGGAGTCGACGAGGCGATGGGGGCGTTCAACGCGGCCGACGACCACGGCGCTGCGATCGGACGCCTCAAGGTGCTTTTCGGCCAAATCCATATCGCTGGGGGTGCCGGCGAGCACCACTCGAGCGGGGCCTTTTCGGCGAACGGCGAGGCGTCGAGCCACACCACGGTTGAACACCAGCACGAATGATGCGAAGGTGAGAAACGCTGCCAAGTTGAGGCGTGGCATGAGGTAGCGGTCGAGCCCGACGAACGCGATTCCTTGCATGCCGACACCGATGCCCGTTGCCAGGATGATCTTTGGCAACCACGGCTTGCGTCCGAGTCGCGGTTCGCGTTCGTACAGGCCGGTGAAGTAGTTGACCGTGACGTGGATGGTGGTGGCGATCGAGAAACCGACGAAGTAGTGCGACAGGGGATAGGTGTCCCAGTCGAACGAGAAGCCGAAGCGCACGAAGCTGATCACGACCATCAGGGCAAAGAGTGCAAGAGCGTCAAGCACACCCAGGAACCGGAAGCCACGGTCCCAAAGGAATGTCAGCGGACGGGAGAACAACCCGAGCGCAGACTCGATCGCGGTCGGGAACGGGCGCGTCGAGTCAGGTGGTGGTGAAGACCCCTCGGTCGAGTTGGAGCGAGACACAAGAGCCATGACGTGGACAGGCTATGCGATCAGGGCTCGCGCCGACCGAGCACTCCGTCACCAGTGAGTTTCCACTCGGGTCGCAGCGTGACCAAGCCTTCGGTCTCGGCACTCTGCCCGGCGTACACATCGAACGTCACAGCGTTCTGCAAGTGGTCATAGACGTACTTGCGGTGATAACCGGTGATCTCGGTGTGCAACACATACGGACCGGGGATCAGGGGAAGGTCGCGAACCAGGAAGTCGACCGTTCCAGGGCCTTCGACCGTCGCCGGGACTTCATCGGCATCACGCGTGCATGGAGCGGTCACCACGGCACCGCCGAGGCGAGCGATCTTTACTTCGAAAACCGGGGCAAGGATCTGCTTGGTCGTGTCGAAGTGCATGCGGATCGTGACGTCGTCGCCGGCATGGAGGCTTTCGACCGCCTCGCCCTTCACCAGCATTTCGACCTTGTGGACCTTGATTTCTCCGACGCCTCGGCGAATCGGCCCCTCCTTGGGGCGCTCCTGTGTGGCCAGCATCGTCTCGGTGTATTCGTCGATGATGTCGGCGGGCGTACCCGACGCCCGAACAACGCCCTTGTCGAGCCAGATTGCGCGGTCGCAAAAGTTGCGGACGCTGCCGGTGTCGTGTGTGACGAGCACGAGCGTGCGGCCCTCGTTGCGGAATTGAACGAACTTTTCCATGCATCTCTGTTGGAACGTCACGTCGCCTACAGCGAGGATCTCATCGATCAGAAGGAGCTCCGGGTCGACGTTGATCGCCACAGCGAACGCAAGCCGCACGTACATGCCCGATGAGTACGTCTTGACCGGTGAGTCGATGAATTGGTGGAGGCCCGAGAAGTCAACAATTTCATCAAATCGCTTGTCGATCTCTTTGCGTCCCATGCCGAGGATGGCAGCGTTGAGGAAGACGTTGTCGCGGCCCGACAGTTCGGGATGGAAGCCGGCTCCAAGCTCGAGCAAGGCGGCCATCCGCTTGTTGATGGCGATCTCTCCAGAATTCGGCGTGAGGATCTTCGCCATACATTTAAGCAACGTCGACTTACCCGAGCCGTTGTGGCCGATGATGCCAACGGCTTCTCCGACCCTCACCTCAAGCGAAACGTCTTTGAGCGCCTCAAACTCGTCGTAGCGATTGCGCCCACCCGTGGCGATGAATTGTTTGAGTGAGTTTGCGCGCTCATGATGGATGCGAAAGGTCTTGGTGACCGAATCGACCGAGATCGCGATGTCGCGCTGTGGCTCTGGGGCATCGTCGTTCGGCGTCGGCGCCGAGCCGTGTATCACCGTGGGCGATTCGGTGTCTGGAGTGATGTCATCGCTCATTATCAGAGCTCCTCCGCGAATCGTGGTGAGAGCCGATTGAAGGCCCAAGCGCCGAATGCGAGGGTCACGATCGAGAACGATGCGATGTGGATCCACCGACCAATTCCCGGCATGTCGCCGTGATACAGCAAGCCCTGCGAGGCGCGGACGATGCTTCCTGTTGGCCCCCAATTGGTGATGGCAACCAGCCAACGATTGTCGATTTCTCCCGGCGTATAAATGATCGGGCTGGTGTAGAAAAGCAGTTGAGCGACGATTCCCCACAGGTAGTTGATGTCGTGGAAAAAGACGTTCGCTGCTGAGAGCAACAGCGCGACCCCGGTCGTGAACATGGTCACCAGCACCAGGAGCGCAGCCATCGGGAACAACCAGGGCAGAACCATCTGACCAAAGATCAGAATCGCAATCGACAGCACGGCCAACTCGATCAGCAAGGTGACAAGTTGGGCGATCACAATCGACAGCACGAGATGCTCGTGGGGAAAGGCGACCTTCTTGATCAAGCTGGCACCACCCTGGACCGAGCCAATGGCAGTGGTCACCGAGATCGAGAAGAACTGGAACGGGAGCAACCCGGCCAGGAAGTACAACGGGAAATTCTGGAGCCCACTCGAGGTGCCGACAGGAGCGGGCCGCTCGAAGATGTAGAGGAACAAGATGGAGAAGATCACCATCTGGCTCAGCGGGTTGAGCAGGCTCCACGTCCAACCGAGTACCGACTTGCGGTATCGGGTCCGCAACTCCTTGAGTGACAGGAGATAAAGGAGATTGCGGTGCGCGACCGCCGTCCGGAGCGACATGCGAACCACGACGCTAACGCACTGGCTAGCCTCCTCCACGTGATCAATCAGGGCCAGGGCATGGCGGGTCGACGCCGTGGCATTATCGCTGTGGCGTTGCTGGGGGCGCTCGCTCTGGTGTGGATCCTCGGAACCGTCCCGTCGGGCGGCCCCGATGAGCCATCTCACCTGGTTCGTGCCGGTGCGCTCGTGCGTGGCGAACTTGACGGCCAGGTCGTTGAACTGCCCGCATGGGTGGGCCATCCTGCAACGTTGTGTTTCGATCTCGAAGAACAACAGCCAGCGAGTTGCGCGACGGCCACGCCCGCTCCGAAAGGGGAAGCATTCCTCATTACCCGGTCCACCAACTACCCCATCTGGGGGCACGTTGCGCCAGGGTTGGGGACCTATTTCCCGGGCCCTTCAGGCAATCAGTTGGCTCGGGTGTTCGATGCCGCGATTCCGATTGGCCTGCTTGTCGCGGGGCTCGCGCTCGCTGCCCGACACGGTCGGCGTGCCTTGGGCGCCTCGGCACTTGCGATCACGCCGATGGCGTGGTTCTCGATCATCGTGGTCAACCCGTCGGGGCTGGTGATTGCGGGAGGGTTTGCTCTGTGGGCTGGGATGCTCTCCGCGCAGCGTTTCTCTCGTGACCAACCAGGTCGTCTGATGTCGTGGACCCTCGCTGCGGGGTGGGCAGCAGCGGTGCTCCCGCGGCGCGACGGAATGATCTGGGCAGCTGCAATCGTGGCAATCTGCGCAACGACCGGCCTCGTCGATCTTCGTGGACTGTTTCGACGTCTGGGCGTGGGCCCGTTGCTGCTGATTGCCGCTTCGACGCTTGCGACGCTCGGTTGGGCGGCCACTTCGGACACCGGCTCGTCAAAGCTCTTGTTTGGTGCACCGTTTTTGCCGTTGATCGGCGCAGGAATTCATCACCTGTGGGTCAGTCGCCCGTCGGTGCTGCAACGTGTGGCGCTCGGTACCGGCATCGTTGTTGCGGGTGGAGCCGCCTCCGGCATGGTGATGGCACGTCGCCGCGACGGGTTCGACGGGGACCTCCTGCAACGGATCATCGGCCAATCGGGCCTCAACCTCGAAGAGGCGATCGGACTGCTCGGCTTACTGGACGCTCCGCTGCCGCGCACGGCGCTGTTCTTGTGGATCCTTGCCCTGGGCATGCTCGCCGGTGCAGCGTTGTTGGCCAAGCGCACGTCGGCGGTGGCCATTGCCGCGGCGATCGTCGGACTGGGCATCATCGCCGCCTGGGTACTCGAGATGAGTCAGGGCAATACCTCGAGCACGTACTGGCAAGGCCGTTACTTTCTCCCGCTGCTGATCGGCGCGCCCATGGTGCTCGGGTGGGCGAACACCCATCAGGGAGCGGACTCCGTCGATGACGACGAGGGGGAACGC
>JBLFZD010000281.1:0-5078 GCA_047610085.1 Ilumatobacter sp. | reverse complement strand
GCCAGTTTCCTCCTGCCTGCGCTCACCACCCAGTACACGCGCAGCACGCTCATTGACCCGGGCAACCACACTCGACTGACCTTTGACCGCCACGTGCGATGTACAGACCATGGCGGCACCGAAGCGGTCCTCGATGCCATCGTCGTCGAGACGAAGTCAGCCCGAGCAGCCCGCTCAACGGACCAATGGCTCTGGAGACACGGCGTCCGACCCACCAAGATCAGTAAGTTCTGTACGGGTCTCGCTGCCATCCGCCCGGAGCTGCCCGCAAACAAGTGGCATCGAATGATTGACCGTCACTGGCGGATTCAGCCTTCCTCACCCAGCCCTCAACTGTGCGATGAGCGGTTGCAATCTTGTTCGACCTTTGTCGAGCAATGAACCAGAATGACGCAATGAATGGCGCGTGTTTGTGCGGTGGAGTGACATGGGCAACCAACGCCGATGTACGCAGCGTCCTCGAATGCCATTGCGAACGGTGCCAGCGACTGACGGGTAACTACATGGCGGCCACTGCGGCGCCGACCGACCAACTCGACATCATCGGAGACGACCTGCGGTGGTACTCGCCCGTAGGTGACTCCAACGTCGCCTACGGGTTCTGCTCGACGTGCGGGTCGACGCTCTTCTTCCGGTCCGGAATCACCGACGACACCAACGCCCTCACCTCAATGTGTGCGGGATCGGTCAACGGTCCCTCCGGACTCCTGACCACTGAGATCTGGTTTGCCGACCGAGCAGCCGATCACGTGCGTATCGACCGCGACCCAAACGCGACAGTCGAGATCTTCGGGAGCCAGCCACCCGCGTCACTGCCGACACCACGCCACAAGAACCCCGCCTCAAGTCCTGAGCTACGGTTCGCGCATGGACAACGCAACGCAGATGCAGGTCGAGTGGACCACCGTGATCGAGGGAATTGACTTCGGTGAAGGCCCCCGTTGGCACGACGGCCGGCTCTGGTTTAGCGACTTCTTCCAGCAGACCATCTCGTCGGTCGAGATCCATGCAGACGGCACGGGCACCCGCCACGTCGAACTCGAATACGACGGTCGCCCCTCCGGGCTCGGATGGCTTCCCGACGGCCGGCTGATTTTCGTGTCGATGCTCGACCGCAAGCTGATGCGTCAGGAAGCCGACGGCAGCATCGTCGAGCATGCCGATCTCTCAGGGGTCGCCACAGGACACTGCAACGACATGGTCGTGTCGTCGTCTGGCATCGCCTACGTCGGCAACTTCGGATTCGATCTCGAAGGTGGCGACTCAGCAGCGACCACCGTGATGATCATCGTGCAGCCCGACGGGTCCGTCAGCACCGATTCACGTGAACTGCTCTTCCCGAATGGCGCGGTCCTCACGCCGAGCGAGAGCACACTCATCGTCGGCGAGACGTTCGGTGGGCAGTACACGGCATTCACCATCGATGATGACGGCTCGCTCACCGAACCACGCATCTGGGCAACCGTGCGAGGCACGTCGCCCGACGGCTGCACGCTCGATGCCGACGGTGGCATCTGGTACTCCGACGCTTCGGGCAAGCAGATCGTTCGAGTCATTGGCTCTGGTGATATTCACGACCAGTCGACCATTCGAATCAGCACCCCGGACAACACCTATGCCTGCATGCTCGGCGGCGACGACGGCAAAACCCTCTTCGTACTCACCTGCGAGGATGCAAGCCCGGACGTAGCCCGCGGCTCAGCGACCGGAGCCCTCTACAGCACCCGGGTCGAAGTGGCTCACGCCGGCCGCCCCTGAACGGAATGGGGCCGCCGCTGAGGGGGTCAACGTCGCGGAGGGGGTCAGGCACCCTCCGCGCCCCCGTCAGAGGACGCGTTGGCCGTTCATCTCGCCGAGCTTGTCGGCAATGAGTTCAATTCGCTCGCCATCGGGCCCAGCGAAATACAGCGACGAGTTGTCGAGCTCGAACACCGCCACGTTGGCTTCGTCGAGCTTGGCCTTGAGCCGATCCCAGTTCTCGCGAGGCACCGCGATGGCCAAGTGGTGATGACCGCCGAGCACCTCGGCGTACTCCTCGAGTCCAAGACCCGGGAAGTCGAAAAAGGCAAGTGCGTTGCTGTTGCCGATGTCGAAAAAGAAGTGCGTCGAGCCTTCGTAGTCTCGATTCTCAAACAGTTCGGTCAACGGAAACTCAAGGAGTCCTTGGTAAAAGGCAATTGTCCGTTCAACGTTGGAGCAGATCAGCGCCTGATGGTGCTGACCGATCGCCGATGAGGCGGGCCGTTCCGCCGGAGGCCGCAGGTGCTTTGAGCGCAGATTGGCCCATTCGTCGTCTCGGTCCGGGTGAGCGCCGTCATGCGCCGATCCAAAGGTGGGCGTCGACTCCGGAGTAGTTGCCATCGCAACAGCATGGCACCGCGTCCACGCACGCGCTCTGAGGGGTGACGCACTCAACAGACGGGGAACGTCCTGTTCCCAGCCGAAGGGGAGGCAAATGACCATCGCCGAAGACACCACCGCACTTGCTGAGCTCCCCAGCGAGTCCGCCATCACGGTCAAGCGCAAATCACCAACGACACGTCACCGGTGGCTGCACCAAAGAGATCGACAACATGGACGCCAATGAAGGCGCTCAGCTCCTCTCACTCCTGTACGCCCAGGCCACCTAACCCCAAAACCAGGTCCGACTCAGATGGCAGCCGAACACGATTGCGTTCTGGAACAAGCGCTCGGAGCAGCATGACGCCGCTTCTCACTATTTCCCGCAGGTGCCGCGCGTCGAACGAATAACGATGACGGACGACGCTTTATATTACGACCCGGATCAGGCCCCAGCCGAGCTGCCCCGCTGCTTTTCATGGGCCAGATCGAACTGCGACGAAAGAGAATTCTATTCCCGCTCTGACCTTCCCGCTCGGCCCTTGTCGTCAGTTGAGTCGGCTGCCGGATAGGCCAGCGAGCACATCGAGCGCATTGTCGAACGCGTGCGCAAACAGCCGTTGGCGGCCCACCGTTGTGCTCGACGCGACGTGCGGCGTGACCACGACGTCAGCGCGCGCCAACAGCGGGTGGCCTACGGGAAGTGGTTCTGGATCGGTGACATCGAGCCCCGCTCCGGCAATCTGACCGGATTCGAGGCCTGCGAGCAACGCGTCGTGGTCGACCAGGGGGCCGCGTGCGCAGTTCACGATGTACGTCCGCGGACGCATGCGAGCGATGGTGCCGGCGCCAATGAGGTGGTGCGTGTCCGGCGTTGCCGGAGCATGCAGCGAGATGACCGCCGACGTCTCGATTACTTCGTCGAGACCAACCAGAGTGATGCACGACTCCGGGGATTCGGAGAGGCCCGGGTCGAAGGCAATCACCCGCATTCCGAGTGCGTGGGCCGCGACTGCGACCCTGCGCCCGATCCGCCCGACACCGACGAGCCCGAGCAGCGCTCCATCGAGTTCAAGCGATGTCGGGATCGAAATACCGCTCGCCCCTTCAGCCGCTATCGACTGGAGCCGAGGCAACTCCTTGGTCACCGAGAGCAACAACGCCAGGGTGTGCTCAGCGGTCGACACGGTCGGCGAATTGGGAGCGTTACACACCACCACGCCTGCCGCGGTGGCCGCTTCAACGTCGACGTTGTCATAGCCAATGCCCATCCGTGAGACCACCCGCAGATCGGGGAACCGAGCAAATCGATCAGCATCCCAGCGATGGCCGATGCCGATGCACGTCGCTGCGACTCCGACAAGTTCACCGTCGCCCACCCCCACGATGGTCGCCCGGCCAGCCACATGAACGGTGTCTGCCTCGCTCAGTTCTTTATCGACATGAATCACGGGAATTTGATCGGTCACACATATGACCGTAGACCGTTCGCCGCCCCCTCGCAGATTCAGTCGGGTAGCGACATCCCGCTACCGTGCGACAGTGCCCGTTCGTCCCATCCTCGCCATCGGCCACCCGACGTTGCGTGTCCGCGCCGACGAAATCGATGACGTCGCAATCCAGAGTGCCGAGGTGCAAAACCTCGTCGACGACCTGATCGACACGATGCGAGACGCGAACGGAGCCGGCATCGCCGCCAATCAGATCGGTGAGACCCGGAGAGTCACGATCATCGAGGTAAAAGACAATCCTCGCTACCCGTACAAGCCGGAGATCCCGTTGACGATTGCCATCAACCCGGTGATCGAATTCCTCGACGACGAAATGATCGAAAACAACGAGGGCTGCTTATCAGTGCCGTTGCGAGGCAACGTCCATCGACACGTCAACATTCGCGTCCGTTACCTCGATCGCTTCGGCATCGAGCACCACGAAATCAAGCACGGTCTCACCGCCGCCACGTGGCAACACGAGTGCGACCACCTCGACGGGCTCCTGTTCGTCGATCGAGTAAACGACACCACGACGTTGACGACGTGGGAACAGTTCGAGTTGCATCACCGCGATGCCTTTGTCGAACGGATCACCGCGTTCGTCGAGCGCGTCGAATCGTGAGCGATACGACACGGCTTGCCGGACTCCCGATGTACGACTGGCCTGAGGTCGCCGATGCCGTCGACGAACTTTGGATCCACATCTCCAAGGCAGCCGCAGCTCGCGGCATAGCGGTACCCGCCACGCTGAGTCGCCTCGACGATCTGGTATCGCTCTGGAGCGACCCGACGATGATCGTCGGTCAGGTCTGCTCACTCAACCCGGTCCGCGATGGCCTCGGCGAGACCGAGGTAATCGGCACCATCGTCTACGATCCTCCCGCCAACCTCCCCCAGCCCGAATCCGGGAGCTACTACTCGGTCATCGTGTGCCGCCAGGACGACGATCGGCGCCCCGTCAGCGATGCGGGCCTCGGCGAGGGAATCGCCAATGAAGCGATCGACCGCTTCGCTGGCGCCGCAGTCGCGTCGAATGGTGATGACTCGCAATCCGGTTACTGGAGCCTTGGCCACTTCGTGCGCGATCGCCTCGCCGAGGGCCCGTTGTTCGGTCACGTGATGTTCACCGGATCTCACCGTGATTCGATTCGCGCTGTTGCCGAGGGGAGAGCCGACCTCGCTGCAATCGATGTTCACTCATGGCACCTCGCTTGCGAACACGAACCAGCCACAGCGCGACGGCTC
>JBLFZD010000280.1:0-5078 GCA_047610085.1 Ilumatobacter sp. | reverse complement strand
GCTGCAGCTCGTGCAGTTTTATGTCCAGATGCCGTTCGTGGTTGCCAAAGACGACCGCGCAATGATCGAACGTGCCACTGCGACGGTGAACGGTGCCCTCGCAATCGGGAACTTCGGGGTACACAGCAATCAGCTCTTTTTCCGCCACGTTCATGCCATGCCCTCCGATCAGACCTTCGAAGAAGCGTCCTCGGTCGAGCTAGTGGGGATCCTCGCGTTCCACCAGGAGCACTTCGGCGACTACTTCGAGGGGTTGCTCAACGACGACTTCCCCTTGTCGTCGTTGGCCAGCGTGCTCGCCGAGACCTAGTCAGTGCCGGTTCGGCGCAGCGGCCTACGATGTCTGCAGTGTCGAAATGGATCAACATTCTCCTTCAGCTCGTCAAGCAGGTCCAGGCGGCCAAGGCCGAACGCGACCCGATTGCGGGCGCGACCACAAAGCGCTCGGCTCCTCGGACGCGTGCTGTCGAAAACGGCGTGCGTGTCGAGTACACGCCCGAAATGGACGGCGATGCCGACCCAGGCGAAGTGGTGTGGGCGTGGGTTCCGTTCGAGGAAGATCCCAACCGTGGCAAGGATCGCCCCGTCGTGATCATCGGGCGCACCCAGGGTGACTTCGCTGGGGTCGCGCTCACGTCAAAGAACAAGGGGCGTCGCGAACACGTTCCGGTCGGCACGGGTTCGTGGGACCCGAAGGGGCGCGACAGTTGGGCCAAGGTCGACCGGTTGCTTACGATCGATCCAGACGACGTGCGTCGTGAAGGGGCGATCCTCGACAAGAACCGATTTGACGACGTTGTCGGCAACCTCGCCAGGTACCACGAACTCATTCGGTCCTGACGATCTCGGAATCGTCACCGTCGGCGCCCGAACGATCCCGTAGCCTCGGGCTGGTGATCGAATCGAACGGTTCTCAGGTCGTACGCATTGGCGTGCTCGGGTGTGGCAATGTCGGAGCGGCATTGGTGGAGCTCGTCCGAGTGCAAGCCGACACCGTTGAGCGGCGCACCGGGCTCCGCCTTGAGATCACCCAGGTAGCAGTGCGAAACCTGTCGGCGCAGCGCGATGTTGAACTCGCCGAGGGCGTCCTGACCCGCGATGCGCAGTCGTTGGTCACGAGCGCCGACATCGACATCGTGGTCGAAGCCATCGGTGGCATCGAGCCGGCACGCGGCTACATCCTCGACGCCCTGAAGCACGGCAAGCCGGTCGTCACAGCGAACAAGGAGCTGTTGGCCAACTGCGGGGCAGAGCTCTACGCAGCTGCCGACCTGGCCGAGCGTGACCTTCTGTTCGAAGCAGCCGTCGCCGGCGGTATCCCGATCATGCGGGCGCTGCGCGAATCGCTGTACGGCGAACCGGTCACCCGGGTGATGGGCATCATCAACGGCACCACGAACTTCATCCTCACGAAGATGACCGATGCTGTGTTGGGTGGGGGAGAGGGCGATTACGCCGCCACGCTCGCCGAGGCACAGGCGCTCGGGTATGCCGAGCGTGACCCCACCGCTGATGTGGAGGGTTACGACGCTGGCGCCAAGGCGGCCATCATCGCCACCGTTGCATTCGGTGCCAAGGTCGTGGCTGGCGACGTGTACCACGAGGGCATCAGCCGCATCACCGGCTCCGAGATCTCAATCGCCGACCGGCTCGGCTACTGCATCAAGCTGTTGGGAATTGCCGAACGTGATCCCGCCACCGGCGACGTGGGAGTCCGGGTGCACCCGGCGATGGTCCCCAAAGAGCATCCGCTCGCCAATGTCCGCGACAGCTTCAATGCGGTGTTTGTTGAAGGTGACTTTGCCGACTCGCTCATGTTCTTTGGCCGAGGTGCCGGAGGCGCCCCCACAGCGAGTGCCGTGTTCGGCGATGTTGTTGATGCAGCACTCAACTTGGGTAAAGGCACCCATGGCTCGCTTGGCGCACTGCACGATGTCACGATCCGGCCAATCGATGAGACCAATGCTGAGTACCTGCTCGGACTCGACGTCGCTGACGAACCCGGCGTGCTGCACGCGGTCACCGGAGTGTTTGCAGCACACGGCGTGAGTATCCGCGTCGCTGAGCAGGAGGGCAATGGCCCCGATGCTCGCCTTGTGTTCATCACCCACTCCGCCCGTGAGTCAGATGTCCAGGCAACGGTGCGCGAGCTCCGCAACCTCGATGTGGTCCGCCAGGTTGGCGGGCTACTCCGAGTGATCGGCGACTGAAATCATGCGTTACGTCTCGACCCGCGGCCGCGCCCCTGAACTGGGCTTTGCCGAGGTACTCCTTGCGGGCCTCGCTAACGACGGTGGGCTCTACGTCCCGCAGTCCTGGCCGAAACTGGCCCTTCGTCGCTCAGCTGGCGGCAGCTATGTGGAACGTGCCGTGGAAGTTATGCTCCCATTTGTTGAGCCCGATATCGACGAGGTCACGCTCACCCATCTCTGCACCGAGGCATATGCGACCTTCCGGCATCCCGCCGTGGTCCCGCTCGTGCAAACCGGCGCCAACCAGTGGGTGCAGGAATTGTTCCACGGTCCGACGCTTGCGTTTAAAGACATCGCACTTCAGCTCGTGGGCAGAATGTTCGACCATGTACTGGCCAAACGTGGGCAGCGAGTGACCATTGTGGGTGCGACGAGTGGTGACACGGGATCAGCAGCGATCGACGGCGTATCGGGCTGCGACAACGTCGACATCATCATCCTGTATCCGTTCGGCCGGACGAGTGATGTGCAGCGCAAGCAGATGACCACGGTCGACTCGCCCAATGTCCACGCCGTGGCGGTGGAGGGCACCTTCGACGATTGTCAAGACCTCGTCAAGGCGATGTTCAATGACGCTGCATTCCGCGAGCGGAACAACCTGTCAGCGGTCAACTCGATCAACTGGGCGCGTGTGATGGCTCAGACCGTTTATTACGTCACCGCTGCCGAGACGTTTGCGGATCCCGCCACGTTCGTGGTTCCAACCGGCAACTTCGGCAACGTGCTCGCCGGTTGGATTGCGCGTCGGATGGGTGCTCCCATTCAGGACTTCGTGCTTGCATCGAATCGCAACGACATCCTCACCCGCTTTGTGAACGATGCAGACATGACTGCTCGCCCCGTCGAGCCGAGCTTGAGCCCATCGATGGATATCCAGGTGTCGTCGAACTTCGAACGGCTGCTTTTCGAAATGAATGGCCGCGATGGCGAGACAACTACTGAACAGCTCGATCGATTCCGATCTGTCGGGCGCCTCGATATCGAGGACGACCAACGCGTCGAGTTCATCGAGGGAACCTTCCGTGCCGCAGCCTTCGATGATGACGCGACCCTCGCCGAGATCTCGCGGATGCAGGCTGAAACGGGCATGATCCTCGATCCGCATACGGCGACCGCAACCGCCGCAGCACGACTGTTCGGCGGCCCGAATGGGCCCTCGGCGCCGATGATCACGCTGGCGACTGCGCACCCGGCGAAGTTTCCTGACGCGGTCGAACAGGCCACAGGCACTCGGCCAGAATTGCCGCCACACCTTGCCGATTTGTTCGATCGCGAGGAGCGGACGCAGACGGTTGCCAACGATTTGGCGGCGGTGCAGTCGTTGGTCGAACAGCTGAGACGTTCGGACTGAAGTTGCAATCGGCTGCCACGTGCAACTAACGTCAACGTTGTTCGGTTCTCACCGGACCGCACCTCGAATTCTTCGAAGCGTGCGAATCTCTCAGGGGATCTGACGCTGGCGGGTCGCAATCGGTTGTCACCGGTCGCAATTCGCCTCGACCCCTTCCTCTGAACCTGACCTCACCGTCCGACATGCATGGGCGGTGAAAGAGAGGCAAACGATGGCCGCACAGGCACTCGAACAGTCTGCGCTAGAAGGCAAAGACAAAGACCAGCTCCTCCAGATCGCCAAGGCGCTCGGCGTCAAGGGCGTTTCGAAGCTGAAGAAGGCCGACCTGGTCGACAAGATCATCGACGCAACCGGTGGCGCTGACGACCCAAGTCCGGCTACCGCGCCGGCGCCCGCTCGCGCAGTAGCGCCTGTCGCCGCTCCCGCAGAGCCTGAGGCACCGATGATCCAGGTGACCGATGGCGCGCGTGGATTCAGCAAGCCCAAGTCATCGAGGAATGGTGCCGGAGCTCGTGCCAAGGCAGCCCAGGCCACCGGGCCTGCACCAGCGCCTGCTGGTGACGACGGGGTTGTGCTCGGTCCTGATGGCGACCCGCTTGCCGATTGGGAGATCGAGCTGCAGCAGCAGGGTGTCTCCACCGAGACCACTTCACCCGTTGCGAAAGATTCGAGCACGAAGCCGGACGGCGACAAGAACGCTGACTCTGGCGGTCGCGACGAGAACGGTCGCCGTACCCGTAACGGGCAGGTCGAGCAGAAGAACGACGGCCAGGGTCGCAATCGCAACCAGCGCGACGGTCAGGGTGGCAGCAACCGTGGTCAAGGTGGCCAGCGCGACGGTCAAGGTCAAGGTAGAGGCAACCAGGGCAACCAGGGCAACCAGGGCAACCAGGGCAACCAGGGCAACCAGGGCAACCAGGGCAACCAGGGCAACCAGGGCAACCAGGGCAACCAGGGCAACCAGGGCAACCAGGGCAACCAGGGTGGAGCTGGTAACCGCAACGATGACGGCGAGGGCAACAACAAGCGCCGTCGGCGTCGTCGCAAGGGCGGCAACCGGGGTCAAGAAGGCCCTCAGGGCGAAGACCTCGACCTGCTCGACGACGACGGTCAGCCGCAGTCGAACGAGCCGATCGAAGTGTCGGGATACCTCGACATGCGCGATGAGGGCTACGGCTTCCTCAGGGTCAGCGGCTATCTGCCGAGCGAAGATGACGCGTACATTCCTGTGAAGCTCGCTCGCCAATACGGCCTGCGCAAGGGTGACAAGATCACCGGCAAGATGCGCCCCCCGGGCCGCAACGAGAAGAACCCGGCGCTGCTCGAAGTCCATACCGTGAACGGTGGGGACCCAGAAGTGGCCAAGAAGCGTCCTCGCTTTGAGGATCTCACCGCACTGTTCCCGGACGAGAAGCTCACGCTGGAGGATTTGTCCGATCCCTCGAACATGACCGCCCGCATCATCGACCTCATTT
>JBLFZD010000279.1:0-5080 GCA_047610085.1 Ilumatobacter sp. | reverse complement strand
ACACCAACCTTGACGGCACCCCCGAGGTCGAGACCGTCAGTCCAGACGTCACCGAGACGCGTGCGAATCGCCTCGGCGTCACCACCGATCGCTACGTAGTCCCGCTCATCGACGACGGTTCCATCATAGAGAATGTGGAACATCTGGTCACCGGAACCTTCGCGACCGACCTCAGCCACGAGGATTTCGACCTCCATGGGCTTCATCTCATGGGTGAAAATATTGCCAAGCATCTGGGCGTAGCTGTTTGCAAGGCTTCGGGCATCGACATCATCGCGCGAGTACTGGAATCCCTTCAGGTCAGCGGCACGAATGCCTGCAACTCGAAGCTGGTCAAACTCGTTGTACTTGCCGACACCGGCGAACGCGATGCGGTCATATATCTCACTGACCTTGCGGAGGGTTTCGGAGGCATTCTCTGCCACGATCACGATGCCTTCGGTGTAGCGCATCGCCACCAACCCACGGCCTCGGGCAATGCCCTTGCGCGCGTAGTCAGCGCGGTCTTTCATCATCTGTTCGGGTGCGACGTAGAACGGCATACTCATCGTTCTGCCACCTCCTGGATGATCCGTTCGTACCGTCGCGCAAGGTCGGCATCTTCGATTCGTTCCCAGCCGTCGCTATCGATCGAGGCGATGACGGGGTAAATACCGCGCAGTACATCGGGACCGCCCGTGGCCGAGTCGGCATCAGCGGCTTCCCACAATGAAGTCGCTGCAAGATCGATTGCCTGTTCGCGGTTCAGGTCATGCCGAAATCCAACCTTGATGACCGTGCCAGCATGCAAGCTGCCCGATCCCGTCGAGACGAAGTCGCGCTCTTCGTACCGACCGCCGGTGGCATCAAAGTCCCAAAGCCGACCAGTCGCACGCAGCAGGTCGTAGCCCGCGAAAATCGGCACGACCACCATGCCCTGCATCGCTGCGGGCAGGTTGCTGCGAACCATAGATGACAGTTGGTTTGCTTTGCCCTCAAGGCTGAGCGACGAGCCCTCAACCTTTTCGTAGTGCTCCAGCTGTAGCTGGAACATCTTGACCATCTCCATCGCCGGCCCTGCTGAACCAGCAATCGCGACCGCGCTGTGGCGGTCGGCCTGGACCACCTTCTCCATTGAGCGATGCGAAATAATATTGCCGGATGTCGCTCGGCGGTCGCCAGCGATCACGACGCCGCCGTTGTATCGCAGAGCAACGCACGTTGTTGCGTGGGGCACCCCGAGTGTTGTTCCGACGTCTCGTCCGTCACCGGTGAACCGTTGATCGAGTCCGATCCGCTTGAGCAAGTCGGGGAAGTTGGCTCCGGGATCATCCCCGGGAGCAAAGAACGGCATTGCCACCGTTTACTCTCCGCCCTTCTGGACGTAGGACTTCACAAAGTCCTCTGCGTTGGTCTCGAGCACCTCATCGATTTCGTCAAGAAGGTCATCAAGTTCGGCCTTGAGCTTCTCACCGCTCTCGGTCACCGGAGGAGCGGCCTCTTCGACCGTGTCGGGTTTACGAGATGTTGTCTGCTTGGACTTCTGCTGATGCTCGGCCATAGGTCTCCTCGTAGTCAGTTCGATCTCGTGGTCAGTTCGATTCGCCGAGCCGTTCGAGAAGTTCTCGAGCGGTCCGACTCTCGTCGATCAAGGTAGCAACGTGTTCGGCGGTACCGCGCAGCGGTTCCATCATCGGAACTCGGCGCAAGGGATCCCGACCGATGTCAAAAACAATCGAATCCCAATTCGCGGCGACGATGTCGTCCGGAAACTTCTCAAGGCACCTGCCACGGAAGTACGCACGAGTCGATTCGGGTGGTGCGGTCATGGCGTGGGTGGACTCCGCCTCGGTGACAAGCGTGTCGAGACCGACGCGAAGTGCCAAGCACTTATCGACGCGCATGTCGTGGTACTGCAGGTCAATCGCCTTGAGCCTGTCGGCCCCGGGTCGGAGGTCGTGCCGTTCACCAAGCCCATCGACCAACCGCTTCTTGGCCACCCAGTCAACCCAGTTGCCAACGGAGTTCGGGTCGCTTTCGAGCCCGGCCAGAACCTGCTCCCAGCGTTCAAGAACATCGGCGCCAACCGCTTCGTCAACCGACTCAAGTCCGCACATCTGCTCGTACTTGCGGGCTCGTTCCAAAAGCCCCCATTGCAGTTCAAGTGCTGTTGCGCGGCGGCCGTCAGCGAGCTGGATTGTTTGAGTGAGCGTCGTGTCGTGACTGACCTGGCGAATCGCGGGAACGGGATCGGCAAGCAGCCAGTCGTCACCGAGTTCGTCGTCCTCAATCATCGCCAGCACGATGGCAGTCGTCCCAACCTTCAGGTAAGTGGCCACCTCACTCATATTCGCGTCGCCGACGATCACGTGAAGTCGGCGATACTTCAACGGATCGGCGTGGGGCTCGTCGCGAGTGTTCACAATCGGACGCTTGAGCGTCGTCTCAAGTCCGATTTCCTCTTCAAAGAAGTCGGCGCGCTGGCTGAGTTGGAACCCGATGTGGTCAGGTGCCCGGCCCGGCAATTCACAGCCGACCTTGCCCGCACCCGTGAAAATCTGGCGTGTGACGAAATGCGGCGTGATCTGTCGCGTGAGGCGCCCGAACGGCAACCCGCGTGCCACAAGGTAATTCTCGTGGCAGCCGTAGCTGTTGCCTTTCCCATCAGAGTTGTTCTTGTGAATGATGATCTCGGCGCCATCAGGCAGCATTGACCGAGCGGCAGTCATTGAGCGGCGCACGATTTCGTCGGCGCCACGATCCCATATCACCGCTTCTCGGGCGTTTCGAACCTCGGGCGTCGAGATCTCGGGATGCGCGTGATCGACGTAAAAGCGAGCGCCGTTGGTGAGGACCGCGTTCACCAGCGTGGTCTCAACCTCAGGGGCCATCGAATCAGCCAGTGCGAAGCCACGGGCATCGTTGGCGGGCTGTTCGTCTTCGAAGTCCCAGCCAACCCGCTCGCGCTCACGAGCGGTATCAGCAAGGTAAGCGTTGATGAGCAGCGACGACGCTGACACAGGGTTGTTGTCCGCGCCACGGACCACAATTCCGTACTCGGTTTCGATTCCGCACACTTTCGCCAGTGCCATGTCCTCAACCTATCCCAGGTCCGCCAACCAGGTCACTCGTGCCGAGGCGACACATCACCTCAAAAGTTCGTTGACCGGCCAGCCCGACCCGACCCCGTGGACAGCCGACCCCAGGCCCCAGCCGTCCACGAGTCGCGTCGAGCGTTTGCTACAGCACGTCGAACGTGAGTCCAGCGTGATCAATGAGCGCTTGAATGAACGCGTCACCGAGCGCTGTTGCAGGCGTCCAGAATCCTCCGGTTGCCTCGCTATTGATCAACGTTGTGGCTGCCTCACACAACATCTTGGCCGTTGATCCGTAACCGGGGTCACGATCGCCCGTCACCTTGACCATCACGTCGTCGCCATCGCCGGTGGTGCCATGGAATCGGATGTCGAAGAATCCCTTCTCCTGGGCCTCCGGCGACGGCCCTTCACCTGGTTCGGGCAAAACTTTGCCAAGCACTTTACGCAACGGGCCCACGGCGGCAGCCCCCATGAAACCGCCCATCCCCCCACTCATCGCCAGCGCCTTTGCACGGCCGCCGAAGCCATCGCCCATCTGCATTGCTTCGCCATAGATGAAGTCGGCGCCCCATTCATGATTGAGAAGCGAGTGGGTACGAAACACAACGCGTGTATTCGTTCCAGCCATCACGAATGGTGCCAGCCAAGACTCATGCCCATCGTCATACTCGGGCAGGGTGACATTGGGTTGCTTCGGTCCCTCGCGGTCGCCCTTCTCGGCGAGCGCATAGGGGTTGGCAAGAACCTTGCGGATGCCAGGGTCAGCAGAGACCTCTTCCATCATGTTCATCATCGATGCGACCGTGCCGCCACTCGCTCCGCCCTTCATGGCCTTCACCGCCATGCTGATCGATGTGCACGGCGCATTAAAGCGCTCCCGCGCTTCGTTTTGGAGAAACCAGACACCCATGTCCGATGGGACCGAATCGAATCCGCAAGCGTGGACGAGGCGTGCCCCCGTTTCGACGGCGCGGTCGTGATACCGGTCGATCATCCGCTGCATCCACTGCGGCTCACCAGTGAGGTCCACATAGTCAATGCCTGCCTCGACGACGGCGGCGACCAACTTTGAGCCGTAAAGCGCATAGGGGCCCACCGTCGAGATCACCAGGTTGGTGTGGGCGCACATTTCGGCAAGGCCTGCTGCGTCGTCAGCATTGACGACGATCTGGTCGACATCTGCTCCGGCCTCAGCTGCGACCGATGCGAGTTTGTCCGCACTGCGCCCAGCGATTGCCCACTTGACAACACCATCGTTGCCATGCCGCTCGACGAGATGACGGGTGAGTATTTGACCAACAAAGCTGGTTGCCCCAAACAGGACGATGTCATGTGTACGAGGGTTTCTTGCCATGTTCGGACGGTATCCGGAATATCAGCGCTGCACCGACAGCTCCACGGGCCGAGAAGCGGCCCAGGTGAACTGGATGATCATCATGGCGCAGATCGCCTCGGTTCGCGCCGCCGTCGCAAACGCCGTAACCGGTCCTCTCACCATCGGGTCGGCGCTCCACCGACTTGTCAACGCACGGGGTGGGTTGTCCTGGCAGTGGAGCGCGAGCCCGACAATGAGCGTCATTTAAAGGTATTGGCCCGTTGCGACGCGTTCGATCGCCTTGCCGCCCGAACCGTCGCTTTCGGCATGCTCCGACACCAGGGTGCGAATGAAAACGATCCGTTCGCCCTTCTTGCCCGAGATCTTGGCCCAGTCATCCGGGTTGGTGGTGTTCGGCAGGTCCTCGTGTTCCTTGTATTCCTGCTTGATCGAGTCGAGTAGATCTTGGGTAATCACGCCGCGCTCACCGCCAGCAATGACCCGCTTGATCGCCAGCTTCTTTGCACGACGGACGATGTTCTCAATCATTGCCCCCGACGAAAAGTCCTTGTAGTACAAGATCTCTTTGTCACCGTTCTGGTACGTGACTTCGAGGAACCGGTTGGCGTCATCATCGCGGTACATCTCAGCGACGGTCTTCTCGATCATGTCGGCGATGTCGTACCCC
>JBLFZD010000278.1:0-5112 GCA_047610085.1 Ilumatobacter sp. | reverse complement strand
TCGACCGTTTCGCCTTCTTCGACGCGGATCTCGGTGAGTGTGCCCGACACCGGCGACGGAACTTCGGTATCGACCTTGTCGGTCGATACCTCGAAGAGCGGCTCGTCTTCGGCAACGGTGTCACCAACGGCTTTGAACCACTGTGTGATGGTGCCTTCGGTAACCGTTTCGCCGAGCTGTGGGAGAATGACGTCTGCCATGGTGAGTCCTTATTCGTACTGAGGATCTGCGGAGTGGGTGAAGTGGCGGCCGGTCAGCCGCTGAAGCTGCGGCCGGTGAGTGAAAGAGCTGTTTCACCGAACAACTCACTCAAACTCGGATGAGGCTGAATGAATTCCGCAATCTCGTCAACCGTTGCTTCCCAGTTGACAGCGAGGTAGCCGCCAGAGAGCTGCTCGGTGACCCATGGGCCGACCATATGGACGCCCAGCACCTGGCCAGCGGTGCCGTCGGCACGCTTCTTGGCAATGATCTTCACGAGGCCATCGGTCTCACCCAGAATCATTGCGCGGCTGTTGAACTTGAACGGATGCTTTGCAACAACGACGTCGTGGCCAGCGTCCTTCGCCTGCTGCTCATCGGGGCCTGCCCACGCCACTTCTGGGTGGCAGTAGATCGCCCACGGAACCCGGTCGTACATGATCGGCATCGGGTCTTCACCGAGCAAGTGCTTGATCACAAGGATTGCCTCGGCGTAGCCGACGTGTGCCAGTTGTGGTGTGTTGATGAGGTCGCCAACGGCATAGACGCCGTCTTCGCCCGTCAGGCAGTACTCGTTCACAACGACGAATCCACGCTCATCGACAACGACGCCTGTGCCATCGAGGCCGAGCTGATCGGAGAACGGACGACGCCCGACCGACACGATCACTGCGTCGACTTCGACCGATTCGCCGTCGCCGAATGAAACCGTGGTTCCACCCGTGGCGTTGGGGGTATGACCCTTGACCATCACACCAGTTTTAATGGCGATCTGCTTCTTCTTGAACGACTTCTCGACGACCTTGGCAACGTCCTTGTCAAGGCCCGGAAGGATCTTGGGGAGGCCCTCAAGGATCGTGACCTCGGACCCCAGGTCGGAGAAAGTGGAAGCGAACTCGCAGCCGATTGCACCGCCACCGATGACCGCGACCCGAGCGGGAAGTGTATCGAGGTCGAGGACTTCGTCGCTGGTCATGATCGGGCCGCCGCGCTCGAAGCCAGGAATGAGGCGAGGAACAGAGCCCGAAGCGAGCAGAACAAAGTCTCCGGTGATGGTGGCCTGGCCACCCTCGCCGAGCGCAACATCAACCGTGCGGCCGCCACGCAGCGAGGCGACACCATTGAAGACTTCGACCTTGCGACCCTTGCACATCGCCGCAATGCCGCTGACAAGGCCAGCAACGATGCCTTGCTTGCGCTCCTGAGTCCTTGCAAAAGCGACGCTCGCGGTACCGCCGGTCTCGATACCGAAATCGGCAGCATGATCGACATGACGCTTCACCGCAGCGGTTTCGAGGAACGCCTTAGCCGGGATGCAGCCGCGGTTGAGACACGTGCCGCCCAGCGCATCTTTCTCGACAAGTGCAACGTTGAGGCCCGCAGACGCGCCGTACAGCGCTGCGGAGTACCCGCCGGGTCCGCCGCCAATGACGACGAGATCGAAGTGGTCGGTTGATTCGCTCACGGCGTACAACGTAGCGCTCCCCCGCCCGGTCGTCTCGGGTGAACGCCAAGTGACCGACCGGTAACAGGTGTGTTGAGCACCAGAATCGCCACCGTCCCCCTCACGACCTGCGCTGAAGTGGACTGCCTCACCGGGCGCTGAAATCAGCGGATCGGTCGACTCAGGCCAAGCGCCACGTGGCCTGGTCGTCGCCTCGGCGCATTACGAGCACACGGCTCGATCCGTCACTCGCCCCAACGTCAAATTCGACGAGGCATTGTTGCGGCGCTTGGCTGATGCCCGAGCAGCGATCGTCGTCGACAGGAGCGAGCGGCTCGAGGCGTCGGTCGCCAGTCACGAGTCGAAACGTGTCGATTCCATTGGGGTCATCGACACCGCCGATTTCCATCGAGACAACGAGAGTGTCGCCGAACAGTTCGGCATCGATCACTGTGACCTCGGCGTCACCGATACGAGCGAGGTCGCCAATCGGGGTTGCAGACGTGCTGGATTCCTGCCCAGACAACTGGAAGAGCAGTACGCCACCGGCCAGCAAAATCATGAGTGCCGTGCCGACAGACATCAAAAGAAGGGTGCGCGTCTTCATGGGGCTATGAGCCTACGGATCCATGCAGTTCTCGACGCCACCTCGGTGTCATGAACAGCGCCGAAACCTCATGCGCAATGCTTCATTCGACGTCGGGAGAGTCGATAGCTTCACGTACATGCTCTCTCGTCAGGCCTTTCGAGTCGCCGCCTTCGCTTGCGCTGTGGCTTTGCTCAGCGCAGCCTGTGGTGGCGGCTCGCAAACCACCGACCCCGCCGAGCAATCCGCACCGGCCGTCTCCGAAACACCCGAATCGGTCGTTGACGGTTCGGATGGGGCCGACCCGACCCCGGCGCCGGCCGGCGACGTGCCAAGCATTTTGCAGTTCACCAGCACCCTGGTCGGTGGCGGGGAGATCAATGCAGCGGAGTTGGCCGACAAGCCCACTGCTTTCTGGTTCTGGGCGCCCACTTGAAGTGCCTGCAACCGTGAAGCCCCCTCGGTCGAGGCGGCAAGTATCAAATTCCAAGATCAGGTCAACTTCGTCGGCGTTGCGTGGACCGGCTCCGAATCGTCGTACCAAGGTTTCGTCGACAAGCATTCGCTCACGTTTCCGCAAATCGCAGATGACCCTGGCGACGTCTTCCGACGCTTCGACGTGGCCTTCCAGCCAGCGATGGTCATCGTGAAAGCCGACGGCAGCATCGAGACCGTCGCCGGCGCCGTCAGCGAGTCTCTGCTCGACCAGATCATCTCTGAGTCGATTTAGCGTTCATTCCCCTGCTGCATGGTTTGAAACGGCCGGGTTCGTCGTATTGTCGATGCTATGCGTATAGCAATCACGGGGGCCTCAGGCCTCATCGGAACCGCACTGTCTCGGCAACTTACCGACGACGGCCACGACGTCGTTCGAGTCGTCCGGCGAGCGCCGAGTGACAACGAAATCGGCTGGTCGGTAACAGAAGGTCGCATCGACGACGGCGCGTTCAACGGCATCGATGCCGTTGTACATTTGGCCGGCGCCGGAATCGCCGACAAGCGATGGACCGACTCCTACAAAAAGGTACTGCTCGAAAGTCGTACCGTTGGCACGGCGCTCGTTGCCCAGGCCGTCAACGACGCCGAAAATCCCCCATCGGTCCTCCTGTCTGGATCGGCGATTGGAATCTATGGCTCCAGCGACACCGAGACCTTCACCGAGACCTCCGCTGCCGGCTCCGGGTTTCTCGCCGAGATCTGCGAGGCCTGGGAATCGTCTGCCGCCCCCGCTCAAAGCGACCGCACCCGAGTTGCACTACTTCGAACCGGCATCGTGATGTCGACCGAAGGCGGAGCGCTCAAGAAGCAGCTGCCGGTCTTCAAGATGATGCTCGGTGGAAAGATGGGTTCCGGCACACAGTGGCAGAGTTGGATTCACATCGATGACGAGGTCGGCGCGATCATCCACCTCCTCAACAGCACGCTCGCTGGACCGGTCAACCTGACTGCACCGAACCCGGTCACCAACGCGGAGTTCACCAAAAGCCTCGGTGGCGCAGTGGGTCGGCCGACGTTCATGCCGATTCCCAAGTTCGGACCAAAGCTCGTGCTTGGCGGAGAACTTGCCGACAACCTGCTGTTCAGCGGTCAGAAGGTACTTCCCGCAGCACTTGAGGCCGACGGGTTCACGTTCCAGCATCCGACCCTGGATGGTGCGCTCAGCAACCTTCTCAAGAAGTGACGTCCGCACTGTGAGCGAATCACCCGTCGTCATTGTTGGTGCCGGACTTGCTGGCCTGTCGTGCGCCGTCACATTGCACGAAGCCGGAATCCCGGTGGAGATCTACGAAGCTTCCGATGGTGTCGGCGGTCGAGTCCGTACCGACATCGTCGACGGATTCACCCTGGACCGGGGCTTCCAAGTTGCGTTGACCGCATACCCCGAGATGCACCGCCAGCTCGATATGGAGGCACTCGATCTACAGGCCTTCGACCCCGGAGCGCTCGTCTGGCGCAATGGCAAGGGCTCGGAAGTTTCCGACCCGTTCCGCAAGCCGCTCACGACCGCATCGACGGTGTTCGCCCCGATCGGCAGCCTTTTCGACAAGGCTCGAATCGCCTGGCTGCGCACGCGGCTCCGTCGGATCCATCCGGCGCAACTGCTTCGGGGTGACGACATCACCACCGCTGAGGCACTGCGCGATGCTGGCTTCTCCGACACGATGGTGCGCCGCTTCTTCCGGCCACTCGTCGGCGGTATCCAACTCGACCCCGATTTGAACGACAGCCGGCGCGTGTTCGACGTGATTTTCCGCATGCTCGCCGATGGCGACTCGGTTGTCCCAGCGACCGGAATGCAGGCGATCCCCGAGCAACTCGCAGCGAAACTGCCGAGTGGCTCGGTCCACGTCAACCAGCGGGTGACCTCAGCCACTGCGGAATCGGTGCAGACCGCTGACGGCAAACAGATTGAAGCTTCAGCCGTCGTGATCGCCACCGAGGGACCCGCCGCTGCCGAACTACTCGGCATCGATCCCGTTGGTTCGAAGGCTGCCGGCTGTGTCTACTTCGGGGCGGACGCTGCTCCCAGCGACACGAAATGTGTGGTGCTCGACGGCACCGGCGACGGACCGGTCCTCAACGTTGCCATTTTGAGCAACGTCGCATCGAGTTACGCACCTGCTGGCAAGCACTTGATCGCCGCAGCATTGCCCGGGGTTGCCGACGGGGACCTCGAGTCGCTTGCACGAGCACAGCTCCGTGGCTGGTGGGGGGCCCAGGTCGACACATGGGACCACCTCGCCACGTATCGGATTCCGCACGGCCAGCCAACACAGGCCCCGCCGTTTTCACCCAAGCAGGCCGTTGCACTGCCAGATGGTCGGTTCGTGTGTGGCGATCATCGCGACACCGCATCACTCCAAGGCGCTCTGTACTCCGG
>JBLFZD010000277.1:0-5119 GCA_047610085.1 Ilumatobacter sp. | reverse complement strand
TGTTGCAAAACAACCTCGACCCCGAAGTCGCGGAGAACCCTGACGAACTCGTGGTGTACGGCGGCACGGGCCGCGCAATGCGCAGCTGGGATTCATACCGAGCGACGCTTCGCACACTGGAGACCCTCAAGCGCGACGAGACGCTGCTCATGCAGTCGGGCAAGCCGGTCGGCGTGATGCGCACCCACGAGTGGGCGCCACGGGTGATTCTCGCCAACTCGAACCTGGTGCCGGACTGGGCGAACTGGGACGAATTCCGCCGCCTCGAACACCAAGGCCTCACGATGTACGGTCAGATGACCGCTGGCTCGTGGATTTACATCGGCACCCAGGGCATCCTGCAGGGCACCTTCGAGTGCTTCGCCGAGATCGCCCGCAAACGATTCAACGGCACGCTTGCCGGCACGCTCACCATTACAGCGGGCGCCGGAGGCATGGGCGGAGCCCAGCCACTGGCTGTCACGATGAACGATGGTGTTGTGCTCGTCATCGACTGCGACCAGCACATGCTGCAGCGTCGCGTCGATCACCGTTATCTCGATGAGATCGCCCCCGACTACATCACCGCTGTGCGTCGTGTGCATGAGGCCAAGGCCAACCGCACACCGCTGTCGGTGGGTCTGCTCGGCAACGCTGCCGATATCTTGCCGCGCCTCCTTGCCGACAGGGTCGACGCCGACATCGTCACCGATCAGACCAGCGCCCATGACCCACTCAGCTACATGCCCAACGACCTCACACCCGAGGCGGCCGATGAGCTCAAGCGCACCGATCCGACCGAGTTCACGCGTCGGTCCCGAGCAGCGATGGCCACGCACTGCGAGGCGATGGTGGGGTTCATGGACGCTGGGGCCGAGGTGTTCGACTACGGCAACAGCCTGCGCGCCGAAGCGAAATTGGGCGGATTCGAGCGGGCATTTGACTACCCCGGCTTCTTGCCCGCCTACATTCGGCCGCTGTTTTGTGAAGGGCTCGGACCATTCCGCTGGGTCGCGCTGTCGGGCGACCCAGCAGACATTGCCGCCACGGACAAAGCGGTCCTCGAAGAGTTCCCCGACAACGAGGGCCTCCACCGTTGGATCAAGCTCGCCGGCGAACGGGTCGCATTCCAGGGCTTGCCGGCGCGGATCTGCTGGCTCGGCTACGGCGAACGCCACCGGCTCGGGCTGCGCTTCAACGAGATGGTTCGTTCGGGTGAACTGAAGGCTCCGATCGTCATCGGACGCGATCACCTCGACTCCGGATCGGTCGCCTCGCCGTACCGCGAGACCGAAGCGATGATCGACGGCTCGGATGCAATCGCCGACTGGCCGCTCCTGAACGGCCTCGTCAACACCTGCTCTGGCGCCACCTGGGTCAGCATCCACCACGGTGGGGGAGTCGGCATCGGGCGATCGATCCACGCCGGCCAGGTCAGCCTTGCCGACGGCACCGACCTCGCAGATGAGAAGCTCGAACGCGTCCTCACCAACGACCCCGCGATGGGCGTGATTCGCCACGTTGATGCCGGCTACGAACGTGCCATCGAGGTCGCCGATGAACGTGGCGTGGTCATCCCGATGAAGGGCAGCCCGCTGCAAGTCAGTGCAGCAGAATCATCGTCGTGAGCCGTTGGCAGATCGAGGGTGATTACGCGGCTGACGGCGCCGTGTGCGTGCGGCAGGCGTTTACTCCCGAGCATGTCGAGTTGGCGCGCGATGCGATCGACGCGAACCTCGCCGACTTGTCACCACGGGCGAAGCGAGCCAGCGCCGACGGCGATGGTGCGTTCATCGAGGATTTCTGCAACTGGGCACGGTTCCCCGCGATGGAGCGTTTCATCAGAGAATCGCCTGGCGCCGAGATCGCTGCAGAACTGAGCAATTCGACGACGAGTCGGTTGTACCACGACCACATGCTGGTCAAGGAACCCGGCACAAAACAGCGCACGCCTTGGCACCAAGACCAGCCGTACTACAACGTTGCAGGCACGCAGAACGCGAGCATGTGGTTCCCGGTCGACCTTGTTGACCGGTCGACAACTCTCGAGTTCATCGCGGGCAGTCATCGGGGTCCGTGGTACATGCCACGCACGTTCCTTGACGACCAGGCGAAGTGGTTCCCCCACGGAACCCTCGCTGAGCTGCCGGACTTCGCTGCAGACAACGAACGCGAGCCCGGCACCTGGCGCACACTGGGCTGGGCACTCGAGCCCGGTGACGCGGTGTTCTTCAACATGTTGACCGTGCACGGATCTGGGGGAGCGGTGGGGACAAATCGTCGACGGGTCCTGTCGGTCCGGTACCTCGGCGACGACATGGTTCATTCGCCGCGCCGCTGGACGACGTCTCCGCCGTTCGATGGGCTCGATGCCGAGATTCCCGAGGGTGCTCCTCTGGAGCATCCACTCTTCCCGATGCTCTGGACTGACGCCGCCGGTCTGGTCGGCGCATGACGGTGCAGCCGGTGCTCTCGATCGGTCACCCGATGCTGCGCGTCATCGCAGATCTGGTGCCCGTCGACCACATTGCGAGCGATCGAATCCAGCAACTCATCGACGACCTGATCGAGACGATGCGCCACGCGAACGGCGCAGGTCTCGCAGCCACGCAAATCGACGAGCGGCTGCGGATCGCGGTGATGGAGGTCGGCGACAACCCTCGCTATCCCTACAAGCCGCGCATCCCGCTCACGATCGCGATCAACCCGACCATCGAACAACTCGATGACGAGTTGTTCGAGGTCAACGAAGGCTGCCTGTCCGTGCCGCTTCGCGGGAATGTGGAACGCCATGTCAACATTCGTGTCCGATACCTCGACCGTGATGGCATTGAACACGACGAGGTGAAGCGCGGTCTGACCGCTGGCACCTGGCAGCACGAGTGTGACCACCTCGACGGCGTGCTGTTCATCGACCGCGTGAGCGACCGATCGACACTGGCAACGTGGGACGAGTTCAACCGATACCAACGCGACGAGTTTGTTGAACGCATCACCGCCTTTGTGGAGCGCGTCGGCTCGTGACCACCCAGGTGTGGTGCGAGTCGGCCTTCGTCGGTGGCCGACCCCAGCTGCGGGTGCTGATCGACATCGTCGACGGCCGATTCGCATCGATCTCAGTTGGCGCCGAACCCGGCGATGCGCTGCGCCTGGGCGGGTTCACGATGCCCGGCCTTGCCAACGCCCACAGCCATGCGTTCCACCGTGCGCTGCGTTCACGTACTCAGGCTGATCGTGGCACGTTCTGGACCTGGCGAGACCTTATGTATCGCGCCGCAGGACGACTCGAGCCGGACTCGTACTGTCGACTCGCCAGAGCCGTGTTCGCCGAGATGGCGTTGGCAGGCGTCAGCTGTGTTGGCGAGTTCCACTACCTCCACCATCAACTCGATGGCAAGCAGTACTCCGATCCCAACGAGATGGGGGTAGCGCTCCTCGCTGCTGCCGACGACGTCGGCATCCGAATCACATTGCTCGACACGCTGTATCTCTGCGGTGGTTTGGGGCCGGACGGCTATACCGATCCATTCGGAGTGCAGCGACGATTCAGCGACCGAACCGCTGGCGCCTGGATTGATCGGGTCAATCGACTGCCCACAGGGAACACACACCGCGTTGGAGCGGCCATCCATTCGGTCCGCGCCGTCGACCCACGGTCGATGCGGTTCGTTGCCGACTGGACGGCAAGCCAGCAGGCTCCGCTGCACGCCCACGTCTCGGAGCAAGTTGGGGAAAACGAGGCATGCCGTGCTCACCACGGAGAGTCGCCGATCGGCCTGATCGCGGAGTCCGGTGCACTCACCAAACGATTCTCCGCAGTCCATGCGACCCACCTGACCGATCTCGACATCGAACATCTCGCAGCGGCTGATGCGACAGTGGTGATGTGCCCGACCACCGAACGGGACCTCGGCGACGGCATTGGGCCCACCGCCCAGTTCGCCGACGCGCGAGTTGCAATGGCGTTGGGGTCCGACTCTCATGCGGTCATCGACCTGTTCGAAGAAGCCCGGGCCGTCGAACTTGATGAACGGCTGCGTCGCCATGAACGCGGCATTCACCCAGCGGCTGCTCTCTTGGCAATGGCAACAGTCAACGGTCATCGCAGCCTGGGTTGGGACGACGCTGGAACGATCGCGGTCGGCAACCGGGCTGACCTGACCACCATTCGCCTCGACTCGGTCCGCACCGCGGGCACGAACCCCGACACAGCGGTCGAAGCGGCGATCTTCGCTGCCACAATGGGCGATGTCACTGACGTTCACGTCGATGGCCGCCACATCGTGGCAGCGGGCATCCACGCGACCATCGACATCGCTGCCGAACTCGACGCCTCGATCAAGGAACTGATGGACGATGACTGACACGGCGGCGACTCGGTCCCTTGCGATCGACAACATCGGATCGTTGATCACCAACGACCCGGAACTCGGCCGAGGTCCGCTCGGCATCATTGAAGACGCCTGCGTGGTGGTCGTCGACGGAATCGTCGAACATGTCGGATCAGCGGGCGTCCTCGCCGACGATCGCATCGACGCTGACGGCGCGTGTGTGCTCCCAGGGTTTGTCGACTCTCACACCCACCTCGTGTTCGCTGGCGACCGTGCTGAGGAGTTCACCGCTCGCATGGCCGGTCAGCCCTACGACGGCGGCGGTATTCGGTTGACCACCGATGCCACCCGCAGTGCCTCGACCGACGAACTCGGCCGCCTCGTTCGCCTGCGTCTGGCCGAAGCCCACCGGGCAGGTACGACCACGATCGAGATCAAGTCGGGATACGGACTCAACGTCGTCGACGAAGCTCGCAGCGTTGAGATTGCACGGGAACACACCTCCGAGTCCACGTTCCTCGGCGCCCACCTGCTTCCGGCGGAGTTCGTAGGTCGAGCCGACGACTACATCCACCTGGTCTGCGACGAGATGCTCGACGCAGCGAGCCCGAACGCGAAGTGGATCGACGCGTTCTGCGAGACGGGTGCGTTCGACGCCGACCAATCACGAGCCGTGCTCGACGCTGGCCGCGCTGCAGGCCTCGGGTTGCGCCTCCACGGCAACCAACTCGGCCACGGCCCCGGCGTGCAACTCGCTGTCGACTGCGGATGTGCGTCGGTCGACCACTGCACATACCTGTCCGACGACG